>JBKOZS010000131.1:0-15951 GCA_046726015.1 Acidobacteriota bacterium
CGTGTTCAGTGATTCGACGACGCCGAAGCGGACTGGGTGATCGCAGTAGGCGGCGATGCCGTCGAAGTGGTTGACCAGCGTGTCGCCGAGCTTTTCCATTTCTGGTAGTCGCTGCCACCGCAGCGCTTTCAGCCAGCCGAAGAGAAACCTGGCGACACCTTCGCGTGTTTTGTAGGTCCACAGCCGATCGAGCTGCTCGCGGAGCACGTAGGCCTTGAACAGCCGCCGGTTCGCGGCGAAGAGTTGCTTCAACTCTTGTCGCTTCGACCCGCGCACCGTCTTCCAGCGGCGCAAGAGGAGCCAGCGCTTGCCCCGACCGTAGGCGCGCATCACCGCTCCCGCTCGGAAGAACTCCCGACGCCGGACTTCATCGAGCGCCGCCGAGGCATGCTGCAACACATGAAATTTGTCGAATACGATCTCAGCGCCCTTCAGGACGGCGCCTACCGCATTCAAATAGGGATGATGCATGTCGGTGCAGACGGCTTTGACGGCTGCGCGCTGGCGCGCATCGAGGCACGTGGTCAACAACTCGGTCTAGCTGCTCTCGGTGCGTTCCCGCACGAGGCCGAGCACTTCGCCGTGAACGAGATCCGAGAGCACCTGTAGAACTTCTGCGTTTTGCCGCGATGAATCTCGTCGGCACCAAGATGCCGACGTCGTCGTCGCCGTCGCGTCTCGTCCCATGCCTGCAGGAACGCCTTCTCGGCGCGCCGCGCTTTGCTCCAACTGACGCCGTGGCGCACGGCGGCGTGCGAGGTCGGCATCGACTGGCAGTCCAGCCCTATGAGTTGGCGCAGCCTCCGCGTGATGCGTGCCCTGGGATCAGCGAAGGCGACCCGCTCGGTGCGGATACCGCACGTCCGGCAGTAGATCCGCCGTTGCTGATAGACGAGCCTGACGGGGTGCTCGGCCCAGGGCAAGTCGTCCCAGGTCCGCTCCGCTCGATCGCGCACCCGCCACGTCCGTCGACAACGGCCCGAACACTCATAGGCGCGGATGCCTCGTCGTTCGATCGTGATCCGCACGCGAACGCTCGGCGCCTCGCGCTCCCAGGAGATCACCTCGACGCGAAACCCCTTGAGACCCAGAATCTGAGTACACTCTCGTCGCGATCCCATGCGCCCTCCCGGCCGTGTAGCCACAATACGGGAGAGGACACAATCGGGCGGGTCGTCGCTAAACGCGTCTGCTGAGGGAGGCCCGCCAAAGCGGCGTTCGCGGTCTTCGTGTTGGCCATCAGCTCACTCCAGGGTCAAACCGGCAACGCACCCGAGGCCGTCAAGGTCCTTAAGACGCGATGGGTGGACGCGTTACAGGAAGCCGATACGAGCCGCTTGGAGTCGATTCTTGCTGTCGACTACACCGACAGCGACAAGGGAGCGACGAACGGACAAGGGCGGCCTGGTCGCGCTAAAGAACGGCGACCTCAAGATTCAATCGATTGGCACCCGGCAAACACAAATTGTGCTTGAATGCGACTCGCCGATGATGTGTCATGTCGACGGCGAATCCGTGCAGGGCTGCACGGGCTTCGACGCCATGGAACACATGTACTTTGATTCGATCGAAAGGTTCCAGGCGAGCTTCGGCGCGCGACGCGCCGATAGCGCCACCGATAGGCCGAATTACGCGAACATTCCGCCGGTTCTGCAGATTAGCGGCGTGAAGATGTCGGTCGCCCTGGCCGTCTGATGCGCACACGTCGCGTGACGCTGACTGTCAGTGTCGCCGTGGTGGTGACCGTCTTGATCGCTGGTTGGGTCAGTCAGCAGCTTCGCGTTGAATCGCGTGACCAACCCGTGACTGACGCTGATTTGAGGATTCTGCAGCGCGCGGATGCGTTGCTGGCGAGCCCGGACGCGTGGAATCGCCGCGACGATCGGCGGTGCGACGACGACGAAGCCGCCGGCAAGCGAAGCCTGTTTTGCGCGCTGCAAAAAGCCGAGACCGACGTGCGCGGCGCGTATGTCCATCGGAGCGTCGCGCTACAGGAAGTCCGGTTCGCGATTCAGGACGCGACCGAGCACCGCCGCGCTGAGATGACGTGGAACTCGCTGAAGCACTTCAGCCTGCCGCATCGGCTGATGGACTACAACAACCTCCCGGATACGCGGCTCGAGGACATCCACGCAATCTTGCGAGTGGCGATGAACCACGTCGCCTCGCGATTGCAGACGCAGCTACGCTGAGAATCGAACCACCCACGCTTCTTTAATGGCCCGGACGCGCCTGAGTTTCTTCGCCGCTTCGTCGAGCGCAACGGGCTCGCATCTTCGTCCACGTTAACGACACCGACCGCGCTCAGTCCGTCAATCTGCTGCAGCAGTTGCGCGATCCAGTTCGATCTGCCAGACATTCGGTCCGCATCCACAGACGTGGGATGGGCCGATTGCTCGTCAAGCGCAAAGGAGGCTGAGCCGGGCGACGGCGCATCTCGATAGTGTTGCGTCGCACACGAATCGAGGAAGAGCCCCTTTTTGGCGTTCGGAAGAAAGCGACCCTCGTTTTGTTCATAGGCCGGACCGATGAACTCAGTGAGTCTTCACGCACAGATTTCCGGCGGTGGCTACGCCATCACGCAAGAGGCAGATCGCCCGGTGTGTTAGGGCTGTATGTGCGAGGTCGGCTCTTCGACCAGTTTCGTCCAATCAACGCCGGACTCCAGCGTTTGATGCGCAGGGCGTCGCAACGGGCGCCTCGCCGCACGAGATATGCACTTCGTAAAATTGCTGACCGCCTGGCCGGCATCGAGCGCACGAATGACTTGCTGCGCCGCACCTTCCCGTGGGCTGTTGAAGAGGCGCAGGCGCGATACGCGGATACCCTGTCTCGCACAGACATATAGCCTTGCCTCGCCGCTGACGTGGTCTAGTGGCGCATCCGGAAATCCGTAACCGATGGCGGGGCTCAATGCGGACGAAATCGAACTACCTAGCCAACGCTAATCCTCCTCGCAAGTCACCACTGAGCGGAATTTGCCGGCCGGTGGGTGAGGGCGTGCACGCTCGCCCGTTACCCGCGCCAAACGCCAACGGCGCCGCGGGCCTGCGTTACAATTCACCGACCCTCTGCCGTGACCCTCGCTGTTGGAACTCGGCTCGGCGAGTACGAAGTCCTTGAGCCTCTCGGCGCCGGCGGCATCGGCGAGGTGTGGCTCGCCCGTGACACGCACCTCGGACGGAAAGTTGCGCTCAAGTTCCTGCCTCTCGAGCTGACTACCGACCGCAATCGTGTATTGCGCTTTGAGCAAGAGGCGCGTGCCGCGTCGATGTTGAGCCATCCGAACGTCTGCCACATCTACGCGCTCGGCCACACGGATAAAGGCCAGCATTACATCGCGATGGAGTTGGTAGAGGGACAGACGCGCGCGCGACTGCGCGACGGCTCACTGCCCGTCACTGAAGCGGTTGACATCGCCACGCAGGTCGCCCGTGCGGTCGCCGCCGCTCACGGCGTGGGCATCGTCCATCGAGATCTCAAGCCCGAGAACCTCATGATTCGGCCCGACGGCGTGGTGAAAGTGCTCGATTTCGGCCTCGCCAAACTGTCGGTGATGACCTCAGGCGGCAGTGACGACCCGACGCAAACGGCACAGCACACGGAGCCGGGAACGGTGCTCGGGACGGTTGCCTATATGTCGCCCGAGCAGGCGCGTGGGCAGCCGGTAGACCTTCGGACCGACGTTTGGTCGTTGGGCGTCATCCTGTTCGAGTTAGTGGCCGGCCGACCACTTTTTGCCGGTCAGAGCAGAACTGACATTCTCGTCGCGATTCTTGGTCAGGAGCCTGCCGCTGTCTCACGAACAGACACGATGTACCAGGCAGTCTTCAGCACATTATCGGCAAAGCACTCGGCAAGATCGCGGCATGCGTTATCAGACAATGTCCGATCTATTCGTCGATCTTGAGGCGCTGCGGGACGATCTGCGGGTCCGAGCAAATCAGCGTCCGGTACTCCACTAGCGCGTCTGCCCAGATGGGCCGCGACCCGATTGTCAAACCCTCCGTTGTCGACCAGCACAAAGCGAGTCTGCCGCACGCTGAAGTCGCGATGATGCCCAACACCGCGCAGGCGCCGTTCTGGGATGACGCGCCCGGGTTCAATGGGCGTCTGCACACGTTTTGCGAACGGCTCGAAGTGCAGGCTGTGTAATTAGAGCGCCCGATTCGCCCTGCCGATTGCGAGTTCGCTCGGCATCTTCAAAACTCTGGCGGAGTATCGGAGGTTCACGTGACGAGAATGTCGCTGTGTCTGAGTGTGGGGATGTGCGCGCTGGTCGGACTCACCTCCGTCCCGCTCGCCGAAGCCGAAATCATCTCGGTGACGGCGTACACGACCAGGGACTACGAGAGTGCGCCGCACTATACGTACGCCGAGATCACCATCCACGGATCGTTTGTGCGAGCGGACGGCAGCATCGGTCAATACACGGTGCCTGCGGTCGTGATCTACCCCCGGGATCGTGGGAATGGCGTCCGTGTCGTCGACTGGCTCAACTGCGCGTTCTATCACTTTTTCCCACCGTCGACAGAATTCGGCACCTTTCAATTCACATTGCTCGCGACAGGGAACCACTTGTTCGAACAGGGATATACATACGCAACGGTTCTCTGGGACAAAGCGGTGACGGAAATTTTCGGACCCTCTGCACCCCATGACGGCCACGTCCACAACCACTTGGTATTCGGCTCGATCGAACGAAGCGCTAATGCCTGGGAGATCTTGTTGGACACGGGACGATTGCTCAAGAATCCTCGTCTGTTACCGAGCGATCGGCATGCGGTTCGAAAGGTCTTGAGCTCGGGATATTCGCAAGACGCGGCCGCACAGCGCGAGGTGATCACCGCCGGACTCGATCCCAGCAGGGTCGATGACGGTCACCTCATCCAGATGATCGGTGGTCATCTTCCATCCGTCGGTGCTCGGCTTCGGTCTGAGTGCGTACTTCACGCGCAACGCGGGCAATCGCAACTGGCGCCAATACGAAGCGGCGGCGATCTCGCATCTCCCGAAGCCAATTCTCGACCTCGGTGTCCCGAACCAGAATCCCGCGGACGCCAGGCCGCTCTTCCGTGCGGCCTTCGATAATCTCGTGCGCTGGACACGCGGTGTGCCGCCACCGCCGGCCCAGTACTTTCAAGGTGGCGTCGACGGGTCGAACGCGTTCGTCCCGGTGCTCGATACCGATGGCAACTGGGAGGCTGGCGTTCGTCTCCCTCACGTCTCTTCGACGGTCCTGGGGAGGCGCGCCGGCGCTCCGCTCGGCACGTATGACGCGATCAATGACGCGGTGCTCGACCGGTTCAATCCGTTCGCACTGATCAGTGGGACGTTCACCCGGTTCTCGGACGCGGAGATACGTGCGCGCTATCCGACGCGACAGACGTACGTGCGCCGCGTCGTACTCGCGGCTGTTTCGCTCGCCCAGCGGCACTACATCACCGGCGATGATGCCGAGGCGCTCATCGAGGTCGCCAGGAACGAGCCGTTGCCTGCCGGAACGCTGGCGCGTCAGCCTCGAACGCCAATGCGGCTGCAATCTCTTGCGGATCACAGGTTATCGAGCTCGCAGCGGGCGCTGCACGATGCCGAGGTCGCGCGGGCGGCGTACGAAGCGCTACATCCGGGCGCCGATCTGCCAGCATGGCTTCATTGGTCGCGGTCGTGTGCTTCGGATCGACCCATCGCTTGCTCGCGTCTTCGCACGCGGATCGAGGATCTCCGGCGGGAGTCGCCCGGTCATCAAATCGCCAGCCGCAGCTGCAAAAGTTGTTTAATCGATTAGGGAGTCTGACGTGAGCATGAGCTTTCCGAACGAGACCTCGGAATACCGGGCCGCCCGCGACGCCCTCCTTGCGAGCGAAATCGCGTTGCGCCGGCAGATGGAGGCAGTCGCCGCTCAGCTTCGGGCCCTGCCGCCCGGAGGTGAAGTGCCCGAAGACTATGTATTCGACGCGGCTGGTGCAGATGGCGCCGCGACTGTCATCAGCATGTCAGAACTGTTTCGCGGTGGCGACACGCTGATGATCTATCACTACATGTTCCCGCGACACTCGGCGGATGAGCGGGCCGGCCCCACCTCAGGAGCCATGGCGAACGTGCCTCTCGACGAGGGGCCGTGCCCGTCCTGCACCGCGCTCATCGACATGTGGGACGGCACGATGCCGCACTTCGAGGGATTGGGCGGCAATCTCGTCGTCGTGGCACGAGCGCCCATCGCACGTGTCGCCGCCTTCGCGCGCGACAAGGGCTGGAGGCATACGCGGTTGGTCTCGGCGGCGAACAACACGTTCCGCCGCGACTACGGCGGCGACGGTCCAGATGGCGAGTCCGTGCCGATCATGACCGTGTTCAGACGCTGGCCCGATGGCATTGTCAGGCTACATTGGGCCAGCGAATTGATTCACGAGATCTCCGATCCCGGCCAGGATCCACGCCACCTCGGGACGGTCGAACCACTCTGGACCCTGTTCGACCTCACGCCTGCCGGACGCCCCGCTCGCGATGAGCAGATCGAGTATCCCTGATGTCACGGCCCGCGTGACAACTCGCAAGGGCCGTCTCGCGACGGCCACTGGTGAATCGCAGATCGACTTGCGCTACGCTGCCTTGCGCTGCCGCCAGCACCGTGCGCCCGGGCCGGGATCGAGTGAAAGCAGCGACGCAGGTTCAATTAGCCACCCTCGACCCAACTGATCGTCCGACAGTTAATGGCCTGGCAACCCCACGCCTGTCCGCTCGTATCATTCGGATCGAAGTGGATCCAAACGCCCCGCGTGGGATCCCCGTTTGGGGCGCTGCTGCCGTATGCAACAAATAGCATCCACAGGTCCTTGTAAATGGGCTTCGACGTTGGAAAAGCGAAGTACTTGATGTTGGGGTATCGATACCCGCAAAAAGGACCACCCGTCGATGAGTCACATCGGACGTGGATGCGAGTGGCGAAGACCGCGGGGTGTACGGGGTTGCACCAACAACTGGCATCTGCTGCGTTCGCCTCAGGAGCGCCGAGGAGCGTCGCAGCGACGATTCCGGACGTGAGCACGGTTCTCCTCATGGTTGTGAGTACCTCCTGCAAGTCGAGACAATAACATCCAGCGACCGACACTCTCCGGACGCGTCAAAAAGCATCACGACCACCCAGTGAACAGCGATGCATCATTTCGCGCCTCCGCGAACGCACCAGACGGGACGATGGTACGTTTCGTCTGTGGGACTGAAGATCGCACCAAGATCGTGGTCGATGTTTAGGATCAAACGGAAAGTTGGCTTGTACACCGTCCGCGTCCAATAGCCGGTGGCGCCGACGACATTGATGAACGGATGGCCGGGAGGAAGGCGGAGTCCGGTTGTGACCGTCGCGTCGATGAGGCTGGCCATTTCGTCAAAGTCCGGAATGCGCCACCCTGCACGACCACCATGAAACTTGGCGGCGCAAGTAATAGTCGCCTGCGAAAATACCAATGCGGTCGTTGAGGGAATCCTTTCCCAGACGAGTCCGGTCTCCAGGTCCAGGACTCCCGTCGCGACCAGGTGACAGTCGGGAGTACAAAATTCCTGGAACAGCACCAGCACAAACCTGGTGCTCGCCGGCAGCTTCTGATCCCACGCGGGCAGCGCATAGTACGGCGCCTGCGCCGATGACGCGCTCGCTCCGGCGAAGAGGCAGCTGAGCGCGACGGTCCAGGCAGCGAGCCGCCACCCCATTGCTGACCTGGCAAGCCCGGTCGCCATGTGTGCTTCCTTGATTGCCGCGATGCGAAGTCTGCGGCCCGAACGACCGTGTGTCACTACGCGCGCGGGTAGGAATCCGTCAGCGAGCGCGCTACCATGTGCGCTCGCGTCTCGGGGCGCTTCATGTCCGGGTTGTCGTCCGCTCGCCTAATTCCCCGCGCTGTCTCGCGCTTTACCGCGCCTCTCTCAAACGCTCAGGTAGTGCTCGCGTGCGTCCTGACGCTCATTGTCGTATCGAGCGCCACAGCCGAGCGTCTGCCGATTCACACCTACACGACCGAGGACGGCCTTGCGCACGCGAACGTGCGGCGCATCGTGCGCGATCCTCGCGGATTCCTGTGGTTCTGCACGATCGACGGCTTGAGCCGGTTCGACGGATCCGAGTTCGTCACCTATCGGACCGGCGACGGGCTGCCGGACCCGTGGGTGACCGATCTGCTCACGACACGAGACGGCATGTACTGGATCGCGACGAATGGCGGGGTCGCCACGTTCGACCCGCTCACCCGGCGCGTTCCCCAGGGCGGTCGCCGGGCCGAGCAGGGCGCTGGCCGGTCTTTCAGCAACATCGCCTTCGAAGGGTCGCCCAAACACCGACAGGTTCGCGTTCTACTGGAGGACCGCGCCGGTCGCATCTGGGCGGGCGCAGTGGGTGGACTTTCCGTGCTCGACGGACGCGTGTCGCCGGCTTCGTTTCGACCCGTCGTTCCGAGCCCCACGGCGATGATTACATCGCTGATAGAGAACGCCGATGGCAGCCTGTGGATTGGCACGCTGGACGGCTTGTTCCATCGCAGGACGTCGGGCGAGGTCTCTCCCCAGCCGATTGCGCTACGCGCTGGCGTGAGACACGTGCGAGCACTGGCCCAGGACAAGGATGGCCGGCTGTGGGTTGGCCACGACGAGGGCGTGCTCGTGCTCGGACCTGGCGCTGGAGTCTCGCCGTCCGACCCAACGGCGGTGCGCAGGTTGCGCAGTTGCGGAAGCGTAGCCGGCCCACCGCATTATCCCAGATTGCTCCTTCCGGCGAGAGCTGACGACGCATGCACCCTCAGCGAGGGTGGCGGGCTGGACGACCGACGGGTTCGCGCGCTCGCGACCGGATCGGATGGACAGGTCCGCGTCGGGATGGTTTCGGGAACGGTCGCGACGGTTTCCGGATTGAGTGACGTCGATGGCGCGCAGATCACGAGCGTGGGCCCTGCTCACGGTCTGGTGGACAACCCGATCACCGCCGTGACGGAGGATCGGGACGGCAACGTGTGGATCGGCACGGATGCCAGCGGCGCCATGAGAATAGCGGCTCTCGGGCTGGTCAGTTATTTCCGAGCGGACGGGCTGAGAAACGATTTCGTCACGTCCCTGTTCGAGGACGAACAGGGGCGCGTCATCGCGGTTTCCGGCAATCGCTTCAGCATCAACGAATTCGACGGCCGTCGCTTCGTGAAGACCCGATTCAACGTTCCGCCGAGCGTGCCGGACACCGGTCCCTTTACCGTTCTTCGCGACCACCTGGGCGCCTGGTGGCTCGGGACGCCGTCTGGGTTGTATCGATTCCCGGCCACTCGCGAAATCCCGCACCTCGCGCGAGTCACGCCCGAGGCTCACTATGCCGCGATTGCAGCGTTGCCGAGCGACGACTTGTACCCGCTCTTCGAGGACCACCGGGGAGACATCTGGCTGATCGCCGAGTTACCGGATCAGGCCAGGCTAGTTCGCTGGCGTCGTGCGTCCGACGAGTTCACGCCATACGGGAAAACGGAAGGACTTGGCGAAATCCCGTCGGACTGGACGGTCTCGCCTCCGGCGATCGTCGAAAGCCCGCGCGGTCAGCTGTTCTTCGCGTTCCGGGATGTCGGCGTGTTCGCGTATCGTGACGGCCGCTTCGAGCCGATCCTCGATCGAGGGCAGCCCGTCGCCGTGATCAGCCTTCACCTGGACCGCCTGGGACGACTCTGGATCGTCGGACCTGACGGTACCGTACGGCGTCTTGAGGATCTGTCGACACGTCGACTGATCACCGACGCGACAGTTACGCGAAAGCTTGCGGGTGGGAACGTCCGGTGCATGGTCGAAGATACCAGCGGCCGCTTCTTCTTCGGCACGATGAGCGGCGTCATTGAAGTCGATCCAGCGAAAGGCGACACGTGGCGATACACGACCGCCGACGGGCTGGCGCAGAACGAAGTCTGGAGCGCCCTGGCGACCGGGCAGGGCGAGCTGTGGTTCGGGACCATTGCCGGGGTCTCGCGCCTCGACAGGACACGATCGCGGCCCGCGCGGCCGGCTCCGCGGGCATTGATCAGGACGGTCACGGTGAACGGCGACGCTCGCCTGGTGTCGGAACTCGGCGACGAGGACGTCTCGGGCCTGACGTTGGCGCCTGGCGAGCGGGGAATCGCCATTGCCTTCTTCGCGCTGGCGTTCGGGTCGGGCGAGCAGCTGCGGTACCAGTACAGGCTCGAGGGCGCAGAAAACGCCTGGAGCTCGCCGACGTCGGTTCGCAGCGTCAATTTCGCGCATCTGTCGCCGGGCGCCTATCGCTTCCAGGTCCGCGCCGTGACTCTGTCGGGCGCCACGTCGGCACTGCCGGCGAGCGTCAGCTTCCACATTCTTCCACCGGTCTGGCAGCGTTCGTGGTTCGTGGCCATCGCGTCAGTCGTCGTCGTCGGGCTGGTCGCGCTCCTTTACCGGTACCGCGTCGCACAACTCGTCGCTATCGAGCGCGTTCGCACGCGGATTGCAACCGATCTGCACGACGACATTGGTGCCAGCCTCTCGCAGATTGCCATCCAGAGTGAGCTCGCACTCGGCGAAGCCGACGTATCGCCCGCCTCCGCGAGCGCGCTCGGCCGCATCGCGACGACCTCGCGTGAGCTGATCGAGTCGATGGGCGACATCGTGTGGGCGATCAATCCCGCTCGCGATCGCGTCGGCGACCTGCTCCAGCGGATGCGCTACTTCGCCAGCGATACGCTCACCGGGAAGAACATCGAATTCTCGTTCAGCGCGCCCGAGACGGGACGAGATCTGGCACTGGCGACGGAAGTGCGACGCGAGGTCCTGCTCATCTTCAAGGAAGCCGTCAACAACATCGCGCGCCATGCGCGATGTTCCCGCGCCGACATCGAGGTCCGCATCGAGCGCGGCGGACTGTTCGTGCAGGTCGCAGACGATGGCCAGGGGCTGGAATCGGCCGCCCGGGGAAACGGTCACGGGCTGGCCAGCATTCAGGCAAGAGCACGCCGGTTGAACGGTCGCTTGGAAGTCACGACGAGCGCGGGCGGCGGAACGCGACTGGCGCTGCACGTGCCCTGGCGCCGGCCCTCGCATGCCTACCTGAGCAGGTAGTGAGGCTCGAGCCGCTCTGGCATACAGTTGGCGGTCATGTCGGCTTCCCCTGCAGGGCCCACGGACGGTCTCGTCCACGGAGGGCCGGCATCGCATTCCATCGGCGTCTTGATCGTCGAAGATCAACGCGAGATTCGAGAAGGACTGGCGCGCCTGATCGATCGCGTGGCTGGCTTTCGCTGCGTGGGGCACTATCGATCCATGGAGGCGACCCTGGCCGCCCGGCCGAGCGTTCGGCCGGCGGTCGCGCTTCTGGACATCGGCCTGCCAGGCATGTCGGGCATCGCGGGGATCGAGCCGCTCAAATCCCGCTATCCCGAGCTGCTCGTGCTCATGATTACCGTGCACGACGATGACGAGCGCATCTTCGAGGCGATGTGTGCGGGAGCCTGCGGCTATCTCCTGAAGAAGACGCCACCTGAAAAGCTCGTCGAGAGCGTGCGCGAAGTTGTCGCCGGCGGCGCGCCGATGTCTCCAGAGATTGCCCGCCGCGTAGTGCAGTTGTTCCGCAAGTTCCAGCCACCCGAGCGCGCCGACTATCACCTCACGCCGCACGAATTGCGGCTGCTCGGCATGCTGGTCGACGGCCACAACTACAAGACAGCGGCAGCGGAGCTCGGCGTGACCGTGCACGCCGTTTCCTTCCACATGCGTCACGTCTACGAGAAGCTCTGCGTGCACTCGAAGTCGGAAGCGGTGGCGCGGGCGCTGCGCCTGCGGCTTCTGCCGTGAGGGGCGCCGGGTGAAAATGAGGTGGGAGGTTGAATGCGGTCAAGGGTCAAGGATCACGGGTCAGCGGTCAACAGGAGGTCGTTTTTCAAAATGGGCGCCGCGTGCCTGGGAACCGCCGCCGCCGCCCGACCCGCCTCGGCCTTCGTTCCGGCTCACAACTGGGACGGCTACAACTGGGGCACCGCGCCGCCTGTAATCGACCGCCTCTATCAGGGTCCGTTTCCGCAGTATCCGCCAGAGGAAGTGCTTCCCGGGTCCGAGGTCGTGATGGCCACGACACCGTCGCGCGCCGTCGCGCCCGGCTACGGCATGGGCCTCGTCACTTACGTCACGGGCGACTTCGGCGGCAACACCTTCAAGGGTATGGACATGGAGAAGGCGATCGAGGACTTCGCACAGCTGCCGTTGGGCCAGAAACTGTACGTCCGGCCCACATGGCGAGAGCTGCAGAAGCGCCCGGGCCGCCTCGATCCGGATCCGTATTGGAAGACAACCTTCGCGATGGCGAAGCAGTACGGCAAGCGGGTCGGCTTCCGCGTCCAGATGAGCGATCCCGACATCGACGAGCCGGCGCTGCCCGATTTCGTCCTCGACAAGGTGCCGATGGTTCGGCTGCGCGGCGGCGAGTGGAAGCGCAGGCCGTCGCGTGATGCCCAAGGGTACCTGGAGCCGCACTACGACCATCCTTTTTTCCAGGATGCCTTCCGCGAATTGAACGCGCTGCTGGCCGCCGAGCTCGACGGCAGCCCGCTCGTCGAGTACATGGACACATTCATGTACGGCTTCTGGGGTGAGGGCCACACCTGGCCCTTCACCGACCATCCGTTTCAGGACGGAGCCACGGCGGAGCGCACGTTCGTGCGCATGTTCGACGTGCAGCGCGAGCACTGGAAGAAGACGCCGCTCGTCACCAACACGCAGCCGGATTGGAGCCGCGTCGGCAACTCCGAGCTGCTCGACCTGACGATCCGAAGCCACAACTGGGTGCGGACCGACACGATCTTCGTCGAGAACGAGCAGATCGAGGCGATCTCGAACCGCCCGCCCTGGGTGGCCGCGGTGCTCGAGGTGGGGATGTCGAATGGCTCGCCGGAATCGCTGCGGATCGACGAAGGCGTCACCTACACCGACAACGTCGTCGCTCACGTCATGGACGTGGGCGCCAACTACTGGTCGCTCTGGAACTGGCACGCGGAGAAGGCCGAGAACGTCCTCAACTACTACCGCCAGTACCCCGAGATGATCGACACGATCGCGCGCCGCGTGGGCTACCGCGTGCGTCCCTCGTTCGTCTGGCACTACGAGCGCGACGATCGCAACGGAATCGTGGTCGGCTTTGCCAATGACGGGATCGCCGGCGTGCCCGGCGTGCTGCGCGCGAACGTGACGACCGACGATGGGAGGGTCCTGTCGGGAGGCGGCCTGGATCCCGGTTATCCGCTGCCCGGGAAGATCCGGCAGGCACGGTTCGAACTGCCGCGGGGGACTGACTGGAAGGGGCTCAAGCTCAAGGCGGAGATCGAAGTGAAGGGCGTGCGTTACCCCGTGCGGTGGGCGTGCCACCAGGCGCTTGAAGAGGACGGCTCCCTGAGATTGCGCCGTACGTCAGGCCTGGGATAGCGGTCGAGGAGCCGGCGTGCACGCCCAGATTTTGTAATACCTGTACCAATCGCGGCCTTCGAGACACGACGTTCGCCACTCATATCCCGCGTGGCGTAGCATCCCTTCCCATGCGTCCTCGCTGGGAAGGACGTTGGTAGCGCCAAACGCGAAGCGTCGAGTGCGGTTGTACTCCTCCTGACTGAGGCGGCCGGCGGCCAGGTCTGCCTCCGTGATCCTGGCAACGGCCGCGCTGTCCAGCAGCGCCGCGTGAGAGTCGTAGCACGTGTCGTGATGTCCCAGCAGCCGCCAACCCAAGCCAAAGCTGAACTCGTCGATCTCGCCCGCGCGGAAGCGTTGGAGCAACCTCCATTTCGTGTCATCCGCGGGCTCGAATCCGCATGGAAGCAAGGCTTGTCGAAGGATCAGCACTCCTCCAGGTGCAATCAGTTCGCGCAAACCTTGCAGCATCTCGCCCCACGCGGCGAGCGCGGGCAGGTTACCGAACGCGCCGTCGCCGACGACGGCCAGCGCTTCGGCTGACAGCAGGCACGGCAGGTCGGTCCAATCGGCGCGTATGATGAACTCCCGGACGCGGTCCTTGGGGTCCACCCAGTCTCGCAGCAGGCGGATTGCCGTGTCGCTGTGGTCCACGGAGACCACACGCGCGAAGAAGCGGAGCGCCAGCCTGCGCAGTTCCGGCGTCATTCCGAGCACCACCGCGAGATGTGCGCCGCTACCCGTGGGGAGGCAGGATCCGTACGCGGCAATCTCCGCGTCGTCCGGGCTGCCGGCGGGATATCGGAGATGACGCTCGCGGTCCTGCCACCGTGACGACAGTTCCTCCGCCGACCACCCATTGCCAGAACCCACGTATTCACGCTACACGGCGCCGGACCATTCAGAACAACCGCTTGCGGGCCGCCCGCATGCCGCGCATCAAACGCGCTCTCAAGGACGACCGGTTATCAGGTCGGCTCAGTGTCCGGTCGAGCATGCGCCGAACAGCCGATCGGATGTCGTGGTCAGGCTGTGATTCGGCGAGCGCAGCGTACACCACACGCTGTTCCGGACTGAGTTTTTTGAGCGCGTCAAGACCTGGTACCAGCCGCGACGCATCGAAAACGGGAAACTCCTGCAAGCAGCCGAGCGCCGAGAGACTCAGCATGGTGCGCAGGCACTTCTCGCACATCGAGCAGTTGCCGGTATCCGACCGGTTCTCCCAGCAGACGCGCAAGTGGCCCCGAACCAACGCGTCGCCGGCAATCGATCGCAGTTTCTGCCGCCGGAAGAGGCCAGCGCCAACGTGGCAGACGTGCAGACGCTCGGACGAGAACAGCTCGTCGATGCGCCAGCTCGAACCCCAGGGTGTCGGCATCGAGTAGGGGTACGACGCCGAGATCAGCAGCCGTCGAACGTCGCCGACGAGATGGCCGAGCGCAGCCAGGGCCCCGCCGTGCGTGTGCTCCCATTTGCTTGTCGCAAACAGCGGGTGCTGCCGCAGGTTCGTCCGAATCCTGATCGGCGCGACATCGCACCGCGTGCTCACTTCATCGAGACTGCGACAAAGCGCGCGCCAGCGCGGTTCGTCCTCGAGCTTCATGTCATAGCCGTGTGCGGTGATCAGGGCGTCGACCGGGTACGGCCCCGCGAGCAGCGTCTAGAAGGAATCAACCCCGCCGGTGAAGCACAGCGCAGTTCTTGTTCCGGGATCCGCTGCAGCTTCCGAGGTGGCGATCCGGGGCAGCAAGCGGGGAAGGTTCCACCACTCGTGCAGTACTTCCACGAGCGTTTCTGACTGAGCGTGCCACAAGGGACTGACAGCTCCGTCGACCTCGAGCTGGCGTCCCACAGACAGCGCGGGAATCAGGAAGGCTGTGCAGAACGCCGTAGCCGAGGGTTGCAGCGGCTCGTCCGCGCTCTCGAACCATACCAGTGCGTCGTCAACGATGCATGACACACGGGACACGCCCGAAGTGTCATGCGCCGCGATGTCCCTTATGACGACGGGGTCGACACGACTGCCGCCTGAGACTGCCACATCGGAAGTCAGTTCACGGCCCGTGGGCATGTCATCTCCGGTCCTCGACAATCCCGCGGCGCGATCTCAGGTGAACTGCCGGATAGCGCGCTCGCGGCCTATGGTGCCATACTTCCGCCGCAACTCCTTCGAGCCGGCCAGCGCGGTGATGCAGATCACGGTAGCGTCCGGCTTTAGCTGGACTTCACCCAGGTCCGCCTGAAGGCGGACACTACAGCGATGCCAACATCACCCGTCGAGTAATTTCAGGCCGCTCTGTGCGATGGTGACGTGGAGCGCGTCCGCGCGGTGATGTAGATCACGGTAGCGTCCGGCTTTAGCCGGACCTCACCAGGTCAGCCTGAAGGCGGACACTACAGCGATGCCAACGTCACCCGTCGAACATTTCACGCCGTCGACTGGCTCAGGGCCGGCACATCGCCGGACTGGATTTCACGAAATACGTCTTGTAGTTGGACGCCTTCGGATCCGTGCAGCCCTCGAGATTTAGC
>JBKOZS010000132.1:0-8671 GCA_046726015.1 Acidobacteriota bacterium
CGCCAGACTTGACGGCGCTGACGATCGCGCGAAGTTCCTCGGCGGTGGCAGGCACTCCCATGCCAAGGCGAATGAAGCAAGGGAACTCCCCATTCCATCCAGCGGGGACGGCACTCCTGGCGCGTCGCACGACGTCGAGTACCTTCTCGGGAGGCTGACCGTACGCGCTGCAGGCGAATCCATCCGCGACCTGCGCGAGTTCCGCCTGGTAGCCGCTCTGTAACAGGAGCTTGCAGTCCGTTCCTTTCAGCGCGTCGCGCTTGATCTCGACGATCAACTCGGTGGCGAGGTCCGTGCGGAATTTGTTGTAGGCCTTCAGATCCGGCGAGCGGTCTTCGACCTCGGCAACGGATGCGGGATGGTTGCGCGGCCGATCGGGGGCTTCGCGGAACGTGGCATCGAGCAGCTCGCGGACCGCCGCGCGTGCTTTCTCGGCATCAATCCCTTTCGCGTGCGCCTTCTTCATCGTCTCGGGGTTGAAGCACGTGGAGAGCAGCGCCTGCTCCATGGGGCGCAGGCCGGTGAGATCGCGTTCGTGGTGATGCCCGTGATTGATGCCCATCCACCCGAACGACTCGAGCTGCACGCCATACATCGGGTAGTTGGTCGCAAGATCGCGGCAGAGCGCCGTGAGGTACGAACGTACCGCATCGTGGCCGATCGAGAGGGCGTGCGGCACGCTGTCGCCGTAGGCGGTGTGCTGCGTGTACTCCGGGTAGCGCTGTCCGAGCCGCGTGCTGTGGGCGCCAATCGTCCACGACGACATGCGCAGGCCGTAGCGATCCAGCCTCTCGCCGGCGAGCCGGAGCCAGTTCGTCCCGCGAACGAAATCGGCGACGGCGGGCTCGATTGGCGTGCCCTGGAAGATCTTTGGATCGGGAGGAAAGTAGAGCACGCCTCCCTGCGTCATATAGAGACGGCGGTTCTCCTTTGCGGGGTGGACGAACCAGCCGGAGTGATACGACCCGGCTATCAGCAGGTGGTTCAGGCCGGCATCGCGAATCCACCCCAGTACGCGATCGACACCGTCGTCGCGCAGATCCCACACATGCAGAAACAGGCCGCGCATACGAAGCGGCTCGGTAGGATTCGCGGACGTCTGCGCCTGGAGCGGCCTCGAGAACCCCGCGGTCGCGGCGCCGGCTCCGAGTTGAAGGAGCTGGCGCCGCGTCAGATGCTTCGGTCGATCCACGGTCGGCTAGAAGAAGAACTTCACGACCAGTTCCACCGTCCTGGCCGTGCTGATCGTCGACGTGATCCGTCCGAACGTGTTCGGCGCGTTGATGTCGCGTGCGGGTGGACCAAAGCTCGGCGTGTTCGTCAGGTTGAACGCCTCGATGCGGAATTCGGCATACCGCTCGGCGCCCGCGCTAAATCGCTTCGACAGGGCCGCGTCGTTGTTCCGATAGCCAGGGGCGCGCGCGATGCCGACGCCGCAGTTGCCCCACGTGCCCAGCGTCGCGCGCGCGAACGCGGTGATATCCAGCCACTGATCGATATTCTGGTCCGCCGGTTCCGGGTTACCAATACAGTTCGGCCGTTCGCCACCGCGCACTGCCTGCAGCGACGACCCGCGGCCGTCGAGAACCGTGACGGGAAACCCCGATCGCGTCTGGAAGATGCCGCTGAGCCTCCAGCCTCCAAGAAGCGCGTTCACCACGGCAGGCGAGTCGGCGCCCCACGTGCGACCGCGCCCGTACGGCAACTCGTAATTCGCCGAGAAGACGAAGTTGTGGCGGACATCGAAGAAGGCCGGCCCGTAGTTCGCCTCCGGATCGTACGCGTTCATCCAGTAGGTTCCCTCGGCCGCGGTCTGACCGCCGGAACCGTAGTACCCGAGCTGATTCGCCATCGCCCGGCCGAAGGTATACGACGCCAGGTATTCGAGCCCGTGCACGTTGCGCTGCCTGACGCTGGCCTGCAGCGCATGGTAGTTGCTGCGGCCGCGCGAGGCCGTCGTGGAGATGTTCGTGAGCAGCGGTGCCGTCGCGAACAGCGGACGCCGGTTCTGGAGCGGCGCCCACGTCGCGGGATCGCCGACGCCGGGCAGCGGCTGGTTGCCTTCAACCGGCGTCACGAGGTGCGTCGCATTGTGCCCGACGTAGCCCACGTTCGCCGACACCGACGGCGTCAGCAGATACTCGCCGAACACGTTCCACTGCTGCGTGAACTGCGGACGCAGGTTTGGATCCCACGCACGCACTTGCCCCGACGGTTCGTCGAGCGGCTTGACGTCGGCGAAACCAGCCGCGAGCGTGCCGCCGCCCGTGGTCGCGTCGTAGCGCACGTCCGACTCGAAGAAGAATGGCGGATTCAGTGGCAGCCGCAGGTTGGCACCCGTTCCCTCCATGTATTGAGAGATCCCGTAGCCGCCGCGTACGACCCACCGGTCCTCGGGCCGCCACGCGAACCCGAGTCGCGGCTCGAAGCCTTTCTTGTACGACCTGTAGAGCGCGCGGCCTTCGCGGTCGCCATCCTGCGCGAGGATCTGCTGACCTGTTCGCAGGTCGAAGTTCGCCTGCCGATTGTCCTTCTCGATGAGCGGCTGCGTGTACGCCCATCGCATGCCAAGATTCAGCGTCAACTCGGGCGTGACCTTCACGTCGTCCTGGACGAATAACGCCGTGCGGTTGTGCACATGCGTCCAGGGATCGGAGTTGCTGCCGCGTCCTTTGTTGGTGACTTGATCGAGCAGGAAGTCGGAGAACGGGAATCCGGTGAACGCGCCACCAAAGCCAAACAGGCCGAGCAGTCCGTTATTGCCGGCGTAGAAACGCCTCTGCACGTAGTGGAGCACCTGCCCGCCGAACTTCAGCGTCTGGCGGCCTTTCAGCCAGGTGAGCTTTTCGTTGATCTGATAGGTCCTGTCGAGCGTGTCCGTGTCGCTCGCTCCCGTGCCGATATTCGTCAACCCGCTGCCCCACTGGATTGAACTGAGGCCGGGGATCGGCTGGCCCCCTGAAATGCCGAACGTCGCGTTCGCATCGCCGATGCTCGCCCAATCCAGCGCCTCGGTCACGATCGTGATCTGGTTGAGGCCGACAAGGACTTCGTTGACGAGCGACGGGCCGAAGATGCGGTTCCAGTTGACGGCAACGTTACGAAATGGCGAGTCGGTCAGGCTGCCAAGCAGCAGCGGAAAGGCACGCTTGTCATTTCTCGACTCGTACTTGGAAAACGAGAAGCGTCCGAAGATCTTGTCCTTCGCGGACGCATTCCAGTCGATGCGCGTGTCCGCCTGGTGCGCACGGGTCGTCGTCACGGTTTCGCCCACGAAATTCCCCGTCACGCCGCTCACTGCGCGGTTCGGCAGCGGGTACAGGGCGGTATTGGTCAGAATGGCGCGAGCCACAGAGCCGATGCGGGCAAGCGGAATCTGGCTGCCCGAAAACACCTGGCCGGTCAGGGGGTCGCGAATGGCGGTGGCGGCGCTCGAGAGATCACCGACCCGCCACGCCGCCGGCGCGACCGACACCGTCTCGAATCCAGGCGCGTCGAACCGCGTGCCCTGGTAGTCGCCGAAGAAAAATACTTTGTTCTTGATCACCGGTCCGCCGATCGTGCCGCCGAAGATATCCTGCCGTCGCTCCGGCTTCGGCGCGTTCGAGCGGTTGTTGACCCAGGAGTTCGCGTCCATCCGGCTGTTGCGATAGAACTCGAAGACGTTGCCGCGAAAACGGTTGGTGCCCGACTTGATGACGTTGCTGATCACCGCGCCCGCGACGTTTCCGGCGTCTGCCGCGTAATTGTTCGTTTCGACGCTGATCTCGGCGAGCGCATCCGGGCTGGGCTGATATGCGACCAGGTTGTCGATCGACTCGTTCATGTCGATGCCGTCGATCGTGTAGTTGTTCGTCTGTTCGCGGTTTCCGTTCACGTACGGACGGCCACCGCCGAAGTTCCGGATCGCGGTGAACGATCCCGGGTTGACGGTGACGACACCGGGCAGCAACAGCGAGAGCTGTCCGGAGTTCCGTCCGTTCAGCGGCAGCGCCGACAGCGTGGTTCCGGAAATGACCTCGCCGACGGTGGCCGTCTCGGTCTGCAGAACCGACGACTCACCCGTCACTTCGACGGTTTCCTCGAGCGCGCCCAGTTCCAGCTTGAAATCTATCCGCGCGATCTGCATGGCTTCGAGCTGGATTGGCTTTGTCGCGGCGGTCTTGAAGCGCGACAGCTCCGCCTTGACCACGTAGGTCCCGACGGGGAGCGACGTGACCGTATAGTTGCCGGCTTCGTTGGAAACGGCGGTGTATTCGACGTTCGTCGCCTGGTTGGTGGCGATCACGGTCGCGCCGGGCACAGCCGCGCCGCTTGAATCACTGACGAGGCCGGTCAGCGATGCGGCGCCCGTCTGCGCCAGCGCAGTGCCGGATAACAGTTCCAGGGCGACAAGGCACACACCCGCCCACCGGAACAGTCGAATGCTTACCATGAATCCTCCCTTAGCGTGACCAGAACGCCGCTTACGATGCGTGCACCGGGGGGGCTTAGTCAAGACGAAGGTGACAGTGGTGAAAAGGGTCATGGAACCCGTCACGGGTGTTCTTTTAGCTCCGTGCTAAGGTGTGCGCATGTATCGCCGCTCCTTTTTCCGGTTGCTCGCGGCGGCTGCATCCGGCCCCGCCTTGCTGTTCGCGCCCCGTCGTGGGCTCGTCGCTACGCTGCGCGGCGATGCGCCGTCGCCGCAGGCTCCCGCTGGGATGCCGGCGCTTCGAGTGATATCGAGCTACAAGCCAGCGGCGACACCGGGGATGCCTGGTCCATATCCCGGCCGGGTTGTATCGGTGAAATCCGACAGGTCGGTCGATACGTCAACAGGAGCGGCAAACGACGAGGTCGTGCGCGAAATGATGGCGCGCGGCATGCGCACGCTCACCGGGGCCAGCACGACGCCGGATGCCTGGCGGCGATTCGTCGAGCCTTCGGACCATGTCGGGATCAAGGTCAACTGCGGCGGCTACCCGTACTGCATCTCCGCGTATGAGATCGTCGCGGAAGTTGTACGCCAGCTCACGGGCATCGGCGTCCCGGCCACGCAGATCTTCGTCTACGAGCGCTTCCAGAATCAGCTGGACGAGGTGAACTACGCACCGCACTTGCCGGAGGGCGTGCAGATCGTGGCGGCCGAACGCGCCAACCGCAACACCGACAACAGCGGCTACGATCCTGCCGTCTATCTCGAGGCGGACCTGTTCGGCGAGGACGATACGCGGTCGAACATGATGCGGCTCGTCTCGACGCGCCTGACGAAGATCATCAACATTCCGAACATGAAGGATCATGGTGCGTCCGGCGTGACCGGGTGCCTGAAGAACATTGCGTACGGGAGTTTCTCGAACGTCGCCCGGACGCACCAGCGAGGGAAGTCGCACACGCTGTCGGTCATCGGCACACTGGCGTCGATCGAGCCGCTGCGGTCCAGGACCGTGCTGCAGATCATGGACGGTCTTCGCGGTGTCTGGCACGCCGGTCCTTTCGCGAGAACGACGCGTTACGTGTTCTATCCGCGGCAGATTCTCTTCGGAACCGATCCCGTCGCCATCGATCGCCTGCTCCTGGACATCATCGAAAACGAGCGTCGCGCGCACGGCGTGATATCGGTGTGGGATCGATCGCCTGCCTACTTGAAGGTGGACGATGGGCGGGCGCGAGACGCGGATCCGAACGTCAACATCATCATCCGCGAGCCCGGGCACATCGAGTACGCGTCGAAGCTGGGTCTCGGTGTGTACGATGTATCGAAAATCAAGGTCCAGGACATCACCGTATGACGCTGCTGGTGCTGGTGCTCCTTGCCCTGCCGTGTGTGTATTGGACGGAGGGCGTGGAGAGCAGGGCCAGGCTCGAGGCAGCCTCCATCAAACGAATCTGCGTCGCTCCCGAGCAGGCCGACGCCTGGCGTGCTGCCGGTTTCTCCGTCACTCCAGTTGCCGCCGCCGATCTTGCCTCGCGCGAAGTGTTGCCCGCGCCCGGCGTGGCCGCTCGTGCGGGGCTCGCCTCCCCCACACGCGCGCCGTGGATTGTCGCGAACGGCTGGCGCGTTGCGAGGAATCCAGAAAAGAAATACGTCTACGAAGCGATGGCGGGACGTGGCGCGCTCGCCGCGGCTGAGGCGTTCGCCTACGGCGTCGACGCGATTCTCAAGATGGACTCCGCAGACCTGCAAGCCGTCGGCGCCATGATGACGTTCCTCGAGGGCCTCCAGCCCGTCGACCTCCCCGCCGTCGCGGATGTGGCCGTTGTCGACGATGGGTCAGCAGTGACTGGCGAGGTCATGAATCTGCTCGCGCGGCGAAACCTGCTGTTCCAGGTGGTCAAAGCACCGTCCCCGCAGTTCCGCATCAACATCGCGGTGGGCACGCCGGGATATCCGGTCGAAGAGGCCGCGGACCCCAGCGCCTTCGCGCAGAAGATCCGTCGTCACCTCACGGACGAACAGCGCAGCGTGCGTCTGTTTGGGAGCGAGGTCGTCATCTGCCGGCTCACGCGCGATGACCTGCGCGCCCGGCTGCATCTGATCAACTATGGCGGAGCGGAGATCGACGGGCTCCGCGTCTGGCTGCGCGGCGAATATCGCGGTGGCGAAGCCAGCGTCGCCGGCGTTGGCCATGTCGACCTGCAGGACCGTGCCGTCGTGGACGGATTCACCGAGTTTACGATCCCGAAACTCACCACGTACGGTGTCGTCGATCTGGACGCCGCGCGATAATTACGCGGCGTGAATCGCCTCGGCCACGCGATTGGCCGATCTGGTTGCCGCCTCCATACCCCAATTCAAATTGTCCGCGTAGGCGCCGACGAAGTGGATGCGCCCGTGCGGTTCGATGAGCGTCGGCCAGAACCTGGCGAGCTCACCGGGCTTGTACGACGTGCGTTCGCACGCGGAAGCCCAGGGATCGAGCGCCCAGACCACGACGTGCGCCTTTTCGATGTCCTCCGATTTCCCGGGATAGTACTTTCGGTATGTCGCGAGCGCGCGGTCGGCTGTGCCGGCGCCTGACGCCGTTCCCGCCAGCAGCCCTCTGGCGGTCTTGACCTCTTCTGATGCCTTCCAGACGTGATACAGCGGCGAGTCTCCGAACTCCATGTTCGGACTGATGCCGTCCTGCTCCCAGAACTTGCTGCGCGTCTGAAAGATGACGCGGGTGTCGTGGTAGTACGGCACGTTGCTGATGGCATAGGCCTTCGACTCCGGGAATGCGGGAGTGACCGGCAGCAGGCGCAGCATTCGCGCCGACATCGCGCACACCAGGTAGTCCCCTTCGAGCTTCGTCGACTCTCCGCTGCCGCCGCACGTGACCCGCACGCCCGTCTCGCCGTGTTCGATCGCGGTGACCGGACAGCGCAGTCGAATGCGGTTGCCCAGTTTCTCGGTGAACGTGTCGGTGAGCGTCTGGTTGCCGCCAACGAGCCGATACAGCTTCGGTGGAAAGAGTGGAACGCCGCGTCTTTTGAGAATCGCCGCATGCCACACGGTCTGTAACGCCGATCCGTTGCCGCCAATGAACTCGAGCGCGGCTGCGGATGCGCCATCCTTCTTGAACAACTCGTTCGAGCTGATCGCATCGAGCGCATTCAACCCTGCGTCGAACGGGCGATACTCGTCTTCGAAGCGATCGAGGTAAGGGTCGAGATAGAGTGCCGACAGCTCGGCAAACGGGTGCCTGATGAGGAAATCGACCTCGCGAGCGTTCAGGCCCAGCGTGGTGAGTACCTTGCGATCGGCGAGCATCTCGGGCGTATACATCTTCCCGCCGATCCATCGCAGCAGGTGCTCCCGGCGCGGGTAATAGACGTGCGCGAGACTGAACTCGCGAACGTAGCCCCAGAACCGCTCGTATCCCGGCTGCGTGAAGTGCTCGGCGCCGCCGTCGGCATAGAGCCCCTCGTCGAGCCCCTCGCGAAACGTAAAGACGTGACCACCGGTCCGCGCCGATGCTTCCACGACCGTCACGTCGTGTCCGCGGCGCACGAGCTCCCACGCGCAACTCAGTCCGCCAATTCCTGCACCCGCGATGATGACTTTCTTCGAGCGCTGGAGCGCGTCGGAAGGGTGTGGCAGCAGCAGCGCCGCGGCGAGGCCAAGCACTTCGCGGCGTGAGAACGTGGTCTGCGAGTCGCTGGACATGGGTGGCCTCACGGTCTGATGACGGTGCCGTCGCTTCGACGGGTCGTGCCCCAGGCGTAGTCAAAGTTGGGCGGACTGTCGACGACGGGGAACTTCGCGGCGAGAGCTTCGTTCACTTCGATGCCGAGTCCCGGCGTCTCATGCGCGAGCATGTAGCCGTTCTTCACCTCGGGACACCCGACGAACACTTCCTGCGTTTCCTTGGGGAAGCCGCTGCCTTCGTGGACACCGAAGTTGTAGCTCGCGAGTTCCAGTGCCAGTTGCGCCGCATGCGCGATCGGCGACGCGTCCCCGGGACCATGCCACGCCGTGCGGACGCCAAAGAATTCGCTGAACGCGGCAACCTTGCGCGCCGGGCTCAGCCCGCCAATTTGCGAGATGTGGATGCGGATGAAGTCAATCAGCCGGTCGCTGATGAGCGAGACGTATTCGTTGGGGTTGTTGAACAGCTCGCCCATCGCCAGCGGGGTGCTGGTCTGCGGCCGCAGCTTCGCGAAGTAGCCGACGTCCTCGGGGCTGAACGGGTCTTCCAGGAAGAAC
>JBKOZS010000133.1:0-12983 GCA_046726015.1 Acidobacteriota bacterium
CGCCAGACCGGCCAATATGGGATGGTCGTTCCGAACTTCGTGCGGCAGGCGCTTGCCGGGCAGCCGATTACGGTGTTTGGCGATGGCATGCAGTCGCGCAGCTTCACTTACGTGGGGGACGTCGTCACGGCTATGGTAGCCTTGATCAACGAGCCTCGCGCGGTCGGCCAGGTCTTTAACATCGGGAACGGCAAAGAAATCACCATCGGTGCGCTTGCGGCGCGCATCAAGGAGCTCACCGCGAGTGCGTCGCCGATCGTCACCATTCCGTACGACCAGGCGTACGAAGCGGGCTTCGAGGACATGCCGCGGCGCGTGCCCGACATCTCGAAGATCAGCGCGCTGGTAAACTACCGGCCGACGGTCGAGCTCGATGAAATCCTGACCCGCGTCATCGCGTACTTCCGTGAGCAATAGCGTGTCAAAGCCGTGTCAATGATAAATGCCGATTGTTCAATGCCGAAAATACCCGTGAGCTTTGGCATTCGGCATTAGACATTCGGCATTGACACTCGGCTGCCATCGTCCAGCAGCCCGTTAACGAGAAGCGAACCCCGACATGCCCCGAACAGGAATCAAGGCGGCCGCCCGACGGATGGCCGAATCCGCGCTTCGCCGCAACGCGAAGCCGGTGCGTCGCCTGCTGCTCGCCACGGGGCGCGACCGTGCGCCGATCCTGCCGGAGATCGTGCAGATCGAGAGCACGAACATCTGCAACGCGAAGTGCGTGTTCTGCCCGCGCGACGACATGCACCGCCGCCAGGGGGTCATGAGCTTCGACCTCTATCGCAAGATCGTCGACGAGTGCGCGGAGCTCGGGATCACCCACGTCCGCGTGCACAACTACGGCGAACCGTTCCTCGACCGCCACCTCACCGACAAGGTGAGATACGCAAAGGAAAAAGGGATCAAGGAAGTCGGCATGATCAGCAACGGGTCGCTGATCACCGAGCGGGTCGCGCGCGGGATGATCGAAGCGGGGCTCGACGCCATCAACATCAGCGTCGATGCGTCGGGCAAGGAAGTGTTCGAGACCACCCGCGTCGGTCTCAACTACGACAAGGTCATCGCCAACATCGAACGGCTGGTTCGCATCCGTGCCGAGCTGGGCCGCCGGCGTCCCAAGCTAATCCTGTCGTTCGTCCGGCAGGACAACTCCGCTGACGAACAGGCCTTCATCGAGCACTGGCGGAATATCGCCGACAAGATTCACATCACGGATCTGCACAACTGGGCCGGCACGCTCAATACCGAATCGGATGTGAATTACCCGTGCTACCGTCCGTGGCTGACGTTCACGGTGCTCTGGGACGGGCGCGTGTCGCTATGCTGCGCCGACTTCGACGGGAAGACCATTCTGGGGGACCTGAACACCTCGTCGATTCAGGAGATTTGGAACGCCGAACCGTATCGAATGGCCCGCCGCCAGCACCTGGAGAGTGGGGGGCCCGAAGTCTGCCGCTCCTGCGACTTACCCCGTAAAGACTCGCCGCTCTGGATTACAAAACTGGCCTGATCGGACCTCGGGCCTCGGAACCTCGACGGATCTCGACCTCGACGGACCTCGGACCTCGGGCCTCGGCTCAACCCTGTGTTGAAGCCGCAAAGCGGCTGGGCGGACCGACCAGACCAGCTCGCTTCGTCGTCTTACCAGGCGTATACTTGGTCAAGAGAAATCCCATGAAAACTCTGCTGCGTCCCGCCCTTGTGGCGGCCATGGCCTTTGCTTTACCGATCACCGCCGCGGCGCAGGCCCCGAAAGAAAGCCTGCAGCTGACCATGCAGGACGGGCGCGTCACGATCATCGCGCAGGATGTTCCGCTGCGTCAGATTCTTGCCGAGTGGGCGCGCATCGGCCAGACAAAGATCGTCAATGGCGAAAAGCTCAGCTCGCCGGCCATGACACTGCAGCTGGTCAACAAGACCGAACGCGAAGCGCTCGATATCCTGCTTCGTTCGGCTGCCGGTTACATGGCGGCCGCGCGACCGGTGGGGACGACGGGCGTTTCGGCTTACGATCGCATCACGATCCTCGCGTCGAGCCGCGCGCCAGCGGCAACGGCAGGCCCGCTGCTCCAGCAACAGCAGCCGTTCCAGCGTCCGCCGGTTCCGGTGGCCGCGGATGAAGACGACGAGCCGGTGAATGTGAACGTGCCGCCGCAGATGCCGCAGCAGGCGCCGGTAATCAGCCCGTTCCCCGGCGCACCTGGCCAACCGAACGTGATGCCGACTGGTGCGAATCCCGCGTCGGCGCTCGAGGGCTATCAGCAGCGCTTCAACCAGCCGGGCATGTCGCCGAATCAGCAGATTGGACAGCCGTCGATGCAGCCGATGACGTCACCGCGCCCAGGCGTGCTGCCGCCACAGCCGATCACGCCGGGCGGCGTCCAGAATCCGTATCAGCAGGTGCAGCCGACCGTCGTTCGTCCTGGTGGGCCCGAAGGGCCTGGCGGACCGGGAGGCGAAAGCGAATAAACGTCCGTTGCTCGTGCGTTTAAAAGGCCGGGGCGAACCCGGCCTTTTCCATTCCTACGGTACAATCCATCGCATATGGCCAGCCCGCAGATGGTACGCCGCGGCGAGTACGCGGCGCGCGGGGACTATCACCGTACGCTCGATCCCACCTGGGAGTTTTATCCGACGTATCTCGCGAAGCTCTCCGCGGTGCGCCGCTACCTCGACGCGCTGCCGCCGGAGACGCGTGTGCTGGACGCAGGGTGCGGTGAAGGCGTGCTCGTCGACGAGTACGCGGATCGGCTGGCGATCTCTGGCGTGGATGCGAACTACTCGTCGGCGCGCGTGACGACGGCGTCTCTGATGGCGCTCCCCTTCGCTGACGCATCGTTCGACCGCGCGCTCTGCCTCGACGTCCTCGAGCACCTCGCATTCGAGGATCAGCCGCGGGCGCTGGCCGAGCTGCACCGTGTGTTGCGACCGGGCGGCGAGCTCCTCGTGTCGATTCCGAACCTCGCGCACCTGCAGTCCCGTGTCCAGTTCCTCCTGCGCGGGCGCTTGATCCGCACCGCATCCGAGTACAAGCACCCCGGCGATCGTCCGGTCGTGGAATACCTGCAGCTTGCCTCGCGCGCCGGATTCACGCTCGTCGCGCGCAAGGGCATCTTTCCCACGATCCCCATCGTGACCCGGCTCATTCGCCGGCATCCACGCGCGCTGCTGCCGCTCCATCGCGTGCTGACGCGCACGCTCCCCGTGCCCGGCTGGTGTTTCCTCAACCTGCTCACCTTGCGCAAAGCATAAGCCGCCGCCTTGTTCCTGAAGATCCGCGAGCTCTCGAAGAACATGGCGATCTACGGCCTCGGCGACGTGGCCGTCTCGATCGTCAACTTTCTGCTGCTCGGCATCTTCGTCAAGTATCTGAGCGCTGCGGACTACGGCGTGCTCGGGTTGCTGGGCAGCGTCGAGGTCGTCTCGAAGATCGTGTTCCGGTTCGGCCTCGACGGATCGTTCATGCGCATGTTCTACGACTGCGACGACGAGGGGTCGCGGCAGCGGCTGGCGAGCACGATCTTCCTTTTTCTCCTGGCGTTGAACGGCCTCGTCGTTGCCGCGCTGCTTGCAGTATCGCCGTGGATCGCGGACGCGCTGCTTGGCGGCCGGACGCACACGACCGCGCTCCGGCTCGTGTTGCTGAACACGTTCGCAATGGGCTTCACCTTCCTGCCTTTCCACGTGCTGCGCATCGAACGCCGCGCCGTGACGTTCAGCCTGCTGACACTCGGGCGATCCGTTCTCACGATCGTGCTGAGGCTCGTCCTCGTGATCGGCTTCGGCATGAGCGTACTCGGGGTCGTGCTTGCCGACCTGGTGGTCACCATCGCGGTGATGACGGTGCTGATGCGCTGGTTCGCACCGCTGATTCGGCCGATGTTCTCGCGCGCCATGCTGCGCGACGCGCTGGCGTTCGGCCTGCCGCGGGTGCCGCACGCGGCCGCGCAGCAGGTGATGGCCGTCGGTGACAAGCCAATCCTGAAACTCTTCACGACGTTTCACGAGATCGGCATCTATTCCATGGCGGTCAGCTTCGGCCTCACGCAGAAGCTCTTTCTCAGCGCGTTCGAATCCGCGTGGGCGCCGTTCTACTACGCGGCCGTGCGCGAGCCCGATGCGCCGCGCGTCTTTCGCGTCGTGACCACCTACGGGGTGGCGGTGCTGGCGCTCCTGACCGCGGGCCTCTCGTCCGTCGGCATGGACCTCGCCAAGAGCATGACGCACGGGTTCTTCCTGGCGCCGGACGATCCACGCTGGAGTGCGTTCTCGACGGTGGTCACGTGGACGGCGATCGGCGTGCTGCTGCAGGGCATCTATCTCCTCACGTCGATCGGCCTGAACATCACGAAGCGCACCCAGTACTACCCGATGGCCACGATCGCCGCGGCGGCGACGAACGTCGGCTTGAACTTCCTGCTCATCCCGCGTTATGGGATCGTTGGCGCGGCCTGGGCGAACGGTGCCTCGTACGCGACGCAGGCGGTGCTCGGGTTCACCTTCTCGCAGCGCTTCTATCGCATCGATTATGAGTGGGGCCGGCTCGCGCGGGTCGCGCTCATCGCGATCGCCGCCGCGATGCTCGCGCGGATGCTGCCGGACATCCGCCTCCCGGGTGTCGATCCGCGCGCGTCGATGGCTTCCATTCCCGACGTGCTCGTGCGAGGCACGACCGTTGTGGTGGTATACGGCGGGCTGCTCGCGATGACGGGCTTCTTCAATGCCGACGAGCTGCGCTGGCTGCGCGCGTTGCGCAATCGCAAGCCTGCTCCAGTCGTCACTCCTGCGCCCGATAGTACGGAGATGGCCGGGGAGATTGTCGCGACCGATGTCGTCAACTCGTCCGAGGTCATTACCCCGTCCGACGTGCCGCTCGTCAAGGAGCCGACGCGGTGAGGAGGTGGATGGCCTGGTGCCTGATCGCGTTAGTCGCGCTCGCAGTGCGGTTGATCGGGCTGCGCTACGGGCTGCCCGCGGTGTACAACCCGGACGAGGTCGCCATCATGTCGCGGGCGCTCGCGTTCGCAAAAGGCGATCTCAACCCGCACAACTTTCTTTATCCGACCTTTTACTTCTACGCGCTCTTCGCGTGGGAAGGGATCACGGCAGTGCTCGCCGTCGCGACGCGAGCGGTCGCCTCGTTCGGAGCGTTCCAGCGCGAGTTCTTTCTCGATCCCACGCGCGTCTTCGTCGCGGGTCGACTGCTGACGGCTCTCCTCGGGACCGCCACGGTGGTCGCGACCGGCATCTTCGCCACGCGAATCGCGGGACGGCTCGTGGGCCTGCTTGCCGCGATCCTGCTCGCGGTCGCGCCGCTGCACGTGCTGAACTCGCATTACGTGAAGCACGATGTGCCCGTCACGTTTGTTATCGTGCTCGCATACGTCGCATACGATCGCCTCTGGACGCGCCGCGATCGTCGTTCGATCGTCATGGCTGCCGCCGTCACCGGCGTCGCTTTTTCGACGCACTATTACGCCATCTTCCTGGCGATTCCGCTCGCCTGGTCGAGTGTGCGCGGCGCGCGAGATGCGCGCGATGCCGTCTTGCGGCTCGCGATTGCGGCCGTGGTGTCGGCAGCGGTGTTCTTCCTGCTGTCGCCGTTCCTTGTCCTCGAGTTCGGAACTGCCCTGCGTGACATTCGCGCGAACCGGGAGATCGTCGTCGATCGGGCAATAGAGAGCCTGGGGTACTTCGCGAGCGCGGCACGTTACGCGAAGCTGACGCTCTTCGACACCGCCGGAGTTCCGACGGCGCTCCTGGCCATTGCCGGCGTGGCCGTGAGCGCGCGTCGTGCGCCGGAGCGGACACTGTGGCTACTCTCGTTTGCGATGCCGTTCCTGCTGTTCATCTTCAGCACGTATCCGGCCAGCCGCTATCTCGTCCCGGTGACGCCATTCATCGCGCTCTTCGCCGCCATCGCGATTGGCGCCGCGTGGCAGAAGCAGCCACGCGCAGGTCACGTGCTGGTGCTGGTTGCCGTCGCGGTCGCGGCGGTCGAAAGCGTGCGAACCGGAACGTTCATGCGTCGAACGGACACGCGGACGTTGGCGCTGAATTACATCCAGGCGCAGATTCCCGGCGGCACCACGATCCTGACCCAGCCGTATTCAGTCCCGCTCGAACCCACGGCAGATTCGTTGCGCGAAGCGGTGCGCCGCACGGGACGACCGATCCCGACCAAGACCGAGCTGCAGATCGCGCGCGAGCCCTATCCCGCGCCCGCGTACCGGCTGATATATCTCGGGAAGGGTCTCGATGCCGACAAGCTTTACCTCTCCTACGCCCAGCTCGGCGGTAACGAAGGATTAAATGCCGCGCGGGCAGAACACGTGGCGTTCGTGGTGTTTAAGCGGTACAATGCATCAGATCCAGCTACGTTGCCGTTCCTCACTGCGTTGGCCCGTGAGGGTCGGCGGTTAGCCGTGTTTTCGCCGTACAGCGATGCGCCTGAGGGTCCAGACCAGGCGCAGCCCGAGCCTTTCCTGCACAATACGGATGCCCGGATCCTCGGCTCGCTCGAGCGTCCCGGACCGGTTGTGGAGATTTGGCAGCTCGATGGTCCTGGTTCGTAAACTCCAGACAGTGGTGCGCTGATCCTGATGCTTGGCCGTAAGACTCTGCTCGTCAATCCGCCGCTCGTGAACGGCGTCGCGTTCACCCGGCAGGGCCGTTGCCAGGAACGCGAAGAGGTCCTCGGGACCACGAAGCCCCCATACACACTGGCGCTGCTGGCCTCTCTCCTGCGTGATGCGGGTTGCGAGATCGTCCTCGTGGATCTGACCGCCGAACGACGCACGGTGGAGGATCTCGTGGGTCAGCTGGATCGCGCCTCGTTCCATCCCACACTGATCCTGTTCCCGAGCACGACGCCCACGCTCGACGCGGATGTTGCGGAGATGGCAAAGCTGAAAGCGCGCTATGGAGCGCCGCTTTTCTGCTTCGGTCCTCACGCCTCAACGCTCCCGCAGGCATCGATGCTGCGGGCGCCAGCTGTTGATGGCATGTTCGTCGGCGAGCCCGAGGACGGCGTGGTGCAACTCGCGCACCTGGAATCGGCGGACGATCTGTCGCCCGTCGCAAGCCTCACGTGGCGGCGTGCCGGGCAGATCGTCCCGCATCGCGCGCATGGATCGTTTGCCGGCTTCCTCACGATGCCGTATCCCGCATGGGACCTCGTGCCGCTGCGTTCATACTCGGTGCCGCTGGTCAATCGTTCGTATGTCATCGTTGAAACCAGCCGCGGGTGTCCTTACGCCTGCGACTTCTGCGTCGCTCCCATCCACCAGGGGCACAAGTTCCGCGAGCGCAGCGCGAAGGCGCTCGTCGACGAGATCGAGCGCGGCTACCGCGAGTTCGGGATCGACTTCTTCTATTTGTGGGGGGACACCGTCACGCTGAACGTGAAGACGTTCAGCGCGTTCTGTGAGGAGTTGATCGCACGCAACCTGCCGATCCAGTGGTTCGGAAACGCGCGCGCCGACAATCTCACCGATCCCGCGTTCGTGCACCGCCTGCGCCGCGCCGGTTGCTGGATGCTGGCTCTTGGCATCGAGTCGGAGTCGGAAGACATCCGCAAGGACATGGTCAAGCGGCTCGAGCGGCAGAAGATTCAGGCGGCGTTCCGCAACATGCGCGACGCCGGCATCAAGTCGTTCGCGTTTTTCATTTTCGGCTACCCGGGCGAAACGATCGACACGATGAATCACACCATCGATTACGCGATCGAGCTCGATCCGGACTTCGCGAACTTCTACCCCGCCGTGCCGTACCCGGGCACCGCGCTGTACGACAAGGTCGTGCGCGAGGGACTGCTCGTGGAAGAAGATTGGTCGCGGATGGAGTACTCGTATTACCTGCTCAACGGGAACGGCCTGGACGAACGAACCGTGATGGACGCGATCAATCGCGCCAAGCGCCGCTTCTTCATCCGTCCGGCCTACGTCGCCAGGAATCTTGGCGACGTGGTCAAGCTCGCCGCCACCAAACCAGGCATCGTCCGGCAGGTCCTCGGCCGCGCAGTCTTCGGCGTCCGCGTGCAGGACACGCGGATGCCGTCAGCGGGCCCCGTCGGCCGCGACGTCGAGCTCGCTCGCCGATAACGCGCGGTACTCGGGCGATCGCCCGCCTTGCTCGCGCCGGTACCGATGCAGATCGCGTAATTGCGTTAGGTAGCCCGTTGCTTCCTTCAGGTTCATCTTGCTCTCGCCGGCCGTGCGCCCGACGAACACGTACGGAATTTCCACGACCCGCCCTGGCTGGCTCCGAATCAACAGCTCCAGGCAGATCTTGAATCCTCCCGCGGAGATCCTGACGCCGCGTGCGAGTTCCCGCCGAATCAGGAACAGGCCTGACGTCGCATCGCGCACCGGCGTCAGCCCGCGCGCCAGCAGGCACGCGAACTTCGACATCAGCAGACGCGACATCTCCCAGTTCCGCGTGCCACCGCCCGGAATGTAGCGGCTCCCGATGACCAGATCCGCCCGGTAGTGGTGCATGACGGCAAACATGCGCGGGATGATTGCCGGCGGATGGCTCAGGTCCGCGTCGAGTACACCGACGACCGGCGCGGTGGCCGTGTTGAATCCTTCGATGACGGCCGTTCCCAGTCCGAGCTTGCCCGCGCGATGCAGGACCTGAATCGGATACTCGCCGGCGAGGCGGTCCGCGAGCGCACCCGTTCCGTCAGGAGAGTTGTCGTCCACCACCACGAGCTCTCCCGAGACACGCGCCGCCGCGTAGGCGTCGAACATGGCGCGCACGAGGTCGCCGAGCCGGTCACGTTCGTTGTATGTGGGAACGACGAGCGAAAGCGAAGGCGGAGCGAGAGCGGCTGGCACGTCGTGTGTGGGATTATCCCATAAGGCTTCAGGACTCAGGACTGGGGACTCAGGACTGGGGACTCACGACTCGCGACTCGGGACTTCGCGTTCCCACGGATCCGCTGTGGTACTCTGGCCTCATGACCCGTACCGCGAACGCTCTGCTGGCCGTCCTGTTGACGATCGCTCCCGCGATCGCGCGCGCGCAGCAACAACCACCTCCATCGATCCCGCCGGCTGCGCTCCAGCCACCTGTGCTCGATGACGTTTCGCTGCTTGCGCAGGGCTGGCTGTTGCTCTCGCAAGCGTCGGCGGTACCGGCCGCCGCGCGCGCGCGCGAAGCGCTGCAACGCGCACCCGGCAGCGCGGGCGCGCTGGCATTGCTGATCGAAGCAGAGATCCAGCGTGGCGGAACGGCCAGTGGTCTCGTGGAGTACGAACGCTGGCTTGGCGAACGGAAGTTCGAGGAGCCCCTCATCCTGCGGCGCATCGCGCGATCGCTGCTGAAAGATGAATCGAACGCCAAGGATGAAGCGGTCAAGGCCGCTGCGCTTCGCGGCCTCGTCGAGGACGGCGATTCATCCGCACTTGCCGAGATCAACAAGTCGGTCGCGGCAGGCGACATGACCGCCATCCGCGAGCTGGCCGAAAGCGGCAATCCCGCTGCCGTGCGATCGCTCATCGACAAGTTGAACGCCGGTCTCGCGGAGCCGATGGTGACGTTCGAGTCGCTGAGCAAGAGCGGCAGCCCGCTCGCGATCAAAGCCGCGCTGGCGCGGCTTCACGATCCGCGCGAAGAGACTCGCGGCGCAGCGGTCGAGGCACTTGGCCGTCTTCACGCGCGAGACGCGATCGATTCGCTCCGGCCTTTGCTGAACGACCCCAGCGGATTCGTCAAGGGACGTGCGGCGCTTGCACTGGTCCGGCTTGGCGACAACGCCGGGATGACTTACGTCCAGGAGCTCGCGGCCAGCCCTTCCGCGCACGGCCGGCTGCAGGCTGCCGAAGCGCTCTCGGAGCGGCCGGACGAAGCCTGGGTCACGCTCGTGCGCAGCCTGACGTCCGCGAGCGAGCCGGAGGTCCGGCTCGGCGCTGCGCGGCTGATTGCCTCCAGAGACCCGGAACTCGCGCAATCTGTACTTACAGGATTGCAGTCGTCTGACAATCCTGCAATTCGCGACCTCGCATCCGACGCAGCCGTGGCAATTGCGGGGCGCGATCTGACCCGGCTGCGCGCGCTGCTACACAGCCCGGCAGTATCCGAACGTGTTGCGGCGTCGACACAAATCCTCCATTTGACTCGATAAATTTTTTTAAAAATCAAGCAGAGCGTTTATAATCCTGCCCTGCTCCTACAGCGCTCGGCGCCTCGTGCCGATAGACCGGCCGTGGAACCCTGGTTGGTTGCTGACAATCCTCAAGAACGCGCGGTAACGCACATGAACGCACACGGCCTTACGACCGCGGCGCGGGGTTGCACGTTCGCCCTGCTTGCCCTTGCAGCTCTCTCCGGGACCGCGAGCGCACAGCTCGCGGCGGTAGGTACTACGACCGCTGTAGCAGCGTTTGTCGTGCGTGGAACCGATGCCGCGCACGATCCGCGCACGAACACGTACTTCATGGTTGGAGCGCAGGGTGCGGTCATCGGCCTCTGTGTTGGGGCCGGGGGCAATCCGATCAGCGTCCCGTTCCATGTCAAGCCACCGTCTCCCAGGTTCGGCGCGTTTCCACGCGTGGCCTACAGCCCGCATCTGAACGGTGGGGCCGGCGGCTTCCTGGTCATCTGGACCGAAGAGGTCCCCAATGTCACCGTTCTATTGCATGCGCGCACGGTCTCCTGCGGAGGGCCGATCGGTGCCGACCAGGTCATCTCCACGCCTCTCACGTCGTGGATCGATGTTGGCGTCGCGGCGCTGGCGTACTCGGCGACCAGCCAGCAGTTCCTCGTGGCGTGGAAGACGCAGGTGAATCCCTCGTTGATGGTGCGCCTGGTCGATCTCGCCGGCGCTCCGGTGGGAGCCCCGGTTCAGGTGTCCGCCGGGTTTGGACGTGATCCAGGCGTCGCGTGGAATCCGAACACGAACGAGTTTGGTGTGTCGTTCAGCGGGGAGACGCCGACCAATGTCTACTCGGCATTCGTGAAGGTGCCAGCCACGAACCCGGCGGCGTTCAGCCGTACGACGTTCAACGTGCTGCCGGCTTCCATGAAGACCACGATCACCGACCTGGCCTTCAACACGCTGACGAATCGTTACCTGATGACGTGGTTCGAACTCAGTTCGGGCGCGTATGCAAAGGTCGCGGAGTTGGATGCGAACGGCGCGCTGGTCTCGCACACCCTCGCGTCGGCGCGGGTGGGTTCGTACGATGCATTGTCGCTAGCATTCAATCCGATCAGCAAAACGTCGCTGCTGGTGGGCGTCGACCGGGCGACCGACCACGTGATTGCCGCAGAGCTCAATGCCAACGGCGTACGAATCACTCCGACCGAGCCACGAATCAGCACCAGCATCACGCCATCCCGCTACACGCGTGTGGCGACCAACACGACGACGGCCACGTGGAACGCGAATTGGAGCATCGCCTTCAAAGCCATTGCGAGCCAGATCGTTGGCACCGGTGGCGCCGGTGGAGGACCGACTACGCCTCCGCCGCCGGGACCCACGCCGCCACCGCCGCCACCGACATCGGCGCCAAAGATGGCACTTGATGCCCCGCGCGCGGGTGCGAGCGTGACGGCCGAAGGCTTTGCGATCGGTGGTTGGGCCGTGGACACCGGGTCGCCGACGGGCACCGGCGTGGACATCGTGCAGGCATGGGCGTATCCCACGACCGGTGCCGCACCGATCTTCGTCGGCACGGCGCAATACGGAATCGCCCGGCCTGACGTTGCTACGTACCTCGCGAACGCGCGCTTCACCAACTCTGGATACAGCCTCACCGGTGCAATCGGGACGGCCGGAACCTACGACCTGCACGTCTACGCGCACAGCACGCTGACCGGCACCTTCAATAACGAGGCGATCGTACGGATCACGGTCCGTCCGCCCGTTTCCATTCCGCGTATGTGGGTAGATACGCCGGTGGCGGGCTCGACGCTCTCGATGAACATCACCGTGGCGGGATGGGCGATCGATATGGGCGGATCGATTGGCACCGGCGTCAATGCCGTGCACGTCTATGCCTATCCGATCGCCGGTGGTGCGCCAATTCTCGTGGGCGTTGCGGATTACGGTCTCGGCCGCCCGGACGTCGGCGCAGCGTTTGGCAACCCGCGGTTCGCGCCATCAGGATTCAGGGTTGTGGGCACGCTGCCCCGAGGCGAGTACAATCTCGTGGTGTTCGCGCGCAGCTCGATCACGCAGACGTTCAATAACGTGTCCGTGATAAGAATCCGCGTCGTCTGAAAGACCGTGCAGCTCCACGCGCCCGCGTGGAGCTGCACCACCTGACCCGTGCTATCGCCCACTCCGGGCCACCAATCCAACCGAAGCGTTTTCAGCGTTCTCGCGGGCATCCTCCTTGTCGCAGCAGTGCTTCGGCTGATCTTTCCGGCCGCCGATCCGCCGTGGCGTACCTCTGTCGGCATTGTCTGGCACGACGAGGGTGCGTGGGTGCACAACGCGCGCAACAAGGCGCTCTTCGGTTCCTGGCGGCAGGACGAGTGGAATCCGATGTACATCGCGCCGGTGTTCACCGGCATCGAGTACCTGTCCTTCGCGGCATTCGGTGTGGGCGCACGACAGGCGCGTCTCGTGAGCGAGCTGGCCGGGCTCGTGTCCGTGTGGCTGCTCGCGCTCGGAGTACGGCGGCTCGGGGGTAATGCTGCCGGCCTGTTTGCCGGCGGCCTGCTTGCGACGAACTACGTATACGTGATGTACAACCGCGCCGCGATCATGGAAGGACTGATGGTCGCGTTCATTGTCGCGTCGTGGTACTGCTCGGTCCGCGCGCAGGAGCGCCCATGGTGGGGCGCACTCGCCGGTGTCATGGCGGTCCTGTCGTTTTTCACGAAGGCCGCGGCCGCGTTCTACATCGGTGCGCTGGGCCTCGCGGCGCTCGTCGAGCTCGTTCCCTTGCAACGCGGCCAGCGCGGAACAGACGAGGGCGGGAGGAGCGCCGCCCTGTGGACGCTGGCAGGGCTTGCCATCGCGC
>JBKOZS010000134.1:0-19950 GCA_046726015.1 Acidobacteriota bacterium
TTAGCGTACCCCCGAAGGCGCCCTTTCGGGGCGCAGCGCCTTGACACGGTCGAGCACGGCCGCATCATGTCGGGTGGGACGGCGGCGGCCCTTCGCGTCATCGTCACTGAGCTTGGCTCGAACGTGGTTCACTGAAGGGCCTGTGGAAGGCTGCCGGACCTGTGGACGCGCGGACGCGCCCGCAGGTCCTTGCAAAACGCTGGTCGGTCGCCGCGTTTCGCACAGGTGCCACAGGCCTTAATCTTTCTTAACTTGGAAAGGAATCGTCGAGGGCGCCGCAGTGGAAAACAGCAGTGATGCTCGGGGGCAGACGCGTAATGTCGGATGAGGAGACGCAGCGCGAGAAGGCGCGGCCTGATGTGCGGTCCTCACCGTGCGGGCTGACGCTTATCCCGGACCAGCCCCCTGCGTCGCGACGTACAGCGCATAGATCGACTGACTTGCGGCCATGAACAGGCGGTTGCGCTTGGGACCCCCGAACGTCAGATTGCCGCAGACCTCGGGTAGCCGAATGCGCCCGAGCAGCTTCCCTGCGGGACTCCAGACGGTGACGCCGCTATAGCCAAGCGCCCGGCCCGCATTGCTCGAAGCCCAGACATTCCCGTCGACGTCGCACCGCAGTCCGTCAGGACCACACGGCACATCATCAATGACGCAGTTGGAAAACAACTTGCGATTCGATGTCTTGCCATCGGGGGTGACGTCGAAGACGTAGATCTCTCCCTTCCCGCCAGGCCCCTTGTCCCCCGGACCCTTGCCGGTGCTTGCCACGTACAGCCGGTTGTAATCCGGCGAGAACGTCAGGCCGTTCGGATCGGGGACCTGCTCCTCGGTGACGACGAGTTGGATCCGGCCGCTGGTGTCCACGCGGTAGACGTTCGTGGGCAGTTCGCGCTTGAGGGATCCAATCTCCGCGCGCTGCCCGGCTCTCGCATTGAACCGGCCGGCGGGATTGGTGGGCCCACCGCTCGCGTCTGGCGCACCTTCGTACAGCTGCCCCCCATACGGCGGATCCGTGAACCAGATGCTGCCGTCCTTGTGCACGACGACGTCGTTCGGGGAGTTCAATCGTTTGCCATCGAACGACTCGGCGATGATCGTGACGGAGCCGTCGTGCTCGTAGCGGACGACGCGGCGCGTGAGATGCTCGCATGACAGCTGACGCCCTTGATGATCGAACGTGTTCCCGTTGCTGTTGTTCGATGGGCTCCTGAACACCGACACCTGACCATCGTCTTCGATCCAGCGCAGCTGGCGGTCATTGGGGATGTCGCTCCAGAGGAGGAACTTGCCCTGGCTGTTCCACGCGGGCCCCTCTGCCCACAACGCTCCCGTCCACAGCCGCTTGATGGATGCGTTCGGCTGCACGAGCGCGTTGAACGTGGGATCGATCGTCAGGACGTCGGGATCGTTGAAGTAGGTCGTCGGCGGAGCGTTCGGTCCAAAGTCGCGCGGCGGATTGGAGATGACGGTTGGCGCGGATCCGGGAGCGCCCTGGCGGGCCTGCGCGAACACCGACGGGGCGACCATCGCCGCGCCGGCCGCCGCAAGGAAACTGCGTCTCGTAGTGCGGAGAGTCATGTAACGGCCCCTGTCAGCGTGACTATTAACCACGGATCTCACGGATCCCATGGATCAGATCCGTGTCTTTCCGTGTAACTCCGTGGTTGTTATACACGAATCGCTATAATCCACCGTTATGCGCATCAGTGCCCATCCTGTCCTTGTCCTCGCGCTCGCCGCTTCCGTGTCGCTCGTTCACGCCAGTGCCACGCAACAGCCGCCGGCGACCGCCGATCTCGTGCTGGCCAACGGCCGGATCGTTACCCTCGAAGACGCTCAGCCGGAGGCGCAGGCGATGGCCATTCGCGGCGACAAGATCGCGGCGCTCGGATCGGCCGACGAGATGAAGAAATTCATTGGCCCCGACACGAAGGTCCTTGATCTACAGGGGCAGCTCGCGATTCCAGGGTTCATTGAAAGCCACGGTCATTTCAACGGTGTCGGCGAATCGCGGCTGCAACTGAACTTGATGACGGCCAGGTCGTGGGACGAGATCGTCGCGATGGTGGCAGAGGCGGTGAAGCAGGCGAAGCCCGGGCAGTGGATCTACGGCCGCGGGTGGCACCAGGAGAAGTGGACGGCGCGTCCCCAGCCGAACGTCGAAGGATTCCCCGTGCACGCGTCGCTCGACAAAGTGTCGCCAGACAACCCCGTGATCCTGGTGCATGCCAGCGGACACGCGAGCTTTGCCAACGCGAAAGCGATGGAACTCTCAGGAATCCGGCGGCCGACGGAGAGTCCGCGTGGCGGCGAGATCCTGCGCGACGCCAGCGGCGACGCGACAGGCCTGCTGCGCGAGACGGCCTCGAGCCTGATCAAGCGCGGAGCCGGCGAGCCGGCTCCCACGCCCGAGGAGGCGCGCACGCGCGAGCGGCGGGTGCTCGAGCTCGCGGCGGAGGAATCGCTGTCGAAGGGGATCACCACGTTCGAGGACGCCGGGTCGTCACTAAGGACGATCGATCGCATGAAGGAGATCGTGGACGAAGGCAAGATGGGCGTGCGCCTGTGGGTGATGATTCGTCAGCCGAACGCGACGATCGGACCCAGGCTCGCGCAGTACCGAATGATCGATTACGGCAACGGATACCTGACGGTGCGTGCGATCAAGAAGTCAATCGACGGAGCGCTCGGGTCACGTGGCGCGTGGCTGCTCGAACCTTACAGCGACAAGCCCGGCAGCACGGGCCTCGAGACCACTCCGGTCGCGGAGATCGAAGAAACCGCGCGGCTTGCGATGCAGAACGGCTACCAGCTGTGCGTGCACGCGATCGGCGACCGAGGGAATCGCGAAACGCTCGACCTCTTCGAGCGCGCCTTCAAGGCGAATCCCTCGAAGACGGACTTGAGATGGCGCGTCGAGCACGCGCAGCATCTCAGCGCGCAGGACATCCCGCGGTTCGGCAAGCTCGGGGTCATTGCATCCATGCAGGGCGTGCACGCCACGTCTGACGCACCGTACGTGACGGAACGCCTCGGCGCGAAACGCGCGCAGGAAGGCGCGTACGTCTGGCAGAAGCTGATGAAGGCAGGCGCGATCATCGCGAACGGCACCGACGCGCCCGTCGAGGACGTCGACCCAATCGCAAGCTTCTACGCGAGTGTCAGCCGCAAGCTGAAGGACGGCAGCGTCTTCTATCCGGATCAGCGGATGTCGCGGATGGAGGCGCTGAAGTCTTACACGATCAACGGTGCGTATGCGGGATTCGAGGAAGCGAACAGGGGTTCACTGAAGGCAGGCAAGTACGCCGACATCACGGTGCTGTCGAAGGATATCTTGAAGGTGCCCGAAGATGACATCCCGTCCGCCAGGGTCGTTTATACGATCGTTGGCGGGCGGGTCATGTATCGACGTTAACGCACCGATGCGGTTCGCCCACGGCGCGGCGCATCCTGTGACTGCGGCACCCGCCGGCGATATTGATCGAAGAAGCGGTTGCATGCCTTGTGGAACCGCTCGGAGAGCTGACGGCCGGTCTCTCCAGGCACCGGCACCAGCCGCGCCCACGACGCTTGCGCCTGGCGCACTTCCTCGGCCATCGTGCGCCACTTGCTTTCCTCGCCCGCGCGTCCGCCAATCGTGTTGGCGGCGAGGGCCTCCCGCAGCCGTGCCGCGAGATCCTGTGACGTGTTCGCCGGAGCCGCATCCTTGTCGGACACGAAGCTCTCTACACGCATGACCAGCTTCTCCATCCGCTGGCGGCTGCCTTCGACATCCAGCTCGGTGCCGCGAAACGCGTCCGGATACGTCGTGAGCAGGCGCTCCATCGCCGCGACGAACCGTCCGCTGAGCGGATCCGCACCATGCCGGACCGCAGTGGTGGACTGGTTCCAGCGCGAACGCAGCGAGCGCACGCGCTCGAGAAGATCTGCGGGTGGCGTGCCGGTATCCGCGCCCTCCGCCGGGAACAACGCCTCCAGTTCGACCGCGAGTGCCTCGCGGTCCGCCTGGCGCGCCTCGAGTTCGATCTCGTCGCGGCGCTTGTAGCGATCGAAGAAATGATCCGCGGCCCCGCGGAACCGCTGCCACAGCGCTTCGGACTTGCTGCGGCGGACCGGGCCGATAGTTTTCCACTCGGCCTGCAGCCTTCGGATCTCAGATGCCGTCCGCTCCCAGTCGCGCGAGTCCGCAAGCTCCTCCGCCCGGGCACACAGCGCTTCCTTGCGCGCCTGGTTGGCCGACCAGACTTCCTTGCGCTGCGCGAGATCCTCGTTGCGGCGCGTGAAGAACCGATCGCACGCGTCACGGAATCGCTTCCAGACCATCCGTGTTTCGGGACGCGGGACCGGCCCGATAGCCTGCCACTCGGCCTGGAGTTTCTTCAGCTCATCGGCGGTCTTGATCCAGTCGGTGGAATCGGCAAGCGCTTCCGCGCGCTCGCACAGCCCGCGCTTCTTCTCGAGATTCCCCTGGCGCTCTTCGGCGCGCTGCGCGAAGAACTCGCGGGCCTTGGCCTGGATCGGATCCGCGGCCTGGCGATACCGATGCCAGAGTGTTTGCGCCTGCGCCCGGGGCGCCTCCGCGGCCTGTTTCCAGCGCTCCTGGATGTCGTGCAGCTCGCGCGCGGCTTTCTCGAGATCCTCCGGCTTTTCGAAATCGTACTTCGTCTTCAGCGTTTCGGTCTGCGCGATCAGCTCCTCCTGGACGGCGGCGTTCGCGAAACGCTTCCATTCGTCCATCTCGCGAAGCTCGTGGAGCTTGGGCGCCAGCGTGGAAAGCGCCGCCTTGAGCCGCTCGACGAGCGCCTCGCGCTCGGCCTGCGGTACGGCGGGAGGCGCTTCGATCGCGGTGCGTAGATCGCGCGCCGCCTTGTCCGCTTCCTTCAAGGTCAGATCTTCAGCAACCGCGCGCCGATTCGCGCGGTCGATCAACTGCTCGAGGCGCTGCACCTGCTGGCGCAGCACCTTCTCCGCGGCCGCGCGCTTCGCTTCGCCGCGCTCTCGGATGCCGGTCTCGGCATTGGTGAATCGCTGTGCGACGGCTTCGTCGACCTGCTCGACGCGTGACTTGAGGTCGTTCCACTCGCGCGAGATGGAGTCCCAGACGTATGCAGGGCTGTCCTCGAGAGCCGCCAGGTCCTCGGCTTCCTTCGCGAGCTCCGCAAGGCGGCCGGCGGCGCGATCGAGTTCCTGCCGATTCGCGTGCCGTTCCTCCGCGCGCCGGCAGGCGTCGGTGAACCGGGCCAGCAGCTCGGGAGCGATTGACGGTGTCTCTCCCTCGATCGCCGGCAGCCCTTCCCACTCGCCGCGCGCTTTTGCGACCTCGTCAAGCGTCTCTTCGCCGCGCAGCGCTTCGACGCGCTCGCACAGGGTCACGCGAGACGCGCGATCGGCTGCGATACGGTCCGCTCGCGCACGCTCGGCTTCCGCGTCGCGCGCCGCGCGCTCGATGGCCTCGCGCGCCGCCGCCACCGCGGCATTGAATCGCCCGTGGTCGTCGGGACTCACTTCCATCGACGGATTCGACGAAAGCTCGCGCCATTCGGCTTCGACATCCGCAAGCGCCGCTGCCGCGTCCGGCGATGATCCGCCTGCGAGCGCCTCGGCGCGTCCGAGTGTTCCTGCGAGCCGCTGCTGATGCTGCTCCAGCGCGGCGCGCCGCGCGGCCTCCGCTTCGTCTATCGCCTGTACCATGGCACGTGCCCTCTTCGCGACCGATTTGTTCTTGGCGCGCGACGCGAGGTCGTCCAGCGTCGCGCGGTCAGGAGCGGCCATCTGCACGGCGCGTTCCAGCGCGCCGATACCGGCCTCCTTGTGATCTGTCTTCACCGCCACGTTCAAGAGTTCCGCGGGATCCTGGATGCGTTCGGCTGCGCTCGCCGCAATTCGCGAGTCGCCGCCGTTCCGGGCCACTGAACTGAGCACCCTCAGATCGGTAATTCGCCCCACCGCGTCGAGCCGGATCGATTCGAGCGGAGATGTCTTTGCCACCGTCCCGATCTGCTTCTGATCGGTCAAGGCTCCCAGGGCCTGCGACGCCTCCTCGAAGGCATCGGTCGATGCGGCAAACCGCGCGAGGCGCTCGAGCACTTCGGAACGCAACTCATCGTCCCCATCGTTCCCCGCGATCGCCACGAGTACCGGAATCTCGCCGACGCGAGCGGCGGCGGCCCGCCGGACGCGGGCGTCCGAATCCTCGCGCGCCAGCGACGCGAGCACGGCCGTGTCCTCAGGCGAGTCGCTCAGCTCCTGCACGCCGGCGATGCGCACATCCGGATCCGCGGACCTGTACTTGGGCTGGATTTTGAAACGGTCGAGGAAAGACATGTTCGGGGAGCCTTGCTTCACTTGGTGATCTGGCGCCCATCACCAGATCACCAAATGCAATCGTTTACGTCGTCGTCGATTCCTGTGACAGCCAATCGGCGATCTGCTCTCGCGTCCAGCGATGATCGTCGTTCAAATGCACAATCAACGGGGCGAGCGGCAGGCGCTTGACACACTGTTCATGCGGACAGCGCTTCGTCACTTCATCGAGACAGCGGAACAGCCGCTCGAGATGATCCGGGACGAGCTTGCCGTGCTTCCGGGGCAGGTGATACACGCCGTCGTATACCGCCCCGAGCGCGCACGAACCACCCTTCTCGTCGAAGTAACTGCCGAAGCACTGGGGCCCGCGGGTCGAGCCCGCACGGATGAAGTCCGCGAGCTCCTTTTGTTCGCTCTCGAGCTCCGTCACCATGGGTTGCCTCCGGTGTAGACCACTTTATTGTAGCCCACACGTTGAGAGCATCCGGGTGGCAGCGCCCCGCCTGTCGCTACTGATCCACCCTTTTGAATCCAATCCATCACGGACATTCAATCGCCCGCATACGGACGTGCACCGTCCGGGACCGGCCATCCGCTTTCCGCGACAGCGCGTTTCGTCTGCTGGCCCGAACTCCCCGTAAATGCAGGTCCGCCACGCGCCGCCGCTCGGCGTGTCACAGGTCTGTCACAACTCGTGATTCGCCGCATGTTGCCGCATTGCTACCGGCGTGCCAGCGGACACGAGTACACTGACACGCAGTGTCCTAAGGAGGACCACGATGCCCTGGTTGGTGTTCCTGACGGTTGTCCTGCTGCAGGCAACCCCCGCTCCTCAGACTTCATCTCCACAGCCCGCCGCCGGCAACCCGCTCGTCGTGGTCGAGACGTCGATGGGGTCCTTTACGATCGAGCTGTTCAAAGACCAGGCACCGGTGTCGACCCAGAACTTCCTGCAATACATCAAAGACGGCTTTTATCCCGGCACGATCTTTCACCGCGTCGTATCCGGCTACGTGATCCAGGGGGGCGGTTTTACCGAGGACCTGACCGAGAAGCGCACGCGGCCTCCGATTCAGAACGAGGCCACCAACGGGATCAGCAATCGCCGGGGCACGGTCGCCATGGCTCGCACGCGGCTCCTGCGCAGCGCCACTTCACAGTTTTACGTCAACGTCGCCGACAACCGGTCGCTCGATCACACCGGGTATTCCCCGGACGAATTCGGGTACGCCGTGTTCGGTCGGGTTATTGAGGGCATGGACGTCGTCGATCGCATCGCGGTGGTACCCACGACGGAGCGTGGCGGAATGCCGAATGTGCCGGTCACGCCGGTGTTCATCAAGGGCGTGACGGTGAAACAGTGAGCCGTCCGCTTCTCGTCATATTCCTGACGATCCTCGTCAACCTGATCGGCTTCGGCATCATCATCCCGCTGCTGCCGTTCTACGCGGAGACCTTCGGCGCGTCACCGCTCGTCATCGGTCTGCTGTTCGCCTCCTTTTCCCTGAGCCAGCTGATCGCGTCACCCGTGCTCGGCGAGTTGTCGGATCGCTGGGGCCGGCGGCCCGTCCTGATCTTCAGCCTGCTGGGCACCGTCATCAGCTTCGTCATGCTCGCGCTCGCGCACAGCCTTCTGATGCTGTTCGCGGCGCGGATCGTCGACGGTCTTTCGGGTGGCAACATCACGACCGCCCGCGCGTACATCGGCGATATCTCAACAGACGAAAACCGTGCGCGTTCGTTCGGTATGCTCGGCGCGGCATTTGGCCTGGGTTTCATCATTGGCCCCGGGCTTGGCGGGCTGTTCGCCCGCATCAGTTACACCGCGCCGATCTGGGCTGCTGCTGCCATCACGGTGGTTGCTATGCTGCTCGCGTGGTTCTGGCTGCCCGAGACCGTCCACCGGACGAGCGCAGCCGCGGGTTCACCATGGCGGGCGCTGCGCGAGGTTGGCGGACGCCCTAGACTGCGCATCCTGTTCACGATTGATTTTTTCTACTGGGCATCGTTCGCGGTGTACCAGACGACCTTCGCGTTGTTCGGCCAGCGTCGTTTTGGATTCGATGCAACGCACATCGGCTACCTGCTCGCGGCGTTCGGGTTTCTCGGCGTCATCGTGCAGGCAGCTATGGTCGGACCCATCGTGCGCCGGATCGGCGAGCGGCGGACGCTGACGATTGGGCTGCTGTTCGCGGCACTGGGGTGGGGAGGCAGCGCCATGACCCACACCTTCTGGGTATTCGTGGCCATGCTCGTCCCTGGCGCGATTGGCATCGGCCTTACGAATCCGTCGCTCATCTCACTGGTCAGCGCGGCGGGCGGACGTCACGAGCAGGGAAGAGTGCAGGGAGCCGCCGGCGCGCTCGAGAGTCTCGGGCGCACGCTGGGGCCGGTCTGGGGCAACGGCGTGCTGCAGTGGTTTGGGGAGGGTGCGGCGTACGGGTCAGCGGCCGCGGTCCTGGTCGGCACCGCCGCGTTGAGCGTCAGGTACCACCAGCCCGCAAGTTCCGTAGCTCCCGAGTCACGCTGACAAAAGTCGTCGGATCTGGGACTAACGCACTTGCTCGAGCTCCCGTTCCAGCCTCGACACCAGGTCGTCGAGTTGATCGACGATCGCCCGCACCGTATCCGGCTGGCTCAGATCCACGCCGGACTTGCGCAGCTGCTCCATCGGGTAGTCGTTCCCGCCTGACTTGAGCAGCGTCAGGAACCGCTCGCGCGCGTCAGCCGCCGCCCCGCCGCTCATGATCTCTTTCGACAGGCGCGCTGCCGACGCGAAGCACGTCGCGTACTGGTAGACATAGTACGGCGAGTTGAAGAAGTGGGGAATGCGTGCCCAGGTGATCCCCGTCAGCGGATTCAGATCCAGCGCGTCGCCGTAGTAGTCCTTCAGCAGCTGCGTGTACGTTTCGGTGAGGATCTCCGACGTGATGGGCTGATCCTTCTCCGCAAGGCGATGCGCGCGCAGCTCGTAGTCCGCAAACAGGACCTGCGTATAGAACGTGCCGGTAATGTTATCGATCGCATGCTGCAAGAGGACGATGCGCTCGGTGGGATCGGTGGAGTGGGCGAGCATGTATTCGAGCAGCAGCGCCTCGGAGAGCGTCGATGGCACTTCCGCGACGAAGATCGTGTAGCTCGAATAAATGAAGGGCTGCGTCTCGTGCGACAGGATCGTGTGCATCGAGTGGCCCATCTCGTGCGCTGTCGTAAAGACGTCGTCCAGCGTATCGGTGTAGTTGAGCAGCATGTAAGGGTGGGTGCCGTACACCGGGGCTGAGTACGCGCCCGAGCGCTTTCCCTGGTTCTCGTAGACGTCGATCCATCCGCCGGTAAACCCGGTGCGCATTCGCGCCTGGTATTCCGGTCCGAGCGGCGCCACCGACGCGGTGATCCAGTCGAGCACGTCTTCGTAGTTGTATTTCTTGTCGAACGTGACGAGCGGAATCGAGAAGTCGTACACGTGATACGACGGCACCTTCAGCACGCGGCGGCGGAGCTGGTGATAGCGGCGCAGCGGTGCAACGCCCGCTCGCGTCGTCTCGATCAGGTTTTCGACGACCGAGGTTGGAATGTTGTCGCCGTGGAGCGCGGCTTCGAGCGTGCTCTTGTAGCCGCGCGCGCGCGCCTGGAACCAGTCGCGCTGGCAGACGCCGTTGTAGAGCGTTGCGTATGTATTGAGCGTGCCCTTGTAGGTTTCGTGCAGCGCGGTGAACGCTTTTTCGCGGTCGGCCTGTTCACGCCGCGTGGCAAGGATCGCGCGGTACTGGCCATACGAGACGGTCACGGTCTCGCCGGTTGACAGCGTGATCGATGGGAACTTTGCGTCGGCGGTCGACAACGCCCAGTAGGCTTCGTTCGGCGACGCGGCAAGCCGGCTCGCGAGCGACATCAGCCGCTCGCCCTTCTCGTCGAGCACGTGTTGCTGCTGACGATAGAGGTTCTCGATGGCGAACTCGTAGAGGCGAAGCGGTTCGTTCTCGCGCATCCATGTACGGACCGTCTCGAGCGGAATCGCGAGCAGCTCCGGGTTGAACCACGAACCTGCCTGGCTCAATCGGGCGAAGAGCAGTTGCACCTGCTGCTTTTTCGCGTTGACGCTGTTGTCTCGCTGATCCTGGTCGTACTGGAGAGAAGGGTAGTACCAGACCCGATACGCGAGCTGGTCCAGTTCCTCTGACAGCCGGAACGCCTCGAGCAGCCGGTGCGGTCCCTGTGACAGCGTTCCTTTCAACGCGGCATACCGGTCGATGCCGGCATCGAGCTGCTTATAAGCGCTCTCCCATACGCTCCAGTCCGGATAAATGTCGCTGAGATTCCACTTGAAGCGTTCGGGTATGTCTTCGCGGCGCCGTGTGCGCGCCTCCGTCGCGGTTTCGGGGGGCATCTACCCACTATAAAACGTATTCTTCAGACTTTGCTCAGCCGTGGATCACGACTCCGGCGGGAATTCGCGGGATTCTTGCGGCCAGGAGGCAATCCATGCGGTTCTTCTGCAATGTTCTCGCGATCCTCGGCCTGCTCGCGGGCGCAGCACTTCCGGCATCTGCCCAGTATGCCGCAACGTTCGAGGAACTGCCGGCCGCGACGAAGCCCGGGCAGAAGCTCTTCGTGTTCGATCGTGAAGGCAACGAGATCCGCGGCCGGCTGGCCAGCGTGACGGCGGATACCGTGACGCTGCGTGTTAACCAGGGAACGCGCGAGCTCACCCGCGATCAGATTACGTTGATTCGCACGCCAGCCCAGGACTCGATCCTGAACGGCGCCGCCATTGGGGCGTCCGTAACTGGAGCTTTCACGCTCATATCCTTTGCCGGTTGTGATGGCTGCAGCGGTTCCGGCGCGTTCGTGCTCGGCGGGCTGGTCTGGGGCGCGGGCATCGGCGCGCTCATCGACGCGTGCATCCTGACGCCCCGCGATGTCTATCGCGTGGGCAAGCGCCGTTTCGATGTGCAGCCCATCGTCACGCCGTCAGCGCGTGGCGTCAGCATCGCCCTGCGCTGGTAGCACCGAGCACCGAGCACCGGGCACCTCGAGCGCCTGACGCCCTCCGCCGTGGCATAGTGTGGCCTCGTGGAGGTGGGAATGTCGCGAGGAAGGCACGGCGCGCTCGGTCCGTGGTTCGAAGCGTTTTCGACAAAGGTCACGCGATGGACCGGCAGCAGCACGGCGTTTGGCCTCGCGTGCGCGGTGGTCATCACGTGGTTGGCCAGCGGCCCTCTCTTCGGCTTTTCGGACACCTGGCAGCTCGTCATCAATACCGGCACCACCATCGTTACTTTCCTGATGGTGTTCCTGATCCAGCGAACCCAGAACAAGGACTCGCTGGCGCTGCAACTGAAATTGAACGAGCTCGTCGCGGCGGTGGAAGGGGCGAGCAACCGGCTGATTGATGTCGAGGATCTGTCGGAGGATGATCTGCAGGTCCTGCACAAGCACTACCAGCGGCTCGTGGTGATGGCGAAAAAGGAGCTCGAGCTGACGCATTCGCACTCGGTCGAGGAGGCAGACGAGCGCCACTCGGCAAAGGCGTCTGTGCGCCGCAAGGGAGGCAAGAAGTAATGCGCGACATTCGATTGCACTCCGCAGCCTCCGCGTGCGCCCGGCCCCTGGCTCCTATGAGCGTGTTGCGGAGTGAATGAACGCGGCCACCGCGTCGAAGATCCGCTCCATCACGACTGCAGGTTTGCCGAGACGCGCCGGGACCTTGAACGAGTGATCGCCCCCCTCGATTTCAAACAACTGCGTCGTCGACGCAAGGCGGGGGAGCAGTGCGCGGATCTCGTCGGCGGTGCCGAACGCGTCGCGACTGCCCTGCACGAACAGCATGGGCAGCTGGATCTGTGGAAGGTGCGCGTCTCGCCGCTGCTCGGGTCGTCCTGGCGGATGGAGCGGATAGCCGAGAAAGACAAGCCCGGAGATCGGCAGCGAACCTTCCGCCGCGGCCTGCGACGCGATGCGGCCACCCATGGACTTTCCGCCAATGAACAGCGGCAAGCCTGCACACTCCGGCCGCGCCGACGCCTGCGCGATGGCCTCGCGCCACGCCTCTTCCAGCACGGGCCCCTTGTCCGGCACCTTCCGTCCCTCTGCCATGTAGGGGAAGTCGAACGTTGCTGTCACGATGCCGCGTGATGAGAGCGCGCGCGCGGCGTCAACCATGAACGCGCTCTTCTGTCCGGCGCCCGCGCCGTGCGCGAGGATCAGCGCTGCGTGCGCCGTGTCGGTGGGATAGATGGAGACGCCGCGACGAGTCATGGCCGCATTATGGCGCGGCTACATACAAAAAAAGGGGACAGCCCCCTTTTTTCGCAAATAAAGGGGACAGCCGGTCGACGTGCTACCGCCGGTTGCTTTCCGCTGCCAGCGTCACTTCGTTGTGGGCCCGGCGAGTAACTCGCGCAGTTTCGCGTCGAACCGCGGGTACTCCAGCGCCCCGACAAGCACAGGGCCCTCGATGCCGGACGGCGAGGTGCGGCCGATCACGAACGTTGGCGTGCCGGTGACGCCGATGCTCAGCGCTTCCGACATGTCGGCCTGGATGTCGGCGTCGAACTTCCCGCTCGTCGTGCACGCGGTGAACGCGTTGGCATCCAGCTTCAAATCGGACGCGGTCTTGGTGATAAACGCCGGCGACAGGACGTTGGCGTTGCGCATCAGCGTCCACCGCATCTCCCAGAACTTCCCCTGCTCGCCGCTGCAGCGCGCCGCGCGAGCGGCATTCATCGCCTGCGCGTGGAAGTCGAGTGGAAAGTCGCGACTGATGTAACGCAGCTTGCCGGTATCGATCCAGCTGCGCTTCAGTTCATCGAACGTCGTGGTCGCGAAACGCCGGCAGTACGGGCACTGCAGGTCGGTGAACTCGACCATCGTCAGCGGCGCATCAGGCGCTCCGAGCGCGTGCCCCTTCATGTTCGTGATCCTCGCCGTCTGCGGTTGCGGCGGCCCCTGCGGTTGCGTCAACCGCTCGAGCAGCTGACGGATCGCGCGCAGCTCCTTGATCATTTCTTCGTTCTGCTGCTGGATCGTCCGCTGGTCGTTCCCTTGCGGCGCCTGGGCAGCAGGAGCAGACGAGAGGATCATCGAGGCCAGCGCGACACCGGCGACGGTGCGGATGAGCATGGAAACTCCATTCGAGGGTGAAAGAGGCAGTATACCGCCCCCTCTAAAGAGAAGGCGCCACGACTGACGCTGGAGGCGCCGCTCTCTAAAGACCCGGCATGTTCGGCGGACTTGAAGGTCCGCCCTGCCAACGGACGATTACGACCGGCTGGTCAAGGACGCATCACTTAATGTAGATTTATAGATATGCCGTCTGTGGCCCCTCTGTTCCGCCTGCTCGGCGACGAGGTCCGCCTGCGGGTGCTGCGGGTGCTGTCGCTCGAAGAGCTCAATGTCACGGAGCTGACCGGCATCCTCGGGCTGGCGCAATCGGGCGTATCGCGGCATCTCGGGCTGCTGAAGGAAGCGGGGCTCGTGGAGGAGTCGCGGACCGGTGGCTTTACGTACTACCGCCTCGCACCAGACGTGCGGGATGGCGCCAACGGCCTCGGGCACGTGTGGCCGCTCCTTCGGCACGAGTTCCGCGCGGCGGCCGCCACGCCGGCCGGACGTGCGGATGAAGCGCGCCTCGAAGAGGTGCGGCGGCTGCGCAAGGAGAACTTCGACGAGCACGGCGCGGGCGAAGAACGCCGCCAGATCGTGCCCGGCCGGAGCTGGGCGGCGTGGGGGCGCGCGCTCGGGCAGCTCCTGCCGCCGATGAACGTCGCGGATCTTGGCTGCGGCGAAGGCTACCTGACGCTCGAAGCGAGCCGCTTCGCGCGCAAGGTGATTGCCGTCGATCGCTCCGACGCGGTGCTCGCGCGCGCCAGGGAACTCGCACGCCGGCGTCGCCGCACGAACATTCAATGGAAGCGGGGCGAGCTGGAGAAGCTGCCGCTCAAGGACGCCAGCGTCGACCTCGCGTTGCTCTCGCAGGCGCTGCACCACGCCGAGACTCCTGCGAAGGCCCTCGCCGAAGCCGTTCGCATCGTCCGGCCTGGCGGGCGCGTGCTGCTGCTCGACCTGCGGCGACACGAAGAGCACTGGGTGCGCGAGCGCCTTGGCGATCGATGGCTGGGATTTGACGACACCGAGCTCGAACGGCTTCTCGAATCATCGGGGCTGAAGGACGTGAAGGTGACGGTGGGCGCGAGGCGCGTCCGCGATCCGTTCACCGTCCTGGTTGCCACTGGAACAAAGAGAACACGACATGCCTGATACGTTGACCGTCCTGAACCGGCTGCTCGCGCGGCGAATCCTCGTGCTCGATGGCGCGATGGGCACGATGATCCAGAAGCACAAGCTCACCGAGGCGGATTTTCGGGGCGAGCGGTTCAAGCAGCATCCGAAGGATCTCCAGGGTAACAACGACCTGCTGATTCTGACGCGGCCGGACGTCATCAGCGACATCCATCACCAGTATCTCGCCGCCGGCGCCGACATCATCGAGACGAACACGTTCAGCAGCACCTCAATCGTGCAGTCGGACTACTCCCTCGAGTCGCTGGCGTACGAGCTGAACCTGGAAGGCGCGCGTCTTGCGCGTGCGGCATGCGACGAGTGGACGGCCAGGATGCCGGATCGCCCGCGCTTCGTTGCGGGCTCCCTCGGTCCGGCGAATCGCACGCTGTCGATCTCTCCAGACGTGAACGACCCGGCGTTTCGCGCGACGACGTTCGATGCGCTGCGGGAGGCGTACGAAGAGCAGGCCCGAGGCTTGATCGATGGAGGCGCGCAGATCCTGCTCCTCGAAACGATTTTCGACACGCTCAACGCCAAGGCGGGCATCGTTGCGATCGAGAACGTGTTCGAGGAGCGCGGCGTCAGGCTGCCGCTGATGATCTCGTTCACGATCACCGACAAGAGCGGACGAACGCTGTCCGGGCAAACGCTCGACGCGTTCTACATCTCGGTCCATCACGCGCGGCCCTTCAGCATCGGCATCAACTGCGCGCTTGGCGCGCGCGACATGCGTCCCTACCTCGCAGAACTGTCACGCATTGCCGAGTGCTACGTCAGCAGCTACCCGAACGCGGGCCTTCCCAACGCGTTCGGCCAGTACGACGAGCACCCTGACGAGACCGGCGCGCTCGTCCGCGATTTCGCCGAAAGCGGCTTTGTGAACATCGTCGGCGGTTGTTGCGGGACGACACCCGATCACATCGCCGCGATTGCGAAGGCGGTCGACGGACTGAGTCCCCGCCCACTGCCGGATGATTCGTGGCTGTCGGTCAGCATTGCTCAAGGCTCGTGGGGCCCCACCCCCACGAGCTCGCGCTCGGAGGCGCCTTCGGCGCTACCCTCCGGCTCCTCGCGCGGGCCGCAGGCGCCCACGCACTTGTCAGGTTTGGAACCGCTGATCATCCGTCCTGACTCGAACTTCCAGATGATCGGTGAGCGCACGAACGTGACGGGTTCTGCGCGGTTCGCTCGGCTGGTCAAAGCCGGCAACTGGGCCGAGGCGGCCCACGTCGCGCTCGACCAGGTCCGCGGCGGCGCCAACATCATCGACGTCAACATGGACGAGGGCATGCTCGACTCCGAGCGCGCGATGACGACGTTCCTCAATTACATCGCGACGGAGCCGGAGATCGCACGCGTGCCCGTGATGATCGACAGCTCGAAGTGGTCGGTGCTCGAAGCCGGCCTCAAGTGCGTCCAGGGCAAAGGGATCGTCAACTCGATCAGCCTGAAGGAAGGGGAAGCTGACTTCCTCGAAAAGGCGCGTCTCGTGCGCCGCTACGGCGCCGCCGTGATCGTCATGGCATTCGACGAAACCGGGCAGGCCGACACGATCGATCGCAAGGTGCAGATCTGTCAGCGCGCTTACAAGCTGCTGACGGAGAAGGCGGGCTTCGACCCCGGCGACATCATTTTTGATCCCAACATCCTCGCAATCGCCACTGGCCTCGAAGAGCACAACGACTACGCGGTGAACTACATCGAGGCGACGCGGATCATCAAGGCCACGTGCCCCGGCACGAAGGTGAGCGGCGGCGTCAGCAATCTGTCGTTTTCGTTCCGCGGCAACGAGCGCGTCCGCGAGGCGATGCACTCCGCGTTTCTGTTCCACGCCATCCACGCCGGCATGGACATGGGCATCGTCAATGCCGGTCAGCTCATCGTCTACGAGGACATCCCGAAGGACCTGCTCGAGCACGTCGAGGACGTGATCTTCAACCGGCGCCCGGACGCGACCGAGCGGCTCGTGCAGTTTGCCGAGACGGTGAAAGGCGCGGGCAGCAGGAAGGAAATCGACGTTGCATGGCGGAGCGGCACGGTCGAGAAGCGGCTTGCCCACGCGCTCGTGCACGGCACCGTCGAATACATCGAGGCGGACGTCGAGGAGGCACGCCAGAAATACCCGCGCCCGCTGGACATCATCGAAGGGCCGCTGATGGACGGCATGAAGATCGTCGGCGATCTCTTCGGCTCGGGGAAGATGTTCCTGCCGCAGGTGGTGAAGAGCGCGCGCGCGATGAAGAAGGCGGTCGCGTATCTCGAGCCGTTCATGGAGGCCGAGAAGGCCGCGGGTGCTCGCGGCGCGCAGGGCCGGATCGTGATGGCAACGGTCAAGGGAGACGTCCACGACATCGGCAAGAACATCGTCGGCGTCGTGCTTGGCTGCAACAACTACGAGGTGATCGATCTTGGCGTCATGGTGCCCGCCGCGAAGATTCTCGACACGGCAGTCGAGCAGAAGGCGGACATCATCGGGCTGAGCGGACTGATCACGCCGTCGCTCGACGAGATGGTCATGGTTGCGCGCGAGATGGAACGCCGGCACATGAAACTGCCGTTGTTGATCGGCGGCGCGACCACCAGCCGGCAGCACAACGCGGTCAAGATCGCGCCGGAATACACACCTCCGGTCGTTCACGTGCTCGACGCCTCGCGCGTGGTCGACGTCGTCGCAAGCCTGTTGAGCGCGGAACGACGTGACGCCTTCGATCGCAGTAATCGCGAAAACCAGGACGAGATTCGTGAACGTTACAAGGCCCGCAGTGAAAGGCCATTGCTGACGTACGAGCAGGCGCGCGCGAACGGGCTGAAGTACGACTGGGACGAGCATGAGACGGCGACGCCGTCATTCGTCGGACGCCGTTACCTCAACGACGTGCCGCTGTCGGAGCTCGCGAAGTTCATCGATTGGACCTACTTCTTCTCGGCGTGGGAGCTGAAGGGACGGTTCCCGGCCATCCTCGACCATCCACAGTACGGCCACGCGGCACGCGAGCTTTACGAGCACGCGCAGGCACTGCTCAAGGAGATCGTTGACGGCCGCCTCTTGCAGGCGCGCGGCGTCTACGCTTTCTGGCCTGCGATCGCCGATGGCGACGACATCATCGTCTACAAGGATGAAGACCGCCGGACGGTGTTCGCGCGTCTTCCGATGCTCCGCCAGCAGGAAGCGCAACCGGACGCACGGCCGAACCTGTCGCTGGCCGACTACATTGCGCCGCGTGGCAGCGGGATTCCCGATTACATCGGCATGTTCGCCGTCACCGCCGGTCTTGGCGCCGACGAACTCGTCAGGCGTTACGAGGCGGATCACGACGACTACAAGGCCATCATGGTGAAGGCGCTTGCGGATCGCCTGGCGGAGGCTTTTGCCACGTGGCTTCACGCGCAGGCGCGCGACGACTGGGGCCATGCCGACGCGGTGTCGCGAAACATCGAGGACCTGTTCGTCGAGAAGCACCGCGGCATCCGTCCGGCTTACGGTTACCCGGCCTGCCCTGACCACAGTGGCAAGTTCGAACTGTTCAAACTGGTCGATGCCGAACGGCAGGGGCTCGCGCTCACCGAGAGCACGGCGATGACACCGGCGGCCAGCGTCAGCGGCCTGTATTTCTCGCACCCGCTGGCGAAGTACTTCAACGTCGGCCGGATTGGGCGGGACCAGATTGAATCGTACGCCCAGCGCCGCGGCGTCAGCATTGAAGAGGTAGAGAAGTGGCTCTCGCCAAACCTCTCGTATGAACCGGCGGAGCTTGGCGTGAAGTGTTCGTAGCCCGCGTGCCGTTGGCGGTCGGGCGCAGCGCAGGTGGCGAGTAGAAGGCCGAAAACGATTTTTGGGTGTCCAATCCACCTGAGGACCCCGTCCGATGCGTCAGCCGCTTGTCGTCATCCTTGGGACATCGGCGCTGCTGATCGCAGTTGGCACGACGGTGAGCGAAGCGTGTACCTGCATGCTCTCAGGCCCGGCGTGCCAGGAGTTCTGGCAGACCGACGCGGTGTTCGATGGCACCGTGATGGCCATCGAGCCGATGGCGCGGGACCTCGACCTTGGTAATCGCACGATCGCCGTCGTCGAAAGGCTCGTCAAATTGAACGCCCGCCAGAGTTGGAAGGGTGTTGACGCCGGGCGGGTCGAAGTCGTCACGGGCAACGGTGGAGGCGACTGTGGTTTCGAATTCGAGGTGGGCGAACGCTACCTGGTCTTCGCGCGCCGGGGACCCGTCGACGGGCGGCTTCACGCGTCCATTTGCACTCCAACCCAGAAGTTCAGCGCGACGAGCGAGGCCGCCAGGTTCTTCGACTCGCTGACGAAGCCTTCACCCGGCGGTCGTATCTTTGGCAGCGTCGAGCTGCTTCCCGGCCCGCTCGATACCTCCGGCACGTCGAAAAAAACGCCGATGGCACTTGCTGTTCGCTTGAGCGGAGGTGGCGTCGAGAAGACGATCACGTCGACGCAGGGACGATACGAATTCACCAACCTTTCGGTCGCGCAGTATCGGATTGATTTGCTGGTGCCGGACGCGTACGCGACGCATTTACCGGTCAGGAATGTCGAAATCCCCCATCCTCATGCTTGCGCTGAGGAGTCGTATGGCCTGTCGGTCAACGGGCGCGTCGCTGGACAGCTCTTATTACCGGATGGCCGGGTAGCAGGCCGGGCATGGGTGGAGCTTCGCGATGCAGATGCGCCGCCCGGTCGGCAGTACTCGATGCGAACGCCAACGGACGACGGTGGATATTTCGAGTTCGAGAGACTGCCTCCAGGCCGATACATCGTGGGACTCGGTCTGCGGGACGCGCCGAACGGGATGAGCCCGTACGATCGAACCATCTACCCTGGTCCTTTGTCCGAACCGGAAACGATCGAGCTGCCGTTTGGTGGTGCGGTCCAGCTGCAGCCGTGGAGAGTGCCTCGGCTCTCAGAGGCGACGCTCAATGGAACTGTTGTCTGGAACGATGGCGCCCCCGCCTCGCGTATAGCTCTCATGTCATGGGACGTCACCGGCCCGCAGGGCAGCCAGAGGCGCCATGGGGAATCGGCAATGACCGACGAACGTGGGCGTTTTTCACTAAGGGTCTGGGAAGGACGCTCCTACGCCCTGACGGCGTCCTCGTCCGCCGGCCGCCTGCCCACGGACGTGACGCAGCTGGCCGTGACGGCTGGGATGGCGCCCGTGCTCGTGCGAATTCTGTCCGATCGTCCAAAACCGCAACGCTCTGGGCCAGAAGCTCCTCAGGTGAGGTATCCTGAGGTGCTCAGAAACCAACCATCGGGCCTCCGGATCCGTCTGATATCCCGGGTCGCGATCCGTCCAATACCATGGTCAAGTCCAAGCCTCTGATTGTCACGCTGGTCCG
>JBKOZS010000135.1:0-8544 GCA_046726015.1 Acidobacteriota bacterium
ATTGGAAGGCCTTGGAGGCAGAGCGCATTGACGATCGTGAACATCGCGTTGTTCACGCCGAGGCCGAGCCCCAGCGCGAGCACCGCGACGAATGTGAACCCGCGCTCTTTTACGAGCAACCGCGCCGAGAAACGCACGTCCTGCGCGATGTCGTGCATCCAGCGCGTGCCGCGGACATCGCGGCATGCGTCGCGGGTTTCCTCGAGGCCGCCGAACTCGGCGCGCGCGCGCTGCCGCGCGTCCTGTTCCGACAGGCCGGCTGCCACGTAGTCGCGGACGAGATGGTCGAAATGGAACCGGAGTTCGGCGTCGAGTTCATCCTCCATCCGCCAGCGGTTGCGCACGCGCTGCCACCAGTTCATCGGGCCGTTCCTCGCGCATCTCGCAGAATCAGCCGAATGGCCTCGGCCAATCGCTCCCAGCTTGCGGCTTCCGATTTGAGGTACGCGCGGCCCTTCGAGGTGAGCCGGTAGTACTTCGCTTCACGGCCGGTCTCCGACTGCTTCCATTCGGCGACGAGGATCTTCCGGTTCTCCAGGCGGTGCAGCGCGGGGTAGAGGGATCCCTGGGGCACCTGGACGACGTCGCGCGAGATCTGGCGGATGCGCTGCGCGATGGCGTAGCCGTGGATCGGCTCCAGCGCCACGACTTGCAGGATGAGCATGTCGAGGGTGCCCTGGGGAAGATCGGACTTCGGCTGGGCCACGATACCTCCGGCTTCTACATATAACAGGTGGAGAGCCGGTTGCAACCCGGCTGGTGCGCGGACGACCGGCTGTCCCCTTTATTTGCGAAAAAAGGGGGCTGTCCCCTTTTTTGGTGTGTTACTCGCTGGTCAGGAGCTTGTCGACCAGGCCGGCCAGGCGGCGCCAGCGCTCGGCCTGCTCGCCCAGCATCTGGCGCCCGCGCCTGGTGATCGCGTAGTACTTGGCGTCGCGGTTGTTTTCGGTCTTCTGCCAGGCGCCCTTGATCCAGCCTCGCTGCTCGAGCCGGACCAGCGCCGGATAGAGTGTCCCCTGGTTCAAATTGAGCGGATGGTCGGCGACCTGCTCCAGGCGGGCTGCCAGGGCATATGCGTGGAGAGGGCCCATGGTGTCGAGCGCGCGCAGCACGATGAGATCAAGCGTGCCCTGCAGGAGTTCGACGCGACGCGGCGGTCCACTGGTCATCGAACCGGAGGATGAGACGGTTTTACTTGGATGTCAAGTGGACGGCCGCTGCCGGCGCGAGTATCGTCGCTCGTTGTCGCCGCAGCCAGGAGGCCACCGTGCGAGTGTCACCACAGATCGGCGTCGTGTTCGGCGGGTTGCTCGTCGTGAGCGTTGTCTCCCTCGCACAGCAGCAACCGCCGGCGGCCGGCGCCTATACTCCCAGGCAAAGCGACCGTCCGACGCCCATCGAGGGTGACGAACCCGGCTTTCAGTCGATCTTCGACGGCAAGACGCTGAGTGGATGGGAGGGGGATCCGAAGTACTGGCGCGTTGAAAACGGCGTGCTGGTCGGCGAAATCACCCCCTCGACCGTCGTCAAGAGCAATACCTTCGTCATCTGGCGCGGTGGACGGCCGAAGGACTTCGAGTTGAAGCTCGACTACCGGATCACGTCTGAGGGCAACAGCGGCATCAACTACCGCAGCGCCAGCGTCCCGGATCCGGTCACCCCCGAGAACACGTTCGCGCTGCGCGGCTACCAGTTCGACCTGGATGGCGCGAAACGCTACGTGGGGAACAACTACGAAGAGAAGGGACGGCTCTTCATGAGCGTCAGGGGACAGGTGACGCGCGTCGTGGGAGGCCGGCCGCCCGTGGTGCTCTCGACGTTCGGCGACGCAACCGAACTGGCGGCCATTGCGTCCGATGATTGGAACGCGGTGCACTTGATCATTCGCGGCAACACGCTCATGCATCTTCTGAATGGACGGTTGATGAGCCTCACGATCGACGACGATGCGCCGAACCGTCCGGCCGAGGGTTTGATTGGCATGCAGGTGCATGTCGGGCCACCGATGAAGGTCGAATATCGCAACATCCGCGTGAAGAACTGGTAGGCGACCCATGATCTCCACACTGCTCGCCGATCTGCGCTATGGCTTCCGGCAATTGCGCCTCAACCCGGGATTCGCGGCGACCGCGATTCTCACGCTGGCGCTCGGCATCGGCGCCAACACGGCGCTGTTCAGCGTCGTTCGCAACGTCATCCTCAAGCCGCTGCCGTACTACGAGCCTGAGCGACTCGTGCGGGTGTGGATGGACAATCGGCGGCTGCAGATGCGCGAGGACTGGGCGTCGTACCTCAATTACCGGGACTACAAGCGCCTCGGCACGTCGTTCGAGTCGATGGCCGCATTTACCGAGCCAACGCTCAACTTGATCAGCGACGGCGAACCCGAACGCGTTCGCGGAGTGTTTGCAGAGGCCGGACTGTTCGACGTCCTTGGTTCCAAGCCGATCGAGGGCCGCCTGTTCACCCGCGAGGAGGAGACGGCGGGCAAGGAGAACGTCGCCGTCATTGGCTGGCGCCTGTGGCAGCGGCGCTTTGGCGGAACGAGCGCGCTGGGCAAGCAGCTCGATTTCGACGGGCGACGACTGACGGTGATTGGCATCATGCCTGCGGGGTTTGCGTTTCCATCGAAAGACAGTGAGTTCTGGGCGCCGCTCGTCGTCAGCGAACGCGCGGCTAGCCGGCGTGTTGGTTATTGGCTCCAGATGGCCGCGCGACTGAAACCGGGCGTGACGCCTGTGCAGGCACAGACGCAGATGGACGTCGTCGGGGCGCAGCTCGAGCAGCAATACCCGGACGAGAATGCCGGCTATGGGATTTTCGTGAACCCGCTCGAGAATCACGTCGCCGGCAACGTGAGGACACCGCTGTTCGTCCTGCTCGGTGCGGTCGGCTTGGTGTTGCTCATCGCGTGCGTCAACGTCGCCGGCCTGTTCCTGGCGCGCGCCGAAGCCCGCGGCCGCGAGATCGTCGTGCGTTCGGCGATGGGTGCCAGCCGCAGGACACTCATTCGGCAACTCCTGATGGAGGCGGCGTGTTTTGCCGGCGTCGCGGGTGCGGCAGGCATTCTCGCAGCCTATGGCGCGCTCCAGGCACTGCTCTGGCTGGCGCCGCGCGATCTTCCGCGCATCGACGAGATCGCGCTCGACGGCGCGGTGCTGATGTTCGCGATCGCGATGACGACACTGACGGCGCTTGCGTGCGGACTCTGGCCCGCCTGGCAATTGTCCCGGGCGAACCTGCAGGAGGTTTTGCGTGAAGGCGGACGCGGGATGGCGGGCTCGCACGCCGCGGCCCGGACGCGCGCGGTGCTCCTCGTCGTGCAGTGTGCGCTGGCGATCATGCTGCTTGCCGGCGCGGGGCTGCTACTGCGGTCGCTTGGCGCACTTCACGGGATGAACACCGGTTTCCGAACTGCGGGCGTGTTGACGCAGCGGGTGAACGTGTCGCGCACCCGCTACGCCCAGCCGCCAGAGCTGCGCCAGTTCTACGATCAACTGCTGCAGCGTGTCCGCGCGCTGCCCGGCGTCACGGGCGCGGCGATCATTTCCGATCTGTTCCTCAGCAACACTCCAAACTCCGGCACGTTCACGCTCGAAGATCGCGCGCCGTTTCCCCCCTCCGAGCAGATAGAGGCGACAACCGACGTTGCGTCGCCGGAATTCTTTCAAACGATGCAGGTGCGCCTCGTTCGCGGCCGCTTCTTCGATGCGCGGGACGTGGATGGCGGTCCACGCTCCGTCATCATCAACGAAACGTTCGCACACAAGTACTGGCCGAACCAGGATCCGGTCGGGAAACACATGGTGTTCGGCACGCCGAGCGAACGCAATCCCTGGATGACGATCGTTGGCGTGGTCGGTGACATGCGGCGTCGCGGTCTTCACCAAGGAGCCAGGCTCGAAACGTTCTTCTCCACCACGCAGAACCCCGGCCGGAATATGCAGTTGCTCGTTGCCAGCGACGGCAATCCAATCGCGCTGGCGCCAATGGTCCGCGCCGAAGTCCGATCGCTCGATCCCTCCGCTCCCATCACCGCCGTCAGCACGATTGAAGCCGAGATCGGTGAATCGCTGGCGGTCCGCCGTTTCCAGGCGACGTTGCTCGCGCTGTTCTCGGCGCTTGCCGTGCTGCTCGCAGCCGTGGGCATCTTTGGCCTGATGGCCCAGGCAGTCGTTCGGCGGACGCCGGAGATTGGCGTGCGCATGGCACTTGGCGCCAGTCCGCAGGACGTGCTCGTCTTGATCGTCCGCCAGGGACTGTTGCTGGCTGCCGCCGGGACGGCCGTCGGCATCTTCGGTGCCTTTGTGCTCGCACGCGGGCTGAGCAGCCTCCTGTTTGGCGTTGGCGCCGCCGATCCAGTCAGCTACGCGGCAGCGGCTGCGGTCATGACCGTGTCCGTGCTGCTGGCCTGCGGTCTCCCTGCGTGGCGCGCCGCGACCGTCGATCCAACCGTGGCGCTTCGCACCGATGGTTAGAGTCGCGGCAGTCGCCCTCCTGTTCGTCTCCTTTCTCACGGAGCGTCAGTCCGACACGCGATTGCTTCTTGCCGACCGCGTGTCGCGGCTGACGCGTGATTCACCCTGGACACTCGTGTCGTCCGTTCCGATTGGATTCGCCACGTTCCATCCGCAGGGGATGGTGAAGATCGGTGACACGTTCTTTGTGTCGTCGGTCGAAATCAAGGTGCGGACGAAGCGCTTTCCAGAGCCGATCGATGGGTACGATCGCGACGCCGGCAAAGGCGTGGGACACCTGTTCAAGATCGATCGAGCGGGGACTCTCGTCACCGATCTCAAGCTGGGGGAAGGCACGATCTATCACCCGAGTGGAATCGATTACGACGGACAGCATATCTGGGTGGCGGTGGCCGAGTACCGGCCGAACAGCCGGTCCATCATCTATCGCGTGGATCCGCAGGCGATGAAGGCGACGGAAGTTTTTCGCTTCCCGGATCACATTGGGGGGATCGTCCACAACACGGACGACAACACGCTGCACGGCGTCAGCTGGGGATCGCGTCGCTTCTATCGGTGGACGCTTGCCAACGACCGACGTGTCACGAACGCGGAGGTGCCTCCCGAGAAGCTCCACACGCTCAATCCGTCACATTACGTCGATTACCAGGACTGCAAGTATGCCGGGCAGCACCGCATGCTCTGCACCGGCGTGACCGAACTGCGCGCCACGCCGGGCGCATCGCCTTTCAGGCTCGGCGGGATCGATCTCGTCGACCTCGCGGACGGGCGGCCTCTCCACCAGGTGCCGGTGCTGCTCTGGACGCCCGGGGGCATGGACATGACGCACAATCCCGTCTGGCTCGAACCGAGCGAGACGGGGCTTCGCGGCTATTTCATGCCTGAAGATGACACGTCGACGATCTACGTCTACGAGGTGTCGGTCAAGTAGTTCAGCGTCTGCGCTCAGCGCAGCGCATCACATCACTTCGCCCGCGGCCCCTCGTTGCGACCGGTCGGCACGATCACCTCGAAGTCGCTCCCTTTCACGCGTGCCAGCGACTCCAGGCCCTGGAAGCGCCGGTCCGGCGCGATCGACATCAGCCAATCGCTGCCATTGTCGGCGACGAACATCCCATAGCGCTTCAAGCCTTCGAGGATCGCGCGCGCATGGGGCGGGAAGCCGGACGTGTCGAAGTCCTTCCGCAGGCGGAGCCGCTCGCCCATGCGCGGCAGGTTCTTGTCGGTGTGCGTACTCGCAAAGTGTGTCGCCGGATACACGTACTCTCGCCGGGTCCGGCGAACCGTGACGCGCATCGCATGTTTCACCAGACCACGCGCCACCTCGTCGTATCGCACGATCGCGGGGAACACTGGCAGGCCGGCGGCATCGGCGGAGGTCCAGCGTTCCGGGCGCAGCGTGTTCGACGTCAGGTCAAACGTTGACGCCTGCGAGGCCTCCCACCCGGCGTCGGTGCGTCGTGCCTGCCAGAACTCGTGCAGGCGACCGTTCGCCGGGTCCACGACGATCAAATGACGATCACCCGTGCCTTCACGCTGAAACTGCTCGAGGGTGACACCTGGTTTGGGCAGCGCGCCGCGGTCTTCGTTGCGCGCGAGAGGCCAGTTCTCGATTGGCGCGTTCGGCGGAACGGGAAACGGGCCCGGATCCGATTCGTCCGGATACATCGTCACCTTCACCGGGATGCGCGGCTGATCGGGCGGCACGATCACGAAGTTCATGTCCAGGTTGTAGCCGAGCGGCCTGTCGGCACCAATGCTGCGAATGATGGCGGCGGAATCCGGATGGACCGGCCGGTCGGAGATATCCTCGTTCCAGGCATTGTTCGCGGGGAAGATCTGCAACGCGCTTAGAATGCGGTCCGCTTCCGGCGTGTCGAAGAGGACGGGCGCCGAGGCACGCGGCACCTGTTTTGTTGCAGCGGCTTCGATGGCGCGGGCCAGCTTCAGACGCGCGGCCTCATACGGATCGCCCGACTCGGGAAAGCTGACACGATCCCCTGCGTCCGAGAACACGCGCGGTACGATCGCGGTCAACACCTCGCTCACGACGTTCTGCAGACCCAGCTTGCGTGCGAGCGTCAGGTATTGATGGTCCTGCAGGCCGCGACGGAAGTTTGCGAGCTGGATCGTGGCTATCGGACCGGGCACGCCTCGGTCTTCTTCGGGATGCAGTTTGTCCTCGCCCGGATAGATCAGCACGCCGTCGCCGTGAATGTAACCCTGATCGTCGATCGGCTTGTTGGGTTGCTTCCGGTTATCGAACGTGATGCTCTCTGCCCAGACGTTCTGGTTGCGCTCTCCCTGCTTCTGCGAGTTGTGCCGCCAGTGGACGGAATGCCAGTAGAAATAGACGCGAACGTCGTGCTTGAAGGCGGCCCAGATCGTCGCGCGCGCATCGGTGGCCGGCGCGTCGATCGTAATCGCGCCTCCCGCAGGGCGGCCGCCGTTGTAGAACCAGTACTCGCGTCCGCGCGCTCGTTCGCTGGCGACGCGGTCCAGTCGAAACCCCTTCGGGCCTGAGCACCAGATATCGATCGCCGGGTCGAGGGTCTCGACGTAGGTGCTCGTCACGAAGATCGGGAGCTTGCGTCCCGGCCCGGGATTCGAGTGGATGTTCTCGGCGAGCTTGAGGATGTGCGGATACTCACGTTCGCGGGGCTCGTCGGGCATGTAAAGAAACGTAATGGCGCGTGGCAGCTTGTCGCGGAGAAACGCCATCCACGCGTCGCTTCGAGCCCACGCACTCGCGCGCTCCTCGAAGTCGCGGCCGGGCCCGTAGAAACTACGAGGCGCGAGGACGTTGCCGACGCCGGCGCCGGGGCCTTCGTATTCCTGCGCGGTCGTAAAGTCCCATCCGGAAAATCGGTTCCACACTTCCGGGATAGTCTTCTCGTCGTACGCGTTCACCAGTTCCACGCGATGGCGATGAGCAAGGCGGTGATACGCGGGGTCGAGATTGCGCCCGTGATACAGCTCGGCCTGGTCGCTCGTGTAGAACAGCATCGCATGCATGCTGTTCTCGTCCGGCAGCGTGAAATTGAACACCTCGAGCTCGATCGGCAGTGTCTGCCGCGCTTCGTCCGCCTCAACCTCGATCGTTCCCTTGTACACCCCCGGCTGACGGTTCCGATCGATGTAGACCTCAATCCAGATTGACTGGTTCTCGTCAGCCTTGACGCTGATCGGCAACCCGCCGCGATCCGCGCGTGCGTTCTCGGGCACGAGCTGGACCGGTTTCCATCCCGTCGGATCGGAAGGTGCTGCCGCCGATCCGCGCTCGTACACCCACGACGCGTTGGATGGCATCGCGACGTTCATGTAGTGCACGGCAAACACCTGAATTGGCCGTCCGCGATAATCGCTTGGATCCGCGGCGGGCGCTTGATAGGTGATGCGGTCCTGCGAAGACACGAGCTCCGGCAGGCGGAGTGACAGCTTGCCGACACCCTGCGCGTCCGCTTCGACGATGATCTGGAAGGCGACGACCTCGTTCCGCGCACCGGATACGTGGACGACGCGGCCGTCCCAGGCCGAGTTGCGGGCGCTCGCCGGATGATCGCGCGCATCGCGCTCGATCTTTTCGCCGTCGTGGACGGCCCAGACCCGCCGTATGCCGGCCTGGGCCGTGCTGGCCAGCAGTGCGAGCATCACGACACACCCAAAAAGGGCTACACACGAAAAAAGGGGACAGTCCCCTTTTTTCGCAAAAAAAGGGGACAGCCGGCTGCCGAATCTCATTGACGACCCTTCTCCATTGGTGAATCGAGCATCAGGCGATGCGCCCATGCGTGGGAGAGATTGCGATCCGGATACAGGAAGACGCGTGTCAACGCCTGCCGGGACTCGCTCGCGCGGCCGAGTGACGCAAGCAGGGCCGCGCCTACCAACTCCGTGTAGCCCGGGTTGCTGGTGTCTCCTGTCTCCAGCGCGCGTGTCACCGTTGCGAGCGCCTCTTCGAGGCGGCGACGCTGCTCCGCGGTTCTTGCTCCACCACCGAGACGATGCCGCGCTTCATCGGCGATGGCCAGGGACATTGGAGCGCCGCCCTCGCTCAGCGCTCGTT
>JBKOZS010000136.1:0-15219 GCA_046726015.1 Acidobacteriota bacterium
GACAAGAGCAACGCCATGCAACAGGGGCACGCGCTCTGGCAACGCGTCTTCAAAGAAGTGGCTGCCGGCTACCCGCAGATCCAGGCGACGCACTATTACATCGACGCGCTCGCGATGTACATGGTGCTGGACCCAGGGCAGTTCGAAGTGATTGTCACGAACAACCTCTTCGGCGACATCGTCACGGACCTCGGCGCGACGTTCCAGGGCGGCCTGGGGATGGCCGCCTCCGGCAATATCCATCCAGGGAAGACCTCGATGTTCGAACCAGTGCACGGCTCGGCACCGAAATTCGCGGGCAGGAACATCGCGAACCCGATCGGCGCGATCTCGTCAGCCGCGCTGATGCTGGAGACACTGGGACTGACGAAGGAAGCCGCGGCGATTGATGCAGCCGTGCTGAAAGCCGTGCGCGACAACCAGGTCACGAGCGATATTGGTGGGAAGCTGGGGACGAGCGAAACAGGCACATATATTACGAATGAGATCCACGTGTAGGCCCGTCCTTCAGGTCGGGCGTGTAGGAATTAGCAATGGCTGACATATACATCCTCGGGGGAGCCCGCACCCCCATGGCGGAATACACGGGCAAACTCAAAGACTTCTCCGCGCTGGAGCTGGGCGCGATTGCCGCGCGCGCGGCAATGGAGCGCACCGGCGTGAAGGCGGAAGACGTCGACCACGTCGTGTTCGGCAATGTGCTGCAGACCAGCTCGGACGCCGTCTACGGCGCGCGGCATGTCGGCCTGAAGGCAGGCGTGCCGATCGAGGTGCCGGCGCTGACGGTGAACCGTCTGTGTGGGTCAGGCATCCAGGCAGCCGTCAACGGCGGCCAGATGATCCTGCTCGGCGAAGCGGACGTCGTGCTCACCGGCGGCATGGAGAGCATGAGCCAGGCGCCGCACGTGATTCGCGGGTTGCGCAACGGTCTCCGCCTGGGCCAGGGGCAGCTCGAAGACACGCTGTGGTCGGCGCTGCTCGACACACACTGCGGCTGCACGATGGCCGGCACGGCGGAGAACTGCGCGGCGAAGTACAGCGTCAGCCGCGAAGAACAGGACGCGTACGCGATCAGGAGTCAGCAACTTGCGGCCAGGGCGTGGAAGGAATGCCGGCTGAAAGACGAAGTCGTTCCCGTCGAAATCAAATCACGCAAGGGGGTCGAGGTCTTCGCGCAGGACGACCACATGCGCCCGGATTCCACGATGGAAGGGCTCGCGAAACTGCCGGCGGCGTTCAGCAAGAACGGATGCGTGACGGCGGGTAACGCCAGCGGCATCGTTGACGGCGGCGCGGCGCTGCTGCTCGCGTCCGCGAAAGGCACGAACGACCACGGCCTCAAGCCACTCGCGAAGCTGACGCACTGGGCCTACGTCGGAGTCGAGCCGACGCTCATGGGCATGGGGCCCGCGCCGGCCACGCGAAAGGTTCTCGAGAAGGCGGGGCTCTCGCTGAAGGACTTCGATCTCATCGAGGTAAACGAGGCCTTCGCGGCGCAGTACCTCGCCGTGGAGAAGGAGCTCGGGCTCGATCGCGATCGCGTGAACGTCAACGGCGGCGCAATCGCGCTCGGCCACCCGCTCGGCATGACGGGCACGCGCCTGCTGCTGACGCTGACGCTGGAACTCCGGCGCCGCGACCTGAAGCGCGGCCTCGCAACCGCGTGCATCGGCGGAGGGCAGGGGATCGCGGCAATCGTGGAGACGGTGTAAATGGCCATCACAACCGTTGGCGTGCTGGGGTGCGGCCTCATGGGGTCCGGGATCGCGCAGGTGTGCGCGGCGGCGGGCTACCAGACGATCGCGCGCGAAGTGGAGGAGCCGTTCCTCGAGAAGGGGATGGGACGGATCGAGAAGTTCCTGGGCGACGGCGTCGAGAAGGGCAAGGTCACGCCCGACGCAAAGCAGAAGACGCTTGGCAATCTTTCGGGCACCACGAAGCTGGAAGACCTGAAGGACTGCGACCTGATCATTGAAGCAATCATCGAGAACGTCGACGAGAAGACGAAGGCCTTCCGCGTCCTCGACGGCATCGTCAGCGAGCGCACGATCTACTGCTCGAACACTTCGTCATTGTGCATCACCGAGCTCGCGGCGAAGACGAAGCGTGCGGACCGGTTCGCCGGCCTCCACTTCTTCAACCCGGTGCCGCTGATGAAGCTCGTCGAGGTGATTCGCGCGCTGACGACGAGCGACGAGACGTATCAGAAGGTCTTTGCCTTTGCGCAGTCGCTCGGCAAGGAGCCGATCACCGCTCCCGATAAGCCCGGCTTCATCGTCAATCGCCTGCTCGTTCCGTATCTGCTCGACGCGATTCGCGCCTACGAGAACGGCCTGGGCACGCTCGAAGACATCGACAAGGGAATGAAGCTGGGGACCGGGTACCCGATGGGGCCGTTCACGTTGCTCGACTTCGTCGGCCTGGACACCACGTACTACATCGCCAACATCATGTTCGACGAGTACCGCGAGCCCGCGTACGCGCCGCCGCCGCTGCTCAAGCGGATGGTTCTTGCGGGAAGGCTGGGGAAGAAGTCAGGGCAGGGCTTCTACAAGTACTGAGGCCATCAGGACGCTCAGCGCAGCGTCTTCATCAACCGCTGCGCTTTCTCTTTCCATTCCTTGTCTTCTGGCGCCCATTGCGGATCGACGGGCGCGGCGAGCAGCTTTTGAAGGATGCCCCGCGCCTCGTCCTTCTTGCCTTCGTCGATGAGCGTTTCAGCGAGGAAATAGAGCGTAACGGTGCTGTTCGGGTTGTAGGTGAGCGCCTTGCGAAGATGTTCCTCCGACTGCTTGTTGCTCCCGCCGAACATCCCCGGCACCTTGTCGTACCAGCGGCCCAGCGCGCGGTCGGCTGAGCCCTGCTGAAACGCCGGATCGATCTTCAGCACGGTCTCGAGCTCCTTCTTGATCTCGCCTCGATACTTGAGGCCCTGCCGCAACCCGAACGATTCGGCGAGCGTACCCATGTTGGCCGCGACCCAGAAATGTCCTTCGGGCCGGCCTGGAGCAGCCGCAATCGCTGCGCGCGCGGCGGCGATACCCGCCTCGTAGAGCGCCTTGCGTTCCTGCTCCGGTGCGTGCCCGCCCAGCCAGTAGCGTGCGCGCGCCAGCTTCCAGGCAGATTCGAAATCTTTCGGATTCTGTGCGAGCCGCTCGGCCCAGATCTTCTCAGCCGCGCGCGCGCTTGCGAGATCCTCCCGATGAGCGTACAGCTGGTCGGGGTTGTCCGCCTGCAGCAGGACACCCGAGACCGCCATATACAATATGAGGATGCAGGAGATCATCCGTCAGTTGCTCGCGGAGATCGGTGAGGATCCGACGCGCGAAGGCTTACTCAATACCCCGCTGCGCGTGGAAAAAGCGCTCCGGTTCCTGACGAGCGGCTACACCGCCGACGTGAACTCGGTGCTGAATAACGCGCTGTTCAGCGTCGATTATAACGAGATGGTGATCGTCAAGGACATCGACTTCTACAGCCTCTGCGAGCACCACCTGCTGCCGTTCTTCGGCCGCTGTCATATCGCATACATTCCGCAAGGCAGAGTCATAGGCCTGAGCAAGATCCCGCGGCTCGTGGAGGTCTTCGCGCGACGGCTGCAGATCCAGGAGCGGATGACCAACCAGATCGCGGAAACGATTCGCGAGAAGATTCAGCCGCTCGGCGTGGCGGTGGTCTGCGAGGCGACGCACCTGTGCATGGCGATGCGCGGAGTCGAGAAGCAGAATGCGTTCGCGCTGACCAGCTCGATGCTCGGCACGTTCCAGTCGGATGCGCGCACGCGCATGGAGTTCCTCGAGCTGATCAAGCGGCCGGCGCTGACAGGATCTCCTGCAGGCGCCGCAGGCCTTCTGTCAGGGACGCCGGTCCCGGCTGCAGGATGTAGCTCGACTTGATTTCGTAAATCCGATCGTCGCGGACCGCGGAGATGCGATCCCATCCGGCCCTCTCGACGATGGTTCGTTTCTTCATCGCTTTTCCACACCACGACGCCACGATCACGTCGGGATTGCGCTCGACGACAGTCGCGGGATCCACGATGCGTTCCTTGCCGAGGCGCTTGTCGCGCAGCTCGGGAAAGATCGGCTCGCCTCCGGCAATCTCCACCAGCTCGTCGACCCAGCAGATGCCGGAGATGAGCGGGTCGTCCCATTCTTCGAAGAACACCCGCGGACGCCGTCGCCGCGCGTCGGCTCGTGCGCGCGCCGCCTCGATCTCCGCTTCCAGCTTCGCCGCGAGCCCCTCGCTCGCATCGCCGCGGCCGACCAGCGCGCCGACGATGCGGATCATCTGCAGGATCTCCGCAACCGTCCGCTGATTGAAGGTGTAGACCGGGTAGCCCCGCCGAATCAGTTCCGCGGCAATGTCCGCCTGGAGATCCGAGAAGCCGAGCACGAGATCGGGCTTCAGCGCCTCGATCTTGTCGAACCGCGCGTTGATGAACGCCGACACCTTCGGCTTCTCGCGCGCTTCCGGGGGACGCACCGTGTAGCCTGACACGCCGACGACGCGATGGCCTTCGCCGAGGAGATACAGCGTCTCGGTGGTCTCTTCCGTGAGGCACACGATGCGTGAGGGGTATGTGCTCATCGTGCGATGAAAATTATACTTGGACTATGCATCGCGCTCGTCGTCTTGCCGGCCTCCTGGTCATCGTCGCGCTCGCGGCGTCATCGGTGTACGCGCAGACCCGCGGCGCGCCAGCGCAAACGAAGAAACCGGCGGCAAAACCGGCTCCTGCCGCCGCCCCGAAGACCGCAACGCCGCAGACGACGTGCCCGTCGCTCCTCGGCATGGGCGTGAAAACGATCAGGAGCTTTTGCGACATCCCTGCAGGCCTCGACCCGGCGCAGGGCGTGGTCGTGACGCTGCCGTCACACACGGGACCGGCGACGCTGTCGTTCGACCTGCACGCCCGTCACACGTACTCGGAGGAGCTGACGAAGAATGGCAAGGGCTACTCGCGCTATCGCGCGATCATTGGCGTGTTGTCGATGAAGGGAGACCTCATCGAACGCGCCGCGGTGCAGGGAGAGTTTCGCAACGCCTCGGACCTGTTCGATCGAATCGGAGGTGGCGCCGGGCCGGGCGGCGTGAAGGCGGTGGCGCCGGTGGGGAACGAGCAGGTCTACGTCACGATTCCGGCAGGGATCGATCAGGTCAGCTTGCTCGGTGAAACGTTCGACGCGATGACGCCATACGGTCACGAGACCGTCGTGATGCCCGGACGGCCCGTGGCGATCGTCAGCAATCTGCTCGTGGAGTACAAGCCCGCGCCGCCACCGCGCAAGCGCTGAAGAGCGGCTCAGGGCTCAGGACTTAAGGCTCAAGGGGCTTAGGCTTCCGATGGCTCAAGGCCATGAGTCGGTTTAGCCATAAGCCGCCCTGAGCCCTGAGCCTTGAGCCCTGAGCCGTTCGTCAGTGCACTCCGTCTCTGTCCCAACTGTGACGCGAGACCAGCACCTTCATCTCGAGCAACTCAATCAGCGAGCGGCAGCGGTCGAGGAGACCGTCGCGCTCGAGGAGTGCCTGTTTCTCGACCGGCTCGAACTCGAGGTATTGCGCGAGGGCGTTGACGAGATCTTCGTCTGGCATTGACGAGGGGACCTTCGGATCGCGCTGTCCTTCAGGCTGCGGAACGAGCAGCGCCTCGAGCCGGCGCCGTTCGCCCTGCATCTGCGCGCGGTAGTTCTCGGCGGGAGGTTCGCTGATCGATTCCACGTCGGCCAGCCGATACGGCCGGCTGCCGTCCTCCGACATCACGCGGAATTTCTCCATGCCCCGCAGGACGATGTTGAAGCGGCCGTCTGGCAGGCGCTCGGCATGGGTGATGACGCCGGCACAGCCGACGGGATACACCGGGGGCCGTCCTTCGTAGTCGCGCTCCCACCCGGGACGAAGCAGGACCATCCCGATGATGCGATCGCCCTTCAGCGCGTCGTCCACCATCTGCCGGTAGCGCGGTTCGAAGATGTGCAGCGGAAGGAAGACGTTCGGGAACAGGACGACGTTTGGCAGCGGAAAGATGGGGATGGAGGGTGGCAGCATGTCAATTTCCGATTGCAGACTGCAGATTGCCGATTGACGGATTGGCGACTGCCGATTGCCGACTTGGAGTGGCGATTCGCGATTCGATTGTCGATTGACGATTGGAGAATCCATTGTCGATTGACGAATGGGAACCCCAATCGACAATCGCCAATCCATTCTTCAATCGGCAATCCGCAATCCCATTCCTCAATCGCCAATCCCAGTCTTCAATCGCCAATCGCCAATCCGTCCAATCTTCAGTCTGCAATCGTCAATCTTCAATGTATTGTCCGCGTCTTCTTGTCCATGTAATCCATGAGCACGTAACGACCCAGGGTTCGAGGCGTTGTGAAGTACGCCTTGCCATGGCAGATCTCCGCCACCTTGCGCACGAAGCTCACCAGGTCGTAGTCGCGCGCCAGCATGAAAGTGTTGATCAGGATGCCGGCCTTGCGGCAGGCAGCCACCTCGGCGAACGTCTCGGACACGATGAACGGATCGAGGCCGAAGGCGTTGCGATAGATCCGTCCGTCCGCGCGCGTGAGCGCCGATGGCTTGCCGTCGGTAATCATCACGATCTGCCGCATGTCCTTCTGCTGCCGTTCGAGGATGCGGCGCGCGAGGCGGAGCCCTTCGCGCGTGTTCGTGTAGTACGGCCCGACACGCACGCGCGCGAGCTGGCCGAGCGGGATTTCCTCGGCGGAATCGTGAAAGAGGACGACCTTCAGGGCGTCACCCGGATACTGCTGTCGAATCAGGTTCGCGAGCGCGAGCGCGACGCGCTTGGCCGGCGTGAACCGATCCTCCCCGTAAAGAATCATGCTGTGGCTGCAGTCGAGCATCAGTACGGTCGCACAGGAGCTTTGATATTCTCCCTGCGCAACCATGAGATCTTCGTAGTCGACGGCGATGCCGGACGCCTGCCGGGGTTCGGCCGCTCCGCGGCGCGTGCGCCTGACGGCGTTCAGGATCGTCGCGCTCGCGTCGAGGTTCATCGTGTCGCCGAACTCGTAGCGCTTCGGCGCCCCGCTTGCCTCGATGCCGGTGGCCATCTCGCGGGTGTCGTGACGCCCGAGGCTGCTCTTGCCGAGCGACCCGAGCAGGTCGCGCAGCGCGCGATAGCCGAGAAAGTCGAGGCTCTTGTCGGTGATTTCGAAGCGGTACTGCTCGGGGTTGCCAATCCCGGCGCCGCCCCCCGGGCGCTCGCGCTGCTCGCGCTCGCGTTCCATGTCGGGCGGGCCCGTCAGGTACCCCTGCGCCTGCAGCTTCTCGATGATCTTCTGAATCAGCGCGTCGAGGCGCTCCTCGGCGTCTTCCGCCGTCTGCCAGTCCTTGCCCAGCAGTCGCTCGAGCGTTTCCTCGGACAGCATGCCGCCGCTCAGCAACGCTTCCATGATCGCGTCGTGCAGCGACTGCCACGAATGTCCGGGATCATCATCGTCGTACGGAATGCCGTACGGATTCTCGAAGCCGCTCGACAACAGCAGATCCGAGAGCTTCGAGAGCAGCTCTTCGAGATCGATCCCATCGAGATCGTCGCCGGTGAACTTCGAGTAGCGATAGCGGGCCACGGCGCTAGTTGTAGTACTTCTTCTTGTTGCCGAGATTCGGGATTTCGCGCTCGGCGAGCGGATCCGCCGCCATGCGCGGCGCGCGTTTCACCTGTTCCGCCGCCTGGAACTGTCCCTCGTCGGAGCGGCTGATCTTCCGCTGGGCGTAGAGCCCCTCGAGGACGAAGTCCACGCCCGATGCCAGCATGGGATCGGCCGGCTTCTTGCCCAGGCGCGCTTCGCGAGCCAGCTCGTGGAGCCCCTGCACCTCCGCCGTCCGCGCCAGCAACTCCGCCGCCGCCAGCGTGTCGTCGACGTGCAGTGTGCCGCCGAGGTCGAACCATTCCGTCACCCGCCGAAGGTCCGCGCTCGGATACCAGCCGTTGAACACGCTGCCGACCGATGCGCGAATCAACTCGCGCGCGACGTTGTCGGCCCCTTTCAACTCCCCCTCGTATTCGAGCTCGAACTTGCCGGTGATCGCCGGCAACGCCGCGTAGATGTCGGTGATGCGGGGCACCGCCAGTGTTTCCCCCGTGGCCAGCGCCCGGCGTTCCGCGTTCGAGACGACGTTTTCGAGAAGTGAGATGGGCAGCCGCTGGCTGACACCGGAGCGCTTGTCGATCTTCTGGTCCTGGCGTGCCTGGAAGGCGACTTCTTCGACGACCTCGCGCACGAACTCGGGAATGGCGAGTTGCAGCTCGGTGCCGTCACGCGCCGTCCACGCTTCCTGCTCCGTGATCTGCATCGCGTGGTGGCGGCTCGCTGGATAGTGCGTCCGGATCTCGGAACCGATGCGGTCCTTGAGCGGCGTGATGATCTTGCCGCGCGCCGTGTAGTCCTCGGGGTTCGCGCTGAACACCATCAGCAGGTCGAGCGGCAGCCGCACCGGGTAGCCCTTAATCTGGACGTCTCCCTCCTGCAGGATGTTGAAGAGGCCGACCTGGATCTTGCCGGCGAGATCGGGCAGCTCGTTGATCGCGAAGATGCCTCGATTCGCCCGCGGCACCAGGCCGTAGTGCATCGTCATCTCGTCGGAGAGCTGCAGGCTCGCGCGCGCCGCCTTGATGGGATCGAGGTCGCCAATCATGTCGGCGATCGTGACGTCCGGTGTCGCGAGCTTTTCAACATAGCGTGCGTCGCGCGGCAGCCATTCGATCGGCAGGTCGTCTCCCGCTGCGACAATCCGCTTCCGGCACGCGGCGCACAGCGGCGCGATCGGATCGTCGTGAATCTCGCAGCCAGGGATCGCCGGCAGCTCCTCGTCGAGCAGCAACGTGAGCGCGCGGAGGATGCGCGACTTCGCCTGCCCGCGCAAGCCGAGCAGGATGAAGTTGTGGCGCGACAGAATCGCGTTGACGATCTGCGGCACCACCGAATCGTCGTATCCGACGATCCCGGGGAACAGCGTTTCGTTCGCGCGCAGCTTACGGATCAGGTTTTCTCGGATTTCGATTTTGACCGGGCGCCGCGTCACGCGCCCGGCGTCGAGGTCCTTCCGCAGCGCGCCCAGGGTTCCAGCCTTGGAGGAGGGCATACAGTCCGATATTAACAGGACTGGCGCGTGCCGAGGTACGAGGCCCGAGGTTCGAGGTCCGTTCGAGGTCCGGCTGTGGCCCGCGGCGCCCTCGCACCTTCGAGGTTCACGGGCGGACAGAACGTCGGACCCCGGTCCTCGAACTCGACCCTCGGCAGTGCAGGCGTCAGTCTACAATCAGCCAGTGCGACCTCATCCAGCGCTGCAATTTGGGCGTCCACAGGTGTTCGCCCATCGCGGCGGCGCGGCACTGCGGCCGGAAAACACGATTGCCGCTTTCGATCATGGCCTCTCACTGGGCGCCGACGGGCTGGAGTTCGACGTCCACCTCTCGCGTGACGGGTTCGTGGTGGTGCATCACGACAAGCGGCTCGAGCGCACCACGAATGGTCGCGGGGCGCTCGCGGGACTGACGGCGGGGGAGCTGGCGCGGCTTGACGCCGCTTACAATTTCAGCGTCACGTCAAACCCGGGCCATCTCAGTTACCCATACCGGGGCACGGGCATTGGCATACCCACGCTCCGCGATGTGCTGACGCGATATCCCCACATTCCACTCATCATCGAGTTGAAAGCAAACGAGCCTGAACTCGCACGCCGCACGATAGACGACGTGCGCGCCGCGAAGGCGATCGATCGCGTGTCGCTCGGTTCGTTCGGCACGCGCGTGTTGCGGGCGGCGCGCGCGTACGAGCCGCGCATTCTCACGGGATCGTCGCAGGAGGAAACGCGTCTGGCGCTCTATCGTTCGTGGTGTCGATGGCCCGTTCGACACCCGAAGTACAATGCCTACCAGGTCCCCGAGATCGCCGGGTCGACGCGCGTGGTGTCGCCGCGGTTTGTCGAGTACGCACATCGTGCGGGCGTTGCCGTCCAAGTGTGGACCGTGAACGACGAATCGGACATCACGCGGCTGCTCGGTTGGGGCGTCGACGGCATCATCAGCGATCGCCCCGACATTGCCGTCGAGGTCGTACGTCGGCGGCACATGCCTTGAGTACTCCTGCTCTTTGGCAAAGGAGGACACATGGATTTGCGTGGCAAGTACGACTATGCCATCCAGACGGCTAAGCGGCTGGGCTTCAACGGGGCGGCTCAGCAGGAAGGAGAGAAGCTCAATTTCAAGGGAACCGTGAAGTCCGAGGACGAGAAGAACCAGATTTGGAATGCCATCAAGACGATTCCTGACTGGCAGAACGACATCAACGCCGACATTAGGGTTGTCCCCCAAGCGCAAACAGTCGGCACCAGCGGCACCGCCACCTCGACGAAAAGTTACACAGTGAAGGCTGGCGATACGCTCAGCAAGATCGCCAAGGAACACCTCGGCGATGCTAATGCCTACTCCAAGATCTTCGAGATGAATCGTGACCAGTTGAGTGACCCGGACAAGATCAAACCGGGCCAGATCCTGAAGCTTCCGTAAGAACAGAAAAGGCGGAAGCCGGAAGACGAAAGGCGGAAGTACCTCTTACTTCTGTCTTCCGTCTTCTGCCTTCGGTCTCGTAATTTCTGCTGCGGTCGTGAATTTCGGTTCGATGTCGACCGGCACGCCGGCCAGCTTGTCGAGCACCTTCTGCACTTCCGGGCGCACAACGCCCAGTCGATCGATCAACTCCTTCGCCTTTGCGTAGTTGCCTTCCGCCTGCAGCGTCATGATGTCGCGCGTCAGGGCGGTGACGGCATCGCCAATCTTCGCGGTGTCGACGGTGAACGTGCCATCCTGCCGCGGCTTGAATGCGCCTGCGTCAATGAAGTAATTCAGCTGCACCGCAATCCCGCGGCCGTGCGCCTCGTTCACGCCGAAGCGGATCGACCGGAACGCCGACGCCAGGAACGTCGTGTACATCGTTCTTGCGATTGCGGGTTCGATCTGTTTTTTGTCGGCGAGATACCTCAGCGCCCAGAGACCGGACACATCCGCCTTGGCTTCTTCAATGGCGCTGTAGGTTTCCTTCAATTCCTGGCGCACCGTCGTCGGTTTTCCGGCGACCGTGATGTTGTGCGGGCCGAGACCGTGCATCAACTCGTGCATCAGGATGTGCGTGAAGAACGCATCGAACGAAACCTTCGGCTGGTCTGCGGCCGGCAGCGCGATCTTCGAGATCGGCAGCAGCACCATCTTGAACTTTGCGTCCTGCACGTTCTTCAACATGACCCGCTTGGTGCCCTTTTCGCGGACGACCCGCTCGTCGTTCGGCAGGTTGAAGGCGGCGGTCTGGACGCCGCGGTTCGCGTCGCCGGCCGCGAAGATCTCGTTCACGACCGCGATGGGCGCCAGCGCGCCAAGCTTCGGGTTGCGGTACTTCGGATCGATTGGCAGGTTGCTTTCGAGCTCCTGCAGGTGACTGCTGAACGACTGCAGCGTCTTTGTCTGCGCCTCGTCACGCACGGTGATGAACGCTTCGAAGGCCGCCTTGAAGTTGAACCACTCGTCCTCGTAGACCTCGTACGGACCGATGGTCGGCTCGATCGCGGCATCGAGCTCCATCCAGGCAACGTCGCTGGCGTAATAGTCGTTACTGAGAAACGCATCCGCACGCGCCGTCAAAAATTTCTTGAGCGTCGCGTCGCTGGTGAGATCCGCGGCTTCACGCAGCAGGGCCGCGGCCCGCGCGAGCTCCCCTTGGTACTCGATGCTGTAGGGCACGGCCACGAATGATTCGTCGCTGCGGCGGATCGTCGTAAAGAAACCGGTTGCTGCCGCCTTCGAGTCACCCGAGAGGCTGTCGAGCCATTTCTGCACTTCCTCTTTGGTCGTGCCGGCGGGATAGAAGTTCGCCGACTCCGGTTTCGGTGGCGCAGCGGGAACGAAGGGACGATTGTGGTCGAGCCGGTCCCATGGTCCCTTGTTGATCAGGAAGTAGTGCAGGCGGGCGCCTTCGGCGCGTGCGGCGCGCGGGCTTGCCGGCGATGCGGCCCGCCTCGCGAGATCCTGCAGCATCGCATCGTTGCCGGCCCACACCTGGCGCAGGAACAACGCGTCCATGATTTTCGCCGCTTCCACCAGGCGTGCGAGCGCGTCGCGTTCGTTCTTCGGGAGCGCGGACACGTCCGCGCCGATATCCGCGGGCGCGAACCGCGCGGTCATTTTCTGAAGCTCGGCAAGCGTTGGCATCGCTGTAACGTCCTGAGCGCGCCCCGGAAAGGCGGCGACGAGTGAAAAAATGAGCACCAGGGTCTAGGTGAAGCGCATCGTGACTTCCGTGTCCATCCGTGTGGATCCGGGGTTAGAATAGGCAGATTGTAGCCCGACAAGATTCCTCGAGGATTCATCCCCAATGAGACACACCGCTCCACGCGACAACGCCGAGCTCGAAGCTCTCGAACAGCGCGAATGGCGCGAGTCACTCGACTACGTCATCCAGCAGGGCGACCGCGGCCGCGTTCACCGGCTGCTGTCGACCCTTCGACAACACGCGCAGACGCGGGGCGTTGCCCTGCCGTTCTCGGCCATCACCCCGTACCTCAACACGATCCGGCCGGAAGACGAAGTGCCGCTCCCGGGCAGCCAGGAGATCGAACGGCGCATCAAGAGCCTGATCCGATGGAACGCGATGGCGATGGTCGTGCGCGCGAACCGTGTGTCCGATGGTATCGGCGGTCATATTTCGACCTACGCGTCAGCCGCCACGCTGTACGAGGTGGCGTTCAACCACTTCTTCCGCGGCCACGGCGAGAACGGCGAATCGGACATCATCTACTTCCAGGGGCACGCGTCGCCCGGCATCTACGCGCGCGCCTTCCTGGAAGGACGCCTGTCGGTTGAAAAGCTCGAGAACTTCCGTCACGAGCTGCGTCCGGGCGGCGGCCTCTCATCGTATCCGCACCCGTGGCTGATGCCCGACTTCTGGCAGTACCCGACGGTCTCGATGGGGCTCGGCCCGATCATGTCGATCTATCAGGCGCGCTTCAATCGCTACCTGGAAGATCGCGCGCTCAAGAAGACGTCGGATGGCAAGGTCTGGGCGTACCTCGGTGACGGCGAAACCGATGAACCCGAGACGCTGGGTGCGATCACGCTCGCCGCGCGCGAGAAACTCGACAACCTGATCTGGGTGATCAACTGCAACCTGCAGCGGCTCGATGGACCGGTGCGCGGCAACGGCCAGATCATCCAGGAGCTGGAAGCCATCTTCCGCGGCGCTGGCTGGAACGTCATCAAGGTGATCTGGGGCTGCGACTGGGATCCGCTCTTCGCGCGCGACAAGGATGGCATCCTCGCGAAGCGGCTCGGCGAGGTCGTCGACGGCCAGTTCCAGAAGTACGCCGTGGAATCCGGCGCGTACTTCCGCGAGCATTTCTTCGGCAGCGATCCGCGCCTGCTGGAGATGGTCAAGCATCTCTCCGACGATCAGTTGAAACGCTTGCGCCTGGGCGGCCACGATCCGCTGAAGGTGTACAACGCCTACCGTGTTGCGGTCGAAACGAAGGGGCAGCCAACCGTCATCCTCGCGCGCACGATCAAGGGCTACGGTCTCGGCGAGGCGGGTGAAGGCAAGAACATCACTCACCAGCAGAAGAAGATGAACGAGTCGGACCTGCGGACGTTCCGCACGCGGTTCGGGATTCCCATCTCGGACGAGCAGATCGCGGAGGCGCCGTTCTACCGGCCGGCGGACGACAGCCCGGAAATGGAATACATGCGCGAGCGCCGCAAGGCGCTCGGCGGATGGGTGCCGGAGCGACGGGTCACCGTGCAGCCGCTGAAGGCCTCGTTCGAGGATCTCTTCGAAGAGTTCTACAAGGGCACGGAAGGGCGGAAGGCGTCGACGACGATGGTGTTCGTGCGGATGCTGTCGAAGCTGCTGCGCGACAAGGAAATCGGCGAGCTCGTGGTGCCGATCGTCCCCGACGAAGCGCGCACGTTCGGCATGGAGGCGCTGTTCCGCGCCGTCGGCATCTACTCGCACATCGGCCAGCGCTACGAGCCGGTCGACATGGATACGCTCCTTTATTACAAGGAAGCGAAGGACGGGCAGATCCTCGAAGAGGGCATCACCGAGGCGGGATCGCTGTCGTCGTTCATCGCCGCCGGCACCGCCTACGCGACGCACAGCGTCAACACGATTCCGTTCTTCATCTACTACTCGATGTTCGGCTTCCAGCGCGTGGGCGATCTGATCTGGGCGGGCGCCGACTCGCGCGTGCGCGGGTTCCTGCTCGGCGGCACGGCCGGACGCACGACGCTCGCAGGGGAAGGGTTGCAGCACCAGGACGGCAACAGCCACGTCTACTCGCTGTGCTATCCGAACTGCATCTCGTACGATCCCGCATACGCGTACGAACTCGCCGTGATCATCCAGGACGGCATCCGCCGGATGTATCACGACGGCGAGAGCATCTTCTACTACCTGACGGTGATGAACGAGCAGTACGCGATGCCCGAGATGCCAAAGGATTCCCGCGAGGGCATCCTGAAAGGCATGTACCTCCTCAAGACGGCTGCCGACCCGAAGTCGAAGCTGCGCGCGCAGCTGTTCGGCAGCGGCGCGATTCTCAACGAGGTGGTGGCCGCGCAGGAACTCCTCGCCAAGTACGGTGTCGCGGCCGATGTCTGGAGCGTGACGAGCTATCAGGAGCTCTATCGCGACGGTCATGCCTGCGAGCGCTGGAACATGCTGCACCCCACGGAGAAACCGCGCGTCCCGTACGTGACGCAGTGCCTCGAGGATGCACCCGGCGTGTTCGTCGCGGCGTCAGACTATCTGAAGGTGCTTCCCGACTCGATCGATCGGTGGATGCCGCGGCACATTCGTTCGCTTGGCACCGACGGTTTCGGCCGCAGTGAAGATCGCCAGACACTGCGCGATTTCTTCGAAGTCGACGCGAGGTTCGTGACCGTCGGCACGCTCTCCGAGCTGCTCAAGGAAGGGCAGGTCGACGCAAAGCTCGTGCAGAAGGCGATCGCGGACCTCGGGATCAACGTCGAGAAGAAAGATCCAGCGAAATCGTAAAGACAGGGTGCGCGAGGTGCTCAAGGTGCGAAACGTGGGTGAGTGCGGTACTCAGGCTGCCGCGTCTCTGATAGAGCACCCTTCGCACCCCGAGCACCCTTCGCACCCCGAGCACCCAAAGCACCTTACGCACCCTGTGCATTTA
>JBKOZS010000137.1:0-15810 GCA_046726015.1 Acidobacteriota bacterium
GGCACCGGCCTGCGCTCCTCGTTCCACTGCACCGAGCGCCGCCGAGAGCGCCCCGACGATGACGAGCGCGCCAAGAACGAATCCACGTCTCATACGTGCTCCTCCACTGATTCGCACGTGATACTAAGGCGAACCGGGCCCAGCCGACAACCGTTACTGGACGTTGGCAGTCACCGTGGCGGCCGCGTTCAGCGTGAACGTGCAGGTCCTGGCCCTATTGCCACCGCTGGAGCACGCGCCAGACCAGATCGCGTCGCGGCCGTTCGAGACGGACAACGTGATCGATGTCCCGACGTTGAACGACGCCGAGCCACTGCTTCCGGTCGCCACATTGATCCCGGCGGGGCTTGACGTGATCCGTTCGCCGGTGCGGCCGGTCGCGTTCACGGTCAGTGTCGCGGTCTGCGGCGGAGGCGGCGGTGGAGACGGCGGTGTCACCGTCAGGGTTGCGGTCTTCGTGACAGCGTTCAACGTTGCGGAGATGGTCACCGGCGTGGAGGCCGTGACACTGCTCGTCGAAATCGCGAATACAGCACTCTGAGAACCGGCCGGAACTGTGACGCTCGCCGGCACCGCAGCGACACTCTGATTACCGCTCGAGAGTGCAACCGTCGTAGCGGCTGTTGCCGCGGCGGACAGGACGACGGCCCCCTGCGCGCTCGAACCGCCAGTGACGCTCGTCGGACTGACCGACAGGTTCGTCAACGTGCTCGTCGACGATCCCGGCGGGTTGACGGTCAGGTTCCCGGATCGCGTCGTGCCGTTGTAGCTCGCCGTGATCGTGACGATGGTGCTGGCCGATACCGTCGCCGTCGCGATCGTGAAGCCAGCGGTGAAGCTGTTTGCCGGCGCGGTGGTGGTTGCCGGCACGCTCGCGACCGCGGGATTGCTGCTGGACAGCGAGATCATCGCGCCGCCGTCCGGCGCGCCGGAGCTGAGGACCACGGTCCCGCTCGACAGATCGCCGCCGATTACGGTCGCCGGATTGATGTCAATCGAGGCGAGCGTTGGCGGAGGTGGCGCCTGCTGCGGTGTGAAGCTGCGCACGGCCGACCAAGGACCCGCGGCACCTACGGAATTCACGCCGCGCACGCGCCAGAAGTGCGTCACCGTCGCCAGGCCGCTGGTGGCGTACATCGAGTCGGTCACTGAAACATCGCGCACGAGCGGCGCCGTAAACGCGCTCGAGTCGTCGATCTGAATGGTGTACGAGACTGCGCTCGTTACGTTGGTCCAGTCGAATGTGATCGGCTGTGGCGGCGTGTCGGCGTTGGCCGGCGCCAGGAGCGTGGGCGTGCCGGGCGTCGCCGGCGGTGCCACCGGAGCGTTGGTGGTGGCGCTGACGTCGATCTTGGTCACGAACGCGTCGCCCCAGAAGATCGAGAGGTCGCCGGCAAAGACGGTGTCGAACGCGCCGACGGTGGCGGGGAAGTCCAGTGACTGGGTCTTGCCCGTCACGTAAACGTCGCCGAGATTGTCGACCGCAACGTCGATGCCGACGTCCGTCTGCGAGCCTCCCTGGAGCGTGGAATACAGAAGCGCCGAACCGGTCGGGTTCAGTTCCGAGATGAACACGTCGGCGCCGCCGTTTGCCGATCGATCCGCGGCATTTGCGGTCGTCGGATAGTTCGTGGAGGTCGTGACGCCGGCGATCCATGCATTGCCCGCGCCGTCGAGGTCGATCCCGTTGGCCCCGTCACCGGCCGTACCGCCGAACACCGCGGAATACACCAGCGCCGAACCGGCGGCGTTGAACTTCGTCACGAAGACATCGCTGCCGTCCGGCGGCGTGCTCAGCGCACCAGCCGTCGTGGGGAAGTTCAGCGATCCGGTGCCGCCGCTGACATACGCCTCACCCGCATCATTGACGACAAGGCCTGCGCCAGTGTCGCTGCCCGCGCCTCCAAGATACGTGGAGTAGACCAGGCCGGAACCGGAGGAGTTCACCTTGGTGAGCGTGGCGTCGAAGTCGCCGTTGCTCGTCCTGTCGAACGCGCCGGCCGTCGTGGGAAAGTCGAGCGAACTCGAGAAGCCGAGTACATATGCATTGCCGCCGGCATCCACCGCGACGCGCTCACCGTTGTCCACCTGCGTGCCGCCGATGAACGTCGAGTAGGCGAGCGCCGACCCCGCCGCGTTGAGCTTCGTGACGAACGTGTCGTAGCTACCGCTGCTCGTTCTGCGGAAGGCGGCTGCCGTCGTGGGAAAGTCCGCTGACAGCGTCTCTCCGATCACATAGGCGTTGCCACCGGCATCCACCGCGATCCCGCGCGGGCTGTCGTAGTCGGTTCCACCCAGATATGTCGAATACACCAGCGCGGATCCCGTCGCATTGAGCTTGGTCACGAAGCCGTCGGTGTTGTCGTTGGCGCATCTCGGGCAGTTCGGCGGAATGTTGAGCGTCCTGTCGAAGGCGTTGCCGGTGACCGGGAAGTTCGAGGACTTGGTCTGCCCGGTGAGATAGGCATTGCCGGCCGCATCAATCGCGATGCGGCGCCCGAACTCCATGTCGCTTCCACCGATGAAGGTCGAATACACGAGGGCCGTTCCCTGTGCATTCAGCTTGCTGACGAATGCTTCCGCGAAATTGTTCGTCGCGCCGGTCCGATCGAATGCCCCGACCGTCGTCGGAAAGTTCGGCGATTGCGTGGTGCCGCCGATGTAGGCATTTCCCGATGCATCGACGACGATGCCTGATCCGGTTTCGTCGCTGTCGCCGCCGAGGAAAGTTGTGTACTGGATGCCGGGATCGATGATCAGTTCGCGAACGGGATCGTAGGTGTTGCCAATCGCAAACGCGAACCGGCCGGATCCCTGCAGCGCATATGTACTCGGCACGTCTACGCGAGTGCCGTCAATGTCCTGGTATGCAACCGGCGCCGCATCGCTCAGGACGCCCGCAGCCGTATCGATTAGCAGCGCGTCCGATTTGTCGAGCGAGAGCCGCGTGGCTCCGGAGTAGGCCAGGCGGATGTCCGAGGGGCGCGCGCCGGGCTGCACGTGAAACTCGTACTTGAGCACGCCGGATTGCTCGCGCAGATGCAGATCAATGCCGGGCCAGAGCTCGCGGTACGCAACCTCTCCATAACGCGCGATGTGCGTGCGCCACGCGGCTGGATCGTTGCCATGAAGATAGTTGACTTCGCCGGGTGCGCGGTCCGCACCTTCTATCCGGGACTGCGGATTGGCGCCGATGAACCGCAGCGCGAGCGCAATCCCTGAATCGGCATTCTTGTTCGTGAAGGCGAGCCTCACCTCTTTCTGCGTCAGGTAAAAACCAAACCGGTTGCCCCGCGCGTAGTAGCGGACGCGCGCGTCCGTCTGGCCCACGTTCTCGATGAACGTGACAGGAAGGTTCGCGTAGTTGTTCAGGGCTCGCGCTTCGTGAACGTTCGAAGCAGTAGCGGCGGCCGCCCCGACGGTAACACTGGGGCTTCGCGATTGTCCGCGCGTCGCGGAGGCTGGTGAGTTTCCGAGAACGACGACGAGCGCGAAGACGATAAGGCTGAGGATCCCCTTTGTGGCTGAGATCTGCCGGTTAGGACGCATCTTGCTGTTCTCCGCGCAGGGTGCGTTGCCATGGGGCGGAGCAACCGCAGCAAGTCGGCCGCCAGCGTCCGGCGCACAAAACATTCAGCGTATGTTCGCCCAGCCGACCCACCCCTTTCGTTTACGGTAACCCGCGATACGTGAAACGTACCTCGTCTGCTGTCTGTCGGCGAGTTGACCTACAACGCCAGGCTCGTTGTGTATAGTAACGACCGTGCGAATTGCATTTCAGGGGGAGCCAGGGGCTTATAGCGAGGCGGCGGCGCTGCGGTTTGCGCCGAAGGCCGACGTGTTGCCGTGCAAAAGCTTCGAGGACGTGTTCAGCGCCGTGAAAGAAGGCCGCGCGACACACGGCATCCTGCCGATGGAGAACTCCATCGGCGGCAGCATCCATCGCAACTACGACCTGCTGGTCGAGCACGAGCTGCCGATCGTCGGCGAAGTGGAACTGCGCGTGGACCACTGCCTCCTTGCGCTCCCCGGGACACCGATGGAGGCGGTGAAGGTGGTCTACTCGCACCCGCAGGCGCTCGCGCAGTGCGAGGACTTTCTTCAGCAGCTCACGGGGGTCGAGATCGTAGCCGTGTACGACACGGCGGGCGCGGCGAAGATGGTCCGCGAGAGCGGGCGTGACGATGCGGCGGCGGTGGCGTCGAGACGGGCGGGGGAGGTGTTCAGTCTCGAGGTCCTGCGCGAGTCAATCCAGGACTTCGAAGGGAACATCACGCGCTTCTTCGTCATCGCGCGCAGCGGGCGCGACGTAAAAGATGCGAACAAAACCTCGATCGTGTTTGCGCTCCAGAGCAAGCCGGGCACCTTATTTAGAGCGCTCGCGGGATTCGCGCTTCGCGACATCAACCTGACGAAGCTCGAATCGCGACCGATTCGCGGCCGGCCGTGGGAGTACATGTTCTACGTGGACGTGGATGTCGCGCGCGACTCGCTCGCGTGCGGGCGCGCGCTCGCCGACCTGGGCGAGTTCACCCAATGGGTGAGGACCCTCGGCAGCTACAAATCCGGGAAAGAAGAAGCCTGAGCCTGCAGCGATCAATCGGGGCGCGTCGGTATGCGCGTTGCTGCGCATAGCTCTCCCTCGTGGCTCGTCCATTATCCGCCATCGCCTGCGCCGCGCTGCTCATCAGTATTGCCGCCACGGTGCGCGCCGCTCCTCCGGCGGGATTCCAGGACACGCTGATCGCCACGGTCGCGGCACCGACCGCAATTGCGTTTACCCCCGACGGACGGCTGCTGATCACGACCCAGACCGGTCAGCTGCGCGTCGTCCAGAACGGGACGCTGCTCGCGGCCAGCGCACTGAACCTGTCGACGAGCATCTGCACCAACAGCGAACGCGGGCTCCTTGGCGTGGCCGTCGATCCGGCGTTTGCGACGAACCGCTTCGTATACCTCTTTTACACCTTCAAGAAATTCGGCGTCTGCGAACAAAACACAGCCAATAGTCCTGTCAATCGCGTGGCGCGCTTCGTCCTGCCCGCGTCCAGCGTGATCGATCGAGCGACCGAAGTCGTGCTGATCGACAACATTCCGTCGCCCAACGGCAATCACAACGCCGGGGATCTTCACTTCGGCAAGGATGGCTTCCTGTATGTGACGACCGGCGATGGCGGATGCGATTACGCGGGAAACAGCGGATGCGCGGGGGCGAACGATGCGTCGCGCGACTCGCACATCCTGCTCGGTAAACTGCTGCGGATCACCCGTGACGGCGGGATACCGGCGGACAATCCATTTCTCGGCGCGGGCACCGCGCGATGCAACGTCAACGGACGAACGACGGCGGGTCAGCGATGCCAGGAGACCTACGCGTCCGGTTTTCGCAACCCGTTCCGGTTTGCGGTGGATCCCAACGCAACGGGCACGCGCATCTTCATCAACGACGTCGGACAGAACACGTGGGAAGAAATCAATCTCCTGCAGCGCGGCGCCGACTATGGCTGGAACATTCGCGAGGGGAACTGCGTGAACGGTTCGACCACGAACTGCGGCACGCCACCCGCCGGACTGACGAACCCGATCCACGCGTACGGGCACACGACCGGCTGCGCCTCGATCACCGGCGGGGCGTTCGTGCCGCGCGGCATCTGGCCCGCCGCGTACGAAGGCGCTTACATCTTCAGCGATTACGTGTGCGGGACCATCTTCACGCTGACGCCCGCGGCTGGCGGATCGTTCTCGCGTGCGCCGTTCGTCACGGGACTAGGCGCCAACAGCGCCGTCTCGCTGATCTTTGGGCCGCACAACGGCACGCAGGCGTTGTATTACACCAGTTATGCGAATGGCGGGCAGGTCCATCGCATCGCGTTCACAGGCAATCGCACGCCGATCGCGACGGCATCAGCATCACCCCTGACCGGCCCTGTGCCGCTGTCGGTGCGCTTTGATGCGTCGCGCAGCAGCGATCCTGACGGCGACGCACTGACGTACGACTGGAACTTCGGCGACGGTACCGCGCACGGCACAGCCGCGATCGTGACGCACACCTACACCGTCAGCGGAGTGTTCGATGCGGTCGTCACGGTGACCGACAGCCCCGGCGCGCGCGCCACCGCAACGGTTCGCATCAGTGCCGGCAACGCGCCGCCCTCTCCACGGATCACGTCGCCGACGACAAGCGCCACGTTCGCGGTCGGCGATGTCGTCACGCTTCGCGGCACCGCGACCGATGCAGAACAGGGCACGTTGCCGGACACGGCGTTATCGTGGACGGTCCTGCTGCACCACAACACGCACACGCATCCGTTTCTGACCGCGGCAGGCGGCAACGGCATCACGATCACCGCGCCGGCGCCGGAAGATCTCGCCGCCACGACGACAAGCTTCTTGGAGATCCGGTTGACGGCTACTGACGCGAGCGGCGCGAGCACGACGGTGTCGCAGCGTTTCAATCCACGACTCGTCAACGTGACGCTCGCCACCGAACCGTCGGGGCTGACAGTTGGCGTAAACGGAACCACCGTAGTCGGTCCGCGCACCGTCACATCGTGGGCACGTTACCTACTGAACGTCAGCGCAGCCACTCAGAACGACAGCAGCGGTCAGCCCTGGCTGGCCATGGGATGGTCCGATGGCGGCGCCCCCTCGCACGCGATCGTGACGCCGGCATCGCCGGCGACGTATGCAGCGCGGTTTGCCGCCGCGACGCGAATGACGACGACCGCGGATACGTTCGTCCGCGGCGGCGCCTCTGCGTCCACGAACTTCGGTACCAGCCCGCGGCTCGAACTGAAGTTCAGCTCCGATCCTGGTTTCGTGCGCGAGACGCTCCTGAAATTCGATCTGCGCTCGGTAGCCACGATTGGCACCGCGACGGTGCGCATGTTTGGCGCGATCGCCGACAGGCGATCTACCAACATTCCGGTCGACGTGTTCGGCGTGGCGAATATTGCGTGGAGCGAAACAGCGGTCACCTGGAACACTCGACCGGCGTCGAGCACCCCCGTGCTCGACGTGACGACGATTCCTGATGCCATCGCGAGATGGCACGAGTGGGACGTGATGTCGTACCTTCGGAGCGAGAAGGCCGCGGGACGTAACGTCGTGTCTCTCATCTTCCGCAGCAATGCGTCGAGCCTGCCGAATCTGAGCTTCAATGCGCGCGAGGCCGGAGCGAATGCGCCGGAACTGCTCGTCGCCGCGGAGTCTGCGTCGACGCCTTCACGCGATATCGTGTTGTACGCCGGCGACCGTACCCGGGTTGCCGGCGGCTGGCGCCTCGTAACCGATCCGTCCGCTGCCGGCGGATCCCGCGTGTCGCATCCTGACGCTGGCGCCGCGAAACTCACCGCACCACTTGCGACGCCCACGAATTTCGTCGAGTGGACTTTCAACGCGGACGCGGGCAGGCAGTACCGGCTCTGGATCCGCGGGCGTGCGGATCGCGATGCGTTTGCGAATGATTCCGCATTCGTCCAGTTCTCCGGCGCCATCAACGCATCCGGCCAGCCGATCTATCGAATCGGTTCAACCAGTGCGACGACGTTTGTGCTCGAGGACTGCAGTGGGTGCGGCCTGGCGGGGTGGGGGTGGCAGGATAACGGCTACGGTGTCGGCGTGCTTGGCCCGACGATCGTGTTTGCGGTCAGCGGTCCGCAGACGATCCGCATCCAGACGCGCGAAGACGGGCTGTCGATCGATCAGATCGTGCTCTCGTCGTCGACATACCTGACGCGGGCGCCGGGATTGACCAAGAACGACACTACGGTTGTGCCCAAATGAATGGTCGTTGACGGGCGGGTCGCCGGCGCGATAAGATTCGTCACAGTGATGACGAGCACTTGCTTCACCACTCGAAAGCGGGCCAAGCGAATTCGCCTGGCCGGTGGTGAAGGTGTGCTCCTGATCTGATAAAAGATCAGCTCGCAGCAGGATTCACGAACCGCCGGCCCTCATCAGGTGCCGGCGGTTTTTTTTTTGCGCGAACGCCCGGGAGGGCGTGAACATGCAGGCCGTACGCAAACGGATCGACGTTGGAGTTCTCGGCGCCACCGGAATGGTCGGGCAGCAGTTCGTGCGGCAGCTCGCACGCCATCCGTGGTTTCGACCCGCATGGTTGGCCGCCAGCGAGCGATCCGAAGGGCGCACCTATGCGGACGCGGCGCCATGGCGGTTGAGCGACGCGCCACCGGAGGAGGTTCGCGACTCGCGCGTCGATGGCTGCGTGCCGGGTCGAGGCCCGCGGCTCGTCTTTTCGGCGCTCGACGCGACCGCCGCGAAAGACATCGAGCCGGCGTTCGCCGCCGCCGGACACCTGGTCGTCAGCAACGCGCGCTGTTATCGCATGGACGCGGACGTCCCATTGCTCATTCCCGAGATCAATGCGGAACACCTCTCATTGCTCGAGCGCCAGCGGAACAACCGGCGCTGGCGCGGCGCGATCGTCACCAACCCCAACTGCTCGACAGTCGTGCTCGCGATGGTGCTGGCGCCGTTGCGGCGCTTCGGCCTCGAATCCGTGCTCGTGACGACGATGCAGGCGGTTTCCGGTGCCGGTTATCCAGGTGTCTCGTCGATGGACATTATCGGGAACGTCGTGCCGTTCATCTCGGGTGAAGAAGAGAAGATGGAAAGCGAGACGTGCAAGATCCTCGGCGCGGTCGGCGACTCGGGGGTCACGCCGCACGCGGTGACGGTCAGCGCACACTGCAACCGTGTCCCGGTGATCGATGGACACTCGGAAACGATCTCGATCGCGCTCGAGTCACGTCCATCGCTCGACGAGGTGAGCAACGCGCTCGCGACGTTCAAGGGGCAACCGCAGGCGCTCAAGCTGCCCACCGCGCCGCCAAATCCAATCGTGGTCAGCGCCGCGCCCGATCGCCCGCAACCGCGCCGCGATGTCGAGCGCGACGGCGGGATGACGGTGACGGTCGGCCGCGTCAGGCGTTGCCCGATTCTCGGCGTGAAGCTCATGGCGCTCGGACATAACACGATTCGCGGTGCCGCCGGCGCAGCCGTGCTGAATGCGGAACTGATGCTGGCAACCGGACTCATTGGGGAAGATTGATGCGCACCGTGGTCATGAAGTTCGGCGGCACCTCGGTGGCCGACGCCGCTGCCATCGAGCAACTGATCTCGATCGTCAGACGCGCGAAAGAGTCCGGCGCCGCGCCGGTAGTCGTCGTCTCGGCGATGTCCGGCGTCACAGATCGCCTGCTCGCGCTCGCGGACGCGGCCAGCACGGGACGATCGGGGGAAGTGCAGGATGGTGTCGAGGCGCTGTCGCGGCGTCACGGTGACGCAGCGCTTCGGCTGCTGGGCGCATCTTCTGCTCAGGTCGTGCGCGATATCGAACGCGAGTTCGTGGAGCTGCGTGCGGTTGTGCAGGCAATTGACGTGCTGCGCCACGCGGACCCGCGCGCGCTCGATCGCGTCGCCGCAACTGGCGAGTTGCTCAGCAGCCGCTTGGTCGCTGCAGCCATGCGTGAGCACGGCATCGATGCCGACTTCGTGGACGCGCGATCCGTGCTGATGACCGACACGTCACACGGGCAGGCAGTGCCGCTTCCAGATGCGACGACGGAGGCGGCAGCGGAATCCGTCCGTCCGCTCGTAGCCAATGGGCGCGTCGCTGTCATGGGAGGTTTCATCGGCCGTGCGCCCGATGGCGCGACGACCACACTCGGCCGCGGCGGATCCGACTACTCCGCAGCGCTCATCGGCGCGGCGATCGACGCATCGGAGATCCAGATCTGGACCGATGTCGACGGCATGTTGACGGCGGACCCGCGCATCGTCGCGGAGCCGCGTCTCGTGCGGCAACTCACATTCGGCGAAGCGTCGGAGCTGGCCTATTTCGGCGCAAAGGTTTTGCACCCGAGCACGATCCTGCCGGCCATCTCGCGCGACATCCCGGTCCGCATTCTCAACAGCCGGCGGCCCGAGGTGGAAGGGACGCTGATCACGGGAACGCCACCTGACGAGGATCGTCCGGTGACGGCGATTGCGTGCAAGCGCGGCGTCACGGTCATCGACATCACCTCAACACGCATGCTGATGGCCTATGGCTTCCTGCGCCGCGTGTTTGAAACGTTCGAACACTACCGCACGCCGGTCGACGTCGTCACCACGTCGGAAGTGAGCGTCTCGGTCACCGTTGACGATCGCCGGCGCGTGCCGGAAATTGTCTCGGCGCTCAGCGAGTTCGCGGACGTGAGCGTTGAAGAAGACATGGCGATCCTCTGCGTTGTGGGGGAGAATCTCCGGCGGCGCTCCGACACCGCGTCGCGTGTGATCGGCGCGCTTGCCACGTTCCCGTTGCGCATGGTCTCGCAGGCGGCGTCACGACGAAACCTGACGATGGTGCTGTCGAACAGTGCGGCTCCAGAAGCCATGAAGCACTTACACGACGAGCTGTTCGAGTTGGCCGGCACCCGCTGATGGCGAACGCCAGGCTCCTGTTGATCGGCCACGGCCGGATGGGGCGCCTGGTCGAAAACCTGGCGCCCGAGTACGGGTTCGAGGTCGTCGGCGCCGTCGCGAGCAGGAACGCCGCGAATCAATGGCCCGATGCAGCGGTTGCGATTGATTTTTCGACCGCTGAGTGCGTGCCTGGCACGTTTGAAAAGCTTGCGCCGCGCGGCACGCCACTGGTCATCGGCACAACGGGATGGCAGCCGCGTGAACGGGAGATGCGCGACCTGGCGTCACGCCACGGCATCGGCGTCGTGGCCGCACCGAACTTCGCGATTGGCGTCAACCTGTTCCTCGCGCTCATCGAGCGTTCCGGCGCCCTGATGGCCGCGCAGCCCGCGTTCGGCGCATGGATTCACGAGCTGCATCACGCGGCCAAGAAAGATGCGCCGTCGGGCACCGCGCTTGTCATGGAGCGCGCGCTGCGGCAGGGCGGGTATACGGCTGACGTGCCGATTGCATCAACCCGCGCCGGCGCGATTCCCGGCACGCACACGCTGGGCTTCGACGCTGGGTCGGAAACGATTACGATCACGCACAGCGCCCGCGATCGCGCGGCGTTTGCCCGCGGCGCGCTGGAAGCGGCCCGATGGATTCAGGGTCGGCAGGGCTGGTATTCGATGAAAGACGTGCTGGGACTCTGAGGCTGCCGGGGTTCGAGGCGCGCGAGGCGCGATACGCGAAGCGTGCAAGGCGACGAAGTCAACGGAGGAACCAATGCGACGACCATTTACCGGATGCGGAACCGCGCTCGTGACGCCGTTCAGGCGCGACGGGTCCATGGATGAAGCGGGTGTGTCGCGGCTGGCCAGGCGCCAGATCGATGCCGGTATCCACTTCCTCGTGCCGTGCGGCACGACAGGGGAGAGCCCGACGCTGACCGAAGAAGAACGCGTGCGGGTCGTCGAGCTGGTTGTCGAGCAGGCCAAGGGGCAAGTGCCCGTGCTCGCGGGTGCGGGTGGCTACAACACGCAGGAGGTCATTCACGCGGCGAAGCGCATGCGGCGCGCCGGCGCGGATGGCATCCTCTCGGTGACGCCGTACTACAACAAGCCGACGCCGGACGGCCTCGTCGCGCACTATCGCGCGATTGCCGAAGCCCTCGAGTTGCCAATCATTCTCTATAACGTGCCGGGGCGCACCGGATGCAACATCGATCCAGCCACGCTCGTCCGACTCGCATCGATCCCGAACATCGTCGGCGTGAAGGAAGCGTCAGGCAACATGACGCAAATGTGCGAGATCTGCGCCTCGGTGCCAGACACGTTCACCGTGGTTTCGGGTGACGATGCGTTGACGCTGCCGCTGATGGCAATCGGCGGACGCGGGATCATTTCTGTTGCGTCGAATGAAATACCGGCGGAGATGAGCCGTCTCGCGGAGCTTGCGGAGAAAGGCGACTTTGCGTCGGCGCGGCAGCTGCATCAGCGATTGATGCCGCTGCTCCAGGTCAACTTCATCGAGTCGAATCCGATTCCCGTGAAGAGCGCGATGGCCATGCTCGGGCTGCTCGAAGAGACGTACCGCTTGCCGATGGTGCCGCCACGGCCCGCGTCTCGTGAGCGCATTGCCGCCGTGCTGAAATCGCTCGGCCTGGCCGCCGCAATTCCCGCATGACGACGGCCGTCCTCGCGGAAACGATCGAGCGGCTGGCGGCAGCTGGTGCCGATGCTCCGCGCGATGAGGCGCGTTCTGCGTTCGGCGAACTGCGTGCCGCGTTGTCGCAGGGAACAGTGCGCGCGGCCCAACCTGACCCGACATCTTCCTCTGGTTGGAGAGTCAATGCGTGGGTGAAGCAGGGGATCCTCCTGGGCTTTCGTTTCGGCGCGATTGCCGATGTTTCGGCCGATCACGGGCGGTGGCCGTTCATCGACAAAGACACGTTGCCGCTGAAGCGAGTCGATCCTTCAGCAGGGATCCGGATCGTGCCGGGCGGATCGAGCGTCCGTGACGGTGCGTTCCTCGGGCGGGGCGTGATCTGCATGCCGCCGATGTACGTGAATATCGGCGCATACGTGGATGAAGAATCGCTCATCGACTCGCACGCACTGGTGGGGTCGTGCGCGCAGATCGGCAAGCGCGTGCACATCAGCGCGGCCGCACAAATCGGCGGCGTGCTGGAACCGGTCGGCGCACTGCCGGTGATTGTCGAGGACGAAGTCCTCATTGGCGGCAATTGCGGGGTGTACGAGGGAACGGTTGTGAAGCGCAGGGCCGTGCTCGCCGCCGGTGCCGTGCTCACCGGTTCGACACCCATTTACGACATCCCGAACAATCGGATCATCGAACCCTCTCCAGGGGAGCCGCTCGTCGTGCCCGAAGGGGCGGTCGTCGTGCCGGGCACACGTCCGATCTCCGGTGGTCCAGGACGCGATTGGGGTCTTTCGCTCGCGACACCTGTGATAGTCAAGTATCGCGACGAGCGCACGAGCGCCCGCACCGCGCTTGAACAATGGATTCGCTAGATCCGATCGCGTTTGCCCGGGCACTCATCGATATCGATTCGACAACCGGTCGCGAGCAGGCGGCAGGTGAGTGGCTGGCCTCGCAACTGTCGCAGCTTGGCTACACCGTAGACCGGCAGCCGGTCGCGGACGGACGATTCAATGTCTACGCGCGGCTGGACGACCCGCGCGTCGTGTTGTCGACGCACTTCGATTGCGTGCCGCCGTTTTTCCCGAGCGACGTGCGCGATGGACGGCTGACCGGTCGCGGCTCCTGCGATGCGAAGGGCATTCTCGCCGCGCAGTTGGCCGCGTGCGAGCGGCTGCGCGCGTCTGGCGAGCGCCGCGTCGGTCTGCTGTTCGTTGTCGGCGAGGAACGCGGAAGCGATGGCGCCAAGGTCGCGAACGCCGCGGCGGCACGATCGAAGTTCCTGATCAACGGGGAACCGACCGACAGCCGCCTTGCCATCGCCACGCGCGGCATGCTGCGCTTGCGCCTCGACGCGAAAGGGCGCGCCGCCCACTCCGCGGTGCCGGAACACGGCGAATCGGCGATCGACAAGCTGATCGACGTCCTCGTCCGCATGCGCACGATCCGGTGGCCATCGGATCCGGAGCTCGGCGACACGTTCTACAGCATTGGATTGATCGAAGGAGGGATCGCGCCGAACGTGATCTCGCCGTCCGCGTCGGCAGAGGTGATGTTCCGGATCATCGGACCGGCCGATGACGTGCTGGCCAGGTCGCGGGCGCTCGAACCGGAGGTCACTATCACGGAAATCCTTCGCGTGCCGATGGTTCGCTTTCACACCGTGCCGGGCGTTCCCGCGGTGGCCTTCCCATACACGACCGATGTGCCGCTGCTCGATCGCTGGGGCACGCCGCTCCTGTTCGGGCCGGGGTCGATCCTCGTCGCGCACACTCAGCAGGAGCACGTCCGGCTCGACGAAGTCCACTCGGCCATTGGCACGTACGAATCCCTGGTGCGCCATTGCCTGTCACTTGTCCCCAATTAGCAGACTGAACCCGCCTGGAATGCAGATTTTGGTGGCTTATGACCTAAATAGATGGCGGGGATGCTGCAATTCTATGCAGGGAATGGCCGCGCGCGATCTACGCTGACGAGGACGGCAAGGAGGGGCGGAGAATGGAAAAGGGAACGGGCCGATTCATCGCGATCAATCTGACCGAGGGGGAGTGGCAGGCGCTGCGCGCCATCAAGCCGAACCCGTCGGAATGGCTCAAGAGCGAGATCAATCGCACGCTCGAGGAAAACGGCTATTCTCCGTCCGCTGAAGACGAGGAAGACTCTCCCTTTCTCGAAGCGCGGTTCTAATCCGAGCGACGACTAGCAGCGAAATCGCTCCAGACGAAGCGGCGAGACTTTCCACGCGTCCGCGACGCGCGCCAGCGCGTCACGGACGGCGGCGTCCAACGCCTGCGCATCATCTCCCAGCGCACGCAAGAACACCTGCCCGGGATTCGACTGCCCGAATGCACTAAGCGACGTGTGTAACGCTGCGTCCCGGGTCTGACCCCAGCGGTCAGACGACACATCCGCGCCGTACCAGAATCCCGACACGAGGTACCGCCGCCGATCGAGAACGCCTGCGCCCGGCAACGCGTTCGTCCCCGGCTCCAACAACGTCGCATCCGCGTAAATGAGCCTGTCGTTGACGTGCACGGTCGTGTGGCTGCGCACGTGACGGAAGCGCAGGTATTCGCCGCGGGCGGCGCGGCCGAGGGCCCACGTCTCGAGGATGCCGACACGCGCGTCGGCTGCGGCGGTCGCGGCGATCTCCTGGACGAACGCGCTGTCGGGAAATGGAATGGTGAGTCCGGGGTAGTACTCGAGATGCGCGGCCGGACCCGCCGTCAGCCGGACGCGCTGCACGGCCTGCGCGTCATCGGTCATGCCCAGCACGCGCGTCGCGGCGGTGTTCATGACGATGACGCGTGCGCCCTCGTCGGCGTGCACGTCGATGGTGCAGACGTCGCCGCCGCAGAGTCCCGGACCCAGCGTAATCAGCGGCACGACCAGCCGTCCATCGTCCAGCGCGAACGGCCGCACGAGTTTGAGTGGCGCTTCCACCCGCGCGTGCGTCAACACCGTCGCGTCCCCGCGGCGGGCGAACGTCAGCTCCGCCCCGCCCGCGAGACCGCAACTGGGGTCAGACCCCACATTCTCTTGCACAATCTGACGCATTGAGTCCGTTCAGTACGCAGAAACTGCAATCTTTGAACTAGGGTCAGACCCAGGTCGCGGGCGCGGTTCACGCGGGCGCCGGGTCTGACCCCGGTTCCGGGGCGAGCGGCTCGAACAGCACGTCGTGCTGAATCCACGAGATCACCTGGTCGAGCCCTTCGCCGGTTTTCAGGTTCGTGAACACGATCGGCTTGCCGCCGCGGATTGCAGTGGCATCGTGCTGCATGACGTCGAGGTCGGCGCCCACGAAGTTCGCCAGATCGATCTTGTTGATGACGAGCAGGTCGCTGCGCGTGACGCCGGGACCTCCCTTGCGCGGCACCTTGTCGCCGCCGGCGACGTCGACGACGTAGATGCTGACGTCGACGAGCTCCGGGCTGAACGACGCGGCCAGATTGTCGCCGCCGGACTCGAGAAACAATATCTGCACGTCGGGGAACGTGCGAATCATTTCCTCGATGGCTTCGTGATTGATCGAAGTGTCTTCGCGAATCGCGGTGTGCGGGCAGCCGCCCGTCTGCACGCCGCGAATGCGCTCGAGCGGAAGCGCCCCCGACCGCATCAGGAACTCGGCGTCCTCGTACGTGTAAATGTCGTTGGTTATCACCGCAATGCTGTAGCGATCGCGCAACTGCTTACACAGGCTGTCGAGCAGCGCCGTCTTCCCCGATCCGACTGGTC
>JBKOZS010000138.1:0-50618 GCA_046726015.1 Acidobacteriota bacterium
GCATCAGCCGACGGCCCTCGCGCTGGTTGCCGTCCAGAGCGGCAGGACGATCGTGGCCCGCACGCCACCGTCGGTGTTGGCCAGGTCGATCCGGCCGGCCGGGTTTCGCGTTCGGAGCCGCTCGGCCACGTTCTTCAGGCCATATCCGCTGCTGTCGTGAACTGAGAAGTTGTGCGCGAGCAGCGGCCCGTCGTTGTAAATCGTGATCCGAAGCGAGCCATCTTCCGCGGCGGCGGCGATGCTGAGGATCGAGTCCTCCGCGCGACGTGAGATGCCGTGGCGGAAGGCGTTCTCCACGATCGGTTGAAGAATGAACGGCGGAATCATGGCGTCCATGGCGGCCGCGTCGATGTTCCATTGGACCTGCAGGCGATCGCCGAACCGCGCTTCCTCGATTCGCAGGTAGCGGCGCAGGTACGCGATCTCGTCGCCGAGCGGAGCGAGATCGGTGTCCCGATGCGCCAGCGTGCTTCGAAGCAACTCCCCGAGTTCCGCGAGCAGCTGCACGGCCCGCTCGTTCTGCCGCTGAAGTACGAGCGACCCGATGGTGTGCAGCGTATTGAACAGGAAGTGCGGCTGCAGTTGCGTGCGAAGCGCCGTCAGCCTGGCGCCGGTCAGCTCCGCCTGGAGCCTGAGCGCTTCGTGTTCCCTTGCCCGCAGGAGTGCGGAATTTCTCACCGCGTGCGCGACGGCCACGATCGCGCAATAGACGAGGAGCTCGAGGTGAAAGTACGAAACGGTATAGATCAACGCGCTTACCGCCACCGAGCGGTCGACTCCGTTGAACCATCCCGACACGCCCGGCAATCGGATGAGGATGTGATAGGCGACCAGGTTCAGAGCGAGCACCCCGGCCGCGACCGCAGGAGCGGCTGCCACGTGATGGAGCAGCGCCCGCGTGCGATCGGCAGGATCGATCGGCCAACGCTCCGCAAGGCGCCAGACGAACGGCCCGGCGACCGCCCAGATCTCCCAGTGGCACAGCTGAACGGCGAGTGCCGCGAGGAACGCAATCGGCACTCCCCGCATCCGATAGGCCGCGTAGACCTGGGCGGCGATGACGAACGCCGGCACCGTCAGTGCGGCGGCAAGGATGACGAGCCGGCGCGGATGGCGCAGCGGTTTCATGGCATGTGTCTGCTTTACTGGAGCCATGAGCGTGCGGAGGCGTAGTGTCGACCTTCGCCTAAGGATATCCGCGCGCGGTGGTGATGGTACGTCGCGAGCTGTCTGACAACGCCCAATTGTTGTGAGCGGAGTTCCCGCTGGAGCGAACGGGACGTCAGCTCATGACACGTCGAGAGCGTGATAGGTCCATCCTGGCTGCAGCGCCACGGCGCGGTCACGACACCGTGCAGAGGCACGTGCTTGATGAGATGATGCAGCGCGTAAATCGAGATCGAGGCGATCCTGGATCACGAAGTCATTGTCATCGCAGCATGATTCGTCGATGCCCCGGCTGGCGCGACCGCGGTCGTGATCACGCCGTTCGTCCCGTCGACCGTGATCGCCTGACCCGTGGACAGCCGGCTGGTCGCGCCGTTGACGCCGACGACGGCGGGGATCCCGTATTCGCGGGCGACCACCGCCCCGTGCGAGTTGGCGCCCCCCATCTCCATCACCAGGCCGCCTGCGGTGAGGAAGAGCGGTGTCCAACCGGGATCGGTCGACGGCGCCACGAGAATCTCGCCAGGCTCGAGATGCGCGCCGACCGGATCCATGATCACGCGCGCCTGGCCAGTGACTGAACCGGCTGATGCCGGCGTGCCGGTCAGCGCACCATCGACCTTTTGCGCGGCCATGATCTGCGCTTCCGGTTCGGTCCCGTCCGACAGCAGGACGCGCGGCACGTGACGACGCCGCATTTCGTGCGCGTACTCTTCGCGCCGATGTCGCACCAGGTCCGTCATGTTCTCACCGGCGACGGCTGCTCGGGCTTCACGCAACGTCAGGAAGAAGACATCGTCGGGCGCGCTCACCAGTCCTCGTGCGGCGAGCTCCATGCCGACGAGAGTCAGCTGACGCCGCAGACGTGCGAGCACGACGATGAAGTAGTACTTTGGCAGTTCGCGCAGGCCGGCCAACTGCCGGGCGCGGTCGAGCGCAAACCCGACGATCCAGCCGCGCACCCAGCCGCGGCGCCGGGCTCGTTCCGTGAGGGTCGCGACCAGTGTGTCCGCTTCGGCGGCCCCTGTTGTGAACATCGCATCAGGGGCGCGCTTCGGATCGTCCAGCCGAAGATAGTTCGCGAGCACACCAAGAATGTGCGCAGGGTCCTCCGACCAGCGTGGGACGCCGATGTCAATCTCCGCGACCGCGCGGTGACCGTACTTCTGTAGAAACGCCGAAAGCTCACGCTGCACGACCGGAGGAAGGTTTCCGGCGGTGTACATCGCCGCCAGCTCCTGTGCCGGCGTGGTGCGCACCAGCTGCGCTTCCGTGGCGTGTCGACGGATGATCGTGGCAACCCGCCAGAGCTCCAGGTCCATTTCCGTCGTCACATTGTGCGGAAGCGCCCGGAGCACGCCCTGCAAATCGTCCCCCTCGGCATCGTCGCCGAGCAGTTTGGCTGCCAGGCCGAGCATCGCGAATCCCGCCACGGCGGCCGGCATCACGCGCGGCATAATCGGGATCACTGTTCGCCCGAGCATGTCGATGACGAACTCGAGTCGCTCGGCGGCGCTCAGGTTGTCCGGCGGCGTCGCGCGGCGCACGAGATCGCGTTCCATTGTCGCGAGTCGCTGCCTGGTTGCCGCTGGACTGATCACGGCACGCAGGACAACGAACGGAATCTTGAAACGCATGCCGATGCGCGCGATGCGGCGCAGGAATGGCCACCGCGAGCGAGAGACGGGCAGTCGTGGATCGTTGTGAAGGCTCCGCAGCACAACCGCCGAGCGCGCCTCCATCACATCAAGGACTTTCGGAAAGACCTCGCGTCCAATCGGATGCTGCATCAAGGTCGTGATGTCGAAGAACAGTCGCCCGGCGGCCTGCGCCACACCTGAGGGCCCGACCAGTGGGTCCGCGATTGGCAGGCCATACGTGCGCGCGACGGATGTCCCGATCACGGGCATGAGGGAGAGACCCATTGGGGTCAGCGGTCGATGCAAACCCTGCGCAAGGCTGAAGCAGAAGTAGACGCGAAGGTCTTCTGAAGACGGCCTGGCCGGGAGTGGAAAGAGCGTCGTCACCGATCGTGCCTGCGTCAGCCAGGGGACGCCACTGCTGTCGATGGCCCACTCCGTATCTTGTGGCGAGCCGTAATGCGCCTGCACGCGCGCACCGAGCGCGGAAAGCGCACGAACCTGGGCGTCCGAGATGCAGTAGGTGTTGTCCGCGGCATCTCGCGTGACATGCGTGGTGCCGCCGCCAGCCGTCGACTTGATCACAAGCCGCTTGTCGCCCAGCCGCCGCTCGACGATCTCGCCTGTAGCGGTCTTGACCACGAAATGATCGGGATTCACCGCGCCTGAGACGACCGCTTCGCCGAGGCCAGGGCTCGCATCGATGACGGTTTCTGAACGCTTTCCTGTAACGGGATTGGCCGTGAACATGACGCCGGCGACCGCAGCGTCGACCATTCGTTGAACGACGACCGCGAGCTGCACGCTTCGAGGATCGATGGCGTTCGTGGCGCGGTACGACACGGCACGATCCGTCCACAGCGACGCCCAGCAGCGATGGACGGCATCGAGCACGGCGTCGACACCCACGATGTTGAGGTACGTGTCCTGTTGGCCGGCAAAGCTCGCGAAGGGCAGGTCCTCCGCGGTTGCCGACGAGCGCACCGCGACTGGCTGCCGGTCGCCAAGGCTCCGATACGCGTCACTGACCGCGGCAGCGATCACCGCCGGCATCTTCATCGCCATGATCGCCGACCGTGCGCGCGCGGCATGGCCGCTCAGGGCGATCGTGTCGGTGGGGGCTGTCGCGGCAATGTCCTCCAAAATCCTGGCAAGGCTGTCGTCGCTGGTCGCGAGCCGGTACGCGTCAGTCGTGACGCAAAAACCCGGTGGCACCGGGAGGCCGGCGCGGCTCATCTCGCCGAGATTGCCGGCCTTTCCGCCAACGACCGCCAGCATCCCTCCGTGAATCTGATTGAAAGCAAGTACGGGTTGCATACGCCACTCCTTCGTTACTGGATCTTTGGCGTCGCGGCCCCCGGGGGAAAGTCCTTGAACATGCGTTTCATGATCTCGTCGAGCTTCTTCTCGTTTTGCCGGTCGGTGTCTGCGATCGTATCCGTCGCGATTGCACGCCAGATGATCTGCTTCGACTCTGCATCTCCTATGTCGACGACCAACATGCCCTTGAGAATGCGGTTGATCCTGAGGTTAGGGACGCCGCCGCTGATGGTCCACCCGGATCCCATGCCGTGGCCCCAGGTCTGGGCGGGCTTCTCTTCGCTGAGCGAAGCTTGATACAGGACCAGGCACGTGGCGCCCTGGTCGACCTTTGTCCACCCTTTCGCCCTGAGCGCCTCGTCGATGTGCCACACGATCAGGCTGTCCACGGATGGATTCCGGGCCGGCTGGCCCTGGACCCAGGAATAGCTCGTGCAGCGCGCGAAGTCCGCCTGGTGATCGAAATCCACGTTCACCGTCTGCGTCTGTTGCCGCGGCGAGACGGCTTCGGCATGACAAAAAAATGCTGATTGAAGAATGAGGGTCGCAGCGGGGACGAACACCGTCCGCGCCAGGTTCTTCGCGAGAGTGCTCATGGGCGCCTCCTGGTTTGCCGTCGCAGGGGCCCGTTTGGAGAACCGCGATCCTACTGGCTTACGACGGCAGGTCGCAAGGCGTTTTCTTGTCCATTGTGCGGGTTCTCGGATAGCGTGAGGAGATGCAGTTCGTCAAATTGGGGCACACGGGAACGGATGTCTCGCGACTGTGTCTTGGATGCATGACGTTTGGCGTGCCCGAACGCGGCGCGCATCCCTGGACGCTCGACGAAGAACGCAGCCGTCCGATCATCCGACGCGCGCTGGAGCTTGGCTTCAATTTCCTGGATACCGCGAATACGTATTCGGATGGGACGAGCGAAGAGATCGTTGGCCGCGCCGTGCGGGACCTCGCGCGCCGGGACGAAGTCGTTGTCGCCACGAAAGTCTTCTACCCGATGCGCAAAGGGCCCAACGGGGGCGGACTATCGCGCACGGCGATTTTCACCGCGATCGACAACAGTCTCCGTCGGCTTGGGATGGATTACGTGGATCTGTATCAGATCCACCGGTGGGATTACGCGACGCCAATCGAGGAGACGCTCGAGGCGCTGCACGATCTGGTGAAGGGCGGGAAGGTGCGCTACCTCGGCGCCTCGTCAATGTTCGCGTGGCAGTTCTGCAAGGCGCAGTACCTCGCGGATCGGCATGAGTGGACCCGCTTCGTGACGATGCAGAACCATTACAACCTCATGTACCGCGAAGAAGAGCGCGAGATGCTGCCGCTGTGCGCGGCCGAGGGCGTGGGTGTGCTGCCGTGGAGCCCGCTGGCCCGTGGTCGCCTGACGCGTCCGTGGGACGAGGCCACCGAGCGCGCGAAGACAGACGAATTCGGCAAGAAGCTCTACGCGGGAACGGTTGACGCGGATCGCCAGGTGGTCGAGCGCGTCCGCAACGTCGCCGGCCGCCGCGGCGTGCCTCCTGCCGTGGTCGCACTCGCCTGGCTGTTGCACAAGCCCGTTGTCAGCGCCCCGATCGTCGGCGCGTCGAAACTTCAGCACCTCGACGACGCAGTGGCGGCGTTGTCACTGACGCTCACGCCTGAAGAGATCGCCGAGCTCGAGGAGCCGTACGTCCCGCACCCGGTCCTCGGGTTCTCCTGATCGTGTCGAGACCATCGAACGATCGCGGTTAGCATTTCGGATGCACAGTCTCGATCTGATCCTGACCTTCACCGGCGGCTTATCCGCGGCGCTCCTGGCCGGCTACGCGACGCAACGCATCGGGTTGTCTCCGATCGTCGGCTATCTGCTCGCGGGTATGCTCGTCGGCCCCCACACGCCTGGCTTCGTCGCCAATAGGGAAATCGCGGAGCAATTCGCCGAGGTCGGCGTGATCCTGCTGATGTTCGGCGTCGGCCTGCAGCTCCACGTCGAGGAACTGCTGGCCGTGCGTCGCGTCGCGTTCCCCGGCGCAGTCGTGCAGAGTGCGGTGGCGACCGCCCTTGGCGTGGCGATCGGGTGGGCTTTCGGATGGACGTGGGCCGCAGGCCTCATTTTCGGAATGGCACTGTCGGTGGCGAGCACGGTCGTCCTGATTCGCATTCTTTCCGACAATCGCGATTTGCACACGCAGACCGGTCATAGTTTGCGGTGCTGTTCTTCGTCTCGGTCGGCATGCTGCTGGATCCGCGGTTTCTGCTCGAGTCGCCGCGTCTCATCGCCGTGACCCTGGCGGTTGTGCTCATCGGCAAACCGGTCGCCCTCGCAATCGTCCGGCTGTTGAAATACCCGTTCCGCGTCGCGTTCTCGGTCGCGATAGCGCTGGCGCAGATCGGCGAATTCTCGTTCATCCTCGGCAACATCGGGAGAAGCCTCGGTGTGTTGTCAGTCGACGCGACGAATGCGCTGGTGGCCGTGTCGATCGTGTCCATCGTGCTCAACCCGATCCTGTACCGGGTCGTGCGACCACTAGAACGGTGGACGGCGGTTCGACCGCGTCTCTGGAGACTGCTGAATCCGGTGCCGATCGAGCCAGCGGCGGGTGCAGCCGCCGTCTCGGATCCGCGGGTCGATCCGCGCACGCGCGCGGTCGTGGTCGGTTGCGGACCGACCGGCCGTACGGTTACGCGTCTGCTTCGAGAAAACGGCATCGAGCCGACGATCGTCGAGCTGAACGTAGGCACGGTCCGAGAACTCAGAGAGAACGGCCTGCCCGCGGTGTATGGCGACGCCACGCAACGCGAAACACTCGAAGGAGCCGGCGTGTCAAACGCCGGCAGTCTCGTGCTGACCTCCGCCGGAATGGGAAACAGTGAAGAGACAATCCGGATGGCGCGAGAGCTGAATCCCGGTATCCGGGTACTCGCCCGCGCGCCATACCTGCGGGACCTGCCGGCGCTGCGAAAAGCTGGCGCTGACAGTGTGTTTGCGGGCGAAGGGGAGGTCGCCCTCGCATTGGTGGAAGCGATCCTGCGCCGCCTCGGCGCAACTCCCGAGCAGATCGATCGCGAACGGGAACGGGCCCATGCGGAGCTCTTCGCCGACGCGCCGGCCTGAACGTCTTTCCGTCAACCGTCCTGCGTCCTCCGGTCTCCGCCAACCGTTCTGATAGGCTGCACTACGCATGCAACTGGTTGGCGACCTCACGCTCGTCTTGCTATCGGCGCTCGTGGGCGCGTTCGTGGCCCAGCGCTTCAGGCAGCCGTTGATCGTCGGTTACATCCTGGCGGGCGTGGTTGTGGGGCCGTTCACGGGCGGATTCACGGTCACCAACCTGCACGACATCGAACAACTGGCAGAGATCGGTGTCGCGCTGCTGCTGTTTTCGCTCGGGCTCGAAGTCTCGTTCCGCGAACTGGCGCCGGTGCGAACCGTGGCGCTCGCCGGGGCAACGATCCAGATCGTGCTGACCACGGCGCTCGGCCTGGGGATCGGTGTTGCGCTCGGATGGCCCTGGATCGGATCGCTCTGGTTTGGTGCGCTGATTTCGTTGTCGAGCACGATGGTCGCGCTCAAGACCATCCAGGCGCAGGGACGGCTGGGGACGCTCTCGAGCCGGGTGATGCTGGGCATCCTCGTGGTGCAGGACCTCGCGGTCGTCCCGATGATGATCGTGCTGCCCGAGTTGAGTGCGTCTGCCGACAGCCTTATTCGCCTGGTGACGGCGGTGCTTCGTGCCGCCGTGCTGCTCGTCGTCATCGTGTTCGTCGCAACCCGCATCGTTCCGCGCGTGATGGCGTTCGTCGCGCGCTTCAACTCGCGCGAACTGTTTCTCCTCTCGACGACGGCGATCGCGCTGGGCGTGGGCTACGTGACGTGGTCGTTTGGATTGTCGCTGGCGCTGGGCGCGTTCGTGGCCGGCCTCGTGATTAACGAGTCTGACTACGCGCACCAGGCGCTCAGTGATGTCATTCCCCTGCGTGATGTGTTCGGGATGTTGTTCTTCGTCTCGACAGGCATGCTGCTCGATCCGTTTTACCTCTGGCGGAACTTTCCCATCGTCGCCGTGGTCATCCTTGCGGTGCTGGTTGGCAAAGCCGCAATTCTCGCAGCGGTCGTTCGTGCCTTTGGTTATCGACACGTCGTGCCGCTTGCAGTGGCACTCACGCTGTTCCAGGTGGGCGAGTTTGCGTTCGTGCTGGCCCGCGTGGGGCAGTCGACCGGCGCGATTTCGCGTGAACTGTATGCCACCATGCTGAACACCGGCATCGCGACCATGGCACTGACGCCGGCGATCTCGAATCTCACCCCGGTCATCTATGGGCGCTGCCGCCGGAGGCGCGTCCGCGAAACACTCGAAAGCATCAATATTCCACCCGCCGGCCTGTCAGATCACATCGTCGTGGCGGGCGCCGGACGCGTCGGCCGAGGCATTGTCGACGCGCTGTGGCAGCTCAATGCCCCATGCGTGTTGATCGAGCTCGACGATCGTCGCGTGCAGCAGGCGCGCGTGGCCGGGCTCCCGGTGATCTACGGCGACGCAAGCCAGCCCGTCGTGCTCGAAGCGGCCGGCCTGGCGCGCGCACGTGCCATTCTCATTACCGTGCCCGCGTTCTCGGACGCTCGCAGCATCGTCACGACGGTACGGCAACTTCGCGACGATTTGCCGATCGTCGCGAGAGCCGACGGGCTCGAAGCGATCCAGGCGCTGTACCAGCTCGGGATCGAAGAAGTGACGGCCCCGGAGTTCGAGGCGGCCATCGAAATGACGCGGCAGGCATTGCTCCATTGCAACGTGCCGGCGCACGAGATCATGGAGGTGGCCAGCGCGATCCGCCGAGAACGGTACGGGCTGTCGGGTGGCGATCCGCAATCGGGCCGGGCGCTGACGTCACAGATCGCCGAAGTCGCGCGCCAGCTGGATTTCACGTGGCTCGGCATTCCACCCGATAGTCCGTTCCACGGACGCAGCCTCGCCGATCTTCGCATTCGCACCACGATCGGTGCATCGGTGGTGGGCGTCATCCACGATGGAACGCTGGTGTCCAATCCGGACAGCGACGTGCGTCTCGAGACCGGGGACCTCGTTGCCGTGCTCGGCACGCGCGACCAGATTGCGCGCTTCGAAGATGCGGCACGCATGGTCGCGAGCCCATCGACGTGACGGTCACCCGCGAAGAATCATCCAGGTGCCGAGCCCGAGCAGCAGGATCGCAACGGTGGGTCGAAAGCGGGTTTCGGGGACTCGCTTCAGCACCCGTGAGCCCACGAGCGTGCCGACGACGACACCTGCGGTAGCGATTGCGATGAGCGGCCAGATGCCAAGTAGACCGATTCGTTCGCTCACGAGGTACACGGGCAATCGCGCAGCATCGACCACGAGGCCGACAGCCGTGGCGGTGGCCACGAACCCTGCCTTGTCCACGTTGAACGCCAGCAGCGCAGCCGATCGGATGCCTCCCTGGTTGCCGACAAGTCCGCCGAAGACTCCCGACAATGCGCCCGCGATCCAGGCTGCCGGTTCGCCGAGACGAACGCGTTTCATGAGGCCGGTGAGTTCGGATGCGCCGACGAAAAGCAGCAGGCATCCAAAAACGACCGCAAGGGCACGGTTCGAGGCTTGCTGGTGCAGGAGCGCGCCGGCAAGGCCGCCCGCGGCGCTCGTGATCCCAAACGAGACGAAAGTCCGCCGGTCCACGCGTTCGCGGAGGAGCCAGAATCGCAGTGCCGTCCCCACGACGTGGGGGATCGCTACGGCTGCGACGGCCAGCTTCGTTCCCGCCTCCGTGGCGAGCAGCGGCGTGAGTACGCTTCCGATACCGAAGCCGGAGACCGAGGCGATCGAGCCGGCAAGAAATGCCGCGCCCGCGACCAACAGCTCCAATCGCATCGAGTCAACACTAACTCAGGCCGAAGGGTTCTTTCGGAGTTGGTCGCGATGACCGTCCCAGCGCCGTTTCTGTTAACCCGTCGCGCGACGGTACTCCTGCTCGAGTCGGGCCTTCAGCGCGCGCAACGTGTGATCCACTCCCTTTCGTGCTCGTGACCGGGCGATCGCGCGCTTGACGCCGCCCAGCACGCCGCCAAACACATCCACGCGGGAACGATTGATGTAGATGATGCGCGTCCGCGGGCCTGACGGCGTGGAGAGGTCTGCGAGCAACGTCAAACCAAGCGATGCCGTGAAGTAGTGGCTTGCGTAGATCTGCTTGGTGGCAATGGCAATCGGTCCATGCGGAGGCGCGCTCAGGATCGCGTGCGTGATCGTGACGACGGCTCTCGGTCCCACTTGTTCCGATGACCAGTAGAGAAATCCTTCCAGGCCCCTGGGCAGTGTCCCGGAAAATGGCGTGATCCCAGAACCGAGCAGCGGCAGCTCGCGCGCGAGGTAGGGAGAGTGCTGCACGATTAACCGAAGCTCGGCGCCGATGCGATCGCCGTTGCCATTGTCGCCGTATTCGAGAAGCGCAGCGTCGCCGTGCGTCATGTAGCGCGCGGCGTACTTCGCCAGGTGCTCGCGATACGCACCGGCGAGCCGCACACCGCCGTCGTTGCCGGAGGCCTGGAACGTCCGTACCCGGTCGATACCGGCGAGATCCAGTTTCACACCGCAGGCTCCCGCCCGACATTCGCGAAGGTCGTCGACATCGCCGTCGGCGACCTCGAGCGCCGCGATATCGCTCGCCGCCGGCGGCGATCCGAATCGGTGCGCCTGGAAAACGGCGTCGCCGGTTTTGAAGGCTTCAATGTCGCGAAACCGCGCCAGGTAGAAGGCGGGTGGCACCGCCATCTCGATTGCGGCGCAGATCGCGACTTCGGCCCCATCCGCATCGAGGATGCGGGCGGCGGGTTCACCACGCGACACGCGACTGAGATCCTCGTTACCGAATCGTGCGTAAGTGCGGAGAAACTGCGCGGAATCCAACAGCGGTTCGCCGACCTCGGGCGCGTTCGCCGATACAAGCAGACCGAGCAGCGACGAGACACCGAGGGCGAGCGGTGTTACGCGCATGCGGCCCAGGGCGGACTTCCTGCCGATCTCGAACTGGTCCCACGCCGAGTTGTCGTGCATGTAACTTCAGTATAGCGACCCCCGCAAGTGGGCAGCCGACTGGTCGCCTAATACTTTCGTGCCCACGTGTGCAAGGATCGGGGGATGTTCGATGTTCTTGTGATTGGGGGAGGACCCGTGGGACTTGCGTGCGCGATCGAAGCCGATCGCGCGGGCATGAGCTCGGTGGTCGTCGAAAAGGGCGCACTTGTCAATTCCATTGTCGGGTATCCGGCGAACATGGAGTTCTTCTCGACGCCCGACCTCATCGAGATTGGCGGGTATCCGTTTCCAGTCCGCGGTTACAAGCCGCTGCGCGAGGAAGCGATCGAGTACTACCGCGGCGTGATGGAGCGGGCCGCGATTGACGTTCGGCTGTATGAACGCGTCCTCGACGTTCGCGGCGAGCGGGGCAACTTCTCGGTGATCACGACCAGGGAGCAGCACCGCGCGCGGCACGTGGTCGTCTCGACCGGGTTCTTCGATCTCGCAAACCTGATGAACGTGCCTGGAGAAGACCTCCCCAAGGTGACGCACTATTACAAGGAGCCGTATCAATACGTCCGGCAGAAGGTCGCGGTCATCGGTGCGCGGAACTCCGCGGCGAAGGCAGCGCTCGACTGCTACCGGCACGGCGCGGAGGTCACGCTGGTCGTGCGGACATCGGCGCTGTCCAAGAAAATCAAATACTGGATCAAGCCGGATCTCGAGAATCGCATCAAGGAAGGGACCATCCGCGCCTATTTCAACACGGTGGTGGAAACGATTCGCGAATCATCGATCGTCTTACGTACGCCCGATGGCACTCGCGAGATCGAGAACCACTGGGTCCTCGCACTCACCGGCTACCACCCGGATTTCGCGTTGCTCGAATCGCTGGGCGTGCGCCTTGCCGACGACGGCTACCGGACGCCGATCTACGACCCCACGACGTTCGAGACGACGCGCCCGGGCGTCTACATCGCGGGCACCGTCTGCGGCGGCTACCGGACGGGACGCTGGTTCATCGAAAACGGGCGGTTTCACGCGCAACAGATCGTCAAGGACATCGCGGGACTCCGCGCCGATCCCATTCCGTTCGAGACGATCCACTGGAAAACCGAGGAGTAACTTCCCAGCACTGTTCCGGAACGGGACCCCGGCTTATTGCCGTAAGTCATTCTAAACATGGGGTCGCATCCTGCTAGTGTTCAATAACAGAACCGTATCATCGCGCTGAAACGGGACATTGTCTTCCGCGCCGTGCTCCTCACCAAGTACCAGCACCATCAGGTAAGTTTTTACAAAACAACGAGTTGTCCGGATTTCGCCAGCTGGCGGGCGGAGTGGCGGACTAATTGCTGAGCCCCGTCTACCGTCTGGTATACGCGGAAAACTCACCTATGAATTCACGATTGCGGCGTCGCTCGGTCGTTCGCGGCCGATTGGTCTTTCTCGCGGTGACGTTGGCGCTGCTGGTCACACGCACGCCGACCCAGACCGCTCCGATGCCGGAGGATGCCTCCGGCACGCAGAAGCTCGATCGGTACCTTCGTAAGGCGATCGATCGCGATGGGGACGAGCGCCAGCAACGCGTGATCGTCCGGGTTGATCCGGCGGCGGCCGGCACTGTTGACGCCCTGCTCAAGGCCCGCGGCGAGCAGCCGCTTCGCTTCCATGCGGGCATTGGGGCGTTCACGGTGCGCGCGAAGCACCTGCGGGCGCTTGTCAGGCATCCCGGCGTCAAGTCGATCTCCGTTGACGCACCCATCGAGGCGCTGCAAATCGCCACGCCAATGCTCCTGACGCAGCAGATCGTTCGCGACTCGGTGAGCGTCCCGGGAACCTGGACCGGCGCGGGCGTCGGCGTTGCGATCATCGATTCGGGGCTCGAGCCGTCGGCCGACTTCACCGGGCGGATCAGCGCGTTCTATGACTTCACCCGTGGCGGCAGCGCGGCCGCGCCGTTCGATGACTACGGCCACGGCACGCACGTCGCCGGGTTGATTGGGAGTTCCGGCGTTCTCAGCAACGGTGCCTATGCCGGTCTTGCCCCGGGCGTGAAGTTTGTGGTGCTGAAGGCCCTGAACAACAACGGCGGGGGAAACACGAGCGACGTCATCAGCGCGATCGAATTCGCGACCGCAAACCGCGCCGCGCTCGGCATTGATGTGATCAACCTTTCGTTGGGCCATCCGCCGTTCGAGAGCGCCGCGACGGATCCACTGGTGCAATCAGTTGAAGCAGCGGTCCGCGCCGGCATCGTGGTCGTGACGTCGGCGGGCAACTACGGCCGCAACGAAACCACCGGTGAAATCGGCTATGCCGGTATCGCGTCTCCCGGCACCGCGCCCTCGGCGCTGACGGTCGGCTCCTTCATGACGCAGGACACCCTGCGCCGGTCCGACGATCGAGTCAACGGCTACAGCTCGCGCGGGCCCACGTATTTCGAGGCGTTGGCGAAGCCCGATGTCGTCGCTCCCGGCTACCGGCTGATCGCGAACGCCGCAAAGCAGGGGACGCTCTACAACACGTATCCAACCCTGCGCGTCAGGGGCACCACTGGCGACGACTACATGACGCTCAGTGGCACCAGCATGGCGGCCGCCGTGACCTCGGGCGTCGTCGCGCAATTGATCCAGGCGAACCGCTCGACGAACGTCACCCGCGCGCTGCCGCCGAATGCCGTCAAGGCGGTCCTGCAGCACACCGCGCTGCTGATGCGCGACGACAGCGGTGCGGAATACGACGCGCTCACGCAGGGCGCGGGCGCGCTGAACGGTGCCGGCGCCATCAACTTCGCCCGCGGCATCAAGAATGCGACCGCCGTCGGGTCGCCGTGGCTCGATGCGGCGTTGTCGCCTGACGCCGGCTCGTCTACAATCGGCGGCGAAACGGTCGTCTGGGGCAATACGGTCGTCTGGGGTAACACCGTCGTCTGGGGCAACACCATCAACGTCAACCACCCGGCATGGGCGAACACGGTTGTATGGGGCAACACGGTTGTCTGGGGAAACACGGTCGTATGGGGCAACAACGTAGTTACAGACAACACGGTTGTCTGGGGGAATACCGTCGTGTGGGGCAACGCCGTGCTCGAGGGGAACACGGTCGTGTGGGGCAACAACGATCTCAGCGGGGCGACCGGCAGCAATTCGATCGCGAGCAACACGCTGATCAATGCGGTGCGCTGACCATGATGATGGCGCGCCTGCACGGAAGTCGTTCGTAAGGTGAGTCCCGCCAGGCGGTGGACGGAACGGGTGTTCCTGCCGGTCGTGGTCACGACCGGCATCATCACCATTCTTTTCTCGCTCTACCAGCTCGCCATCTCGCCAGTTGACGAGCGCTGGTACGTCCTTGCGGCACTGACGGTCCTCAGTGGATCCGCGACGCTGCGGATTCCCGGTACGGCCGTCAGTTTCTCCATTTCCGACAGCTTCACGATGGCGGCCGCGCTGTTGTTCGGCCCGGCCGCCGGCACGCTGACCGTCGCGATCGACAGCCTCGTGATCACGATGCGTCTCGCGCGGAAGCCGATTCCCGTGAAGCGTGTGTTCTACAACGCCACGGCGCCACCGCTGGCGATGTGGACCGCGGCGCAGGTACTGGTGTGGATCGCCGGCCCCGACGGCATTGCCAATGCGACGTTATGGCAGCTGATCGCGCCGCTCGCGGTCTTCGCCGGCATCTTCTTCATCCTCAACACGGGACTGATTGCCGTCGCGATCGCGTTCGAACAGCGCATCAGCGCGACGCAGATCTGGCGCGACCACTTCCTGTCGCTGTGGCTGACGTACTTTGGCGGCGCGGTGGTTGCGGCGCAGCTGATCGTCCTGATGCAGCAGCGCAAGGCGGACCTGTTCATCCTGCTGCTACTGGCGCCGATCCCGCTGATGATCTACGCGACGTTCAGGCACGCGGTCGGCCGCATGGAGGATCGTGTCGGCCATCTCGACCAGGTCAACGGCATGTACCTGTCGACGATCGAGACTCTGGCGCAGGCCATCGACGCCAAGGACCAGGTGACGCACGGGCACATCCGGCGCGTCCAGCAGCACGCGATGAAGCTCGCCAACGCACTCGACATCACGGATCCGGCGCAACTGCGCGCCCTGGAAGCCGCATCTCTGCTTCACGACGTCGGGAAACTCGCGGTGCCTGAACACATCCTCAACAAGCCGAGCACGCTGACGCCAACCGAGTTCGAGACGATGAAACGGCACGCGAACATTGGGGCCGACATCCTGTCGTCGATCCGCTTTCCGTATCCAGTCGTGCCGATCGTGCGGCACCATCACGAAAACTGGGACGGGTCGGGGTATCCCGACGGCCTGTCAGGTGAGGCGATTCCCATTGGCGCGCGGATTCTCGCGGTGGTCGACTGCTTCGATGCGGTGACGTCCGACCGTCCCTATCGTCCGCGGCTGCCGCGGGACGAAGCCGTTCGCGTGCTGCAGGCGCGCAGCGGTACGGTCTACGACCCTCGTATCGTCGAGAAGTTCCTGGAAGTATTCGAGAGCGTCCCGACACACACGGAGAGCAGCACGCGAACCGACGCGCTGTCGAACATCACGCGGACGGTCCAGGACGAGAAGCGGCGGGCCGGTGGGGCCACACACGGGGCCGAGACGCTGGCGGCGCTGTTCGACATCGGGTTCCAGGCGGCCAGCGCGGCGACCCCGGTGGATGCACTGTCGCGAATCCACCCGCTGCTCGAGCGAATCATGCCCGCCGACATCATTGCGGTGTACCTCTACTCGGCCGAGGCGGACAACCTCGTCGCAACATTCGTCGGCGGCCGGCACGCAGAATCAATCGCCGGCACGACGATCCAGCTTGGTCAGCGGCTGACGGGCTGGGTGGCGGCCAACCGGCAAACGATTCTCAACTCCGATGCGGCGCTCGACCTCGGGAACCTGACCATGCGGCTGGACCCGATGCCGCTTGCCTGCCTGAGCACGCCGATGGCGAACGGTGGCGACTTGATTGGCGTGGTGACGATCTATTCAACGCACCGGCAACCCTTCACCGACGCACACGTTCCCGTTGTCGAAGTGCTCGCACGCGGTCTCGCGAACCTGATTCCGCCCTTGTCGGTGGCCACCCCGAAGCCGGCGGCGATTCGAAGCACGGATACGCCGCCCGGCATCCGCGTCCACTAGCGCGGCTGTCTCTGCGCCGCGACGTCTGCGGCGCTGACGGGTGATGCGCCCTTGCCGAATGCACGACGGGCAAACGTGAGAATTTCCGCCGTGTCAGCATCGTTCAACGCGGCGGCGAACGGCGGCATCGTATTCGTGTACTTCGCGCGGGTTGCGGGCAACACCGTCGCCGGGCCGTGCAGGACGACGCGAATAAGGGTGGAGGGATCTCCCGCGACGACAGCCGACCCAACGAGCGGCGGCTGCATGCCGGACACGCCGTTGCCATCTGGCATGTGACACGCCGCACAGTACTGCTGGTACAACTGCGCTCCGCGCGAACGCCCGTCCTGCGCGGTGGCATTCGCCGATGATGCGGCAGGCGCGGGCCGCTGTGCCGCAGTTGTCGTATCGCCGGTATACATCACCCGCCAGATACGTCCCTTTTCCGTGTCGGTGACGTAGAGCGAACCGTCGGGGCCGACCGCGACTCCCGCAGGACGGAACCGCGCATCGCCGGTGTTCACGAATTCCGCTTTCCCGGCAAAGCCCGCCGCGAATGTCTCGTAAGTGCCCGGAGGCATCCCCTTGTCATCGAACGGCACGAATGCCACCTGGTAGCCGGCCTGCGGACGCGGCGCCCGATTCCACGATCCGTGGAACGCGATAAACGCGCCGCCCCGGTATTTCTCGGGGAATTGCGTGCCGTTGTACATCGTCATCTGGATCGGCGCCCAGTGCGCCGGGAAGGCGACGACCGGCTTGTCGTACGGATCGGGATCGACGCGCTTAAAGTTGTCGCCGCCAAATTCGGGCGCCAGCATGTGCGCCTTCTTGAACGGATCCCAATAGGAGTAGGGCCATCCGAGATTCGAGCCCTCCTGCAGCATGTGCATGACTTCCGACACGCGCTCCGCGTTGTCGAGCGCGTCGTAGTGCACGGGATCCACCACGTTCAAATTGTCGCGTCCCATCTGCACCATGAAGAAATGCTTCGAGACCGGATTCCAGACGAGGGCGAGCGCATGGCGGTGGCCGGTCGAGAAGCGTGTGCCGTTGACCTGCGTCTGGTTCAGCGTGTTGGGATCGAAGCGCCAGAACCCGCCATACGTCTTCTGGAACTCGGTCGCATCCATGCCCTTCGCGCCAAGCTGGCGATCGGGCTTGCTGTAGACGTTATAGGGCGAGCCGATCTCCACGAGCACGCGCCCCTGGTCGTCGAACGCAAATGCCTTGGCGTCGTGATCCTTTTCTGCCGGCAGGTTCGAAACGACCGTCTGCATCGGGCTCGTCGGGACGAGCTCGCCGGGCGTGTACTTGTAGCGATACACCGCCGTGCGGCTCGAGTGATAGAGCCAGCCGTCGTGAAAGGCGATATGCGTGCCGCCGTCGGCGGGGCCGAATTCCTTGATTGTCTCGGCGCGGCCGTCGCCGTCCGCATCACGCAGCGCAAAGATGCCGCCGTACTGTGTCTTGGCGTAAATGTCGCCGTTCGGCGCGACGGCAATGCCGCGCAGCCGTTCGGAGGTGTTGCCGACCTTGCGATTGACCACCAGGTTGTCAGCGACGACAAGCGCCCGAAACCCGGGCGGCAATGTGATTCCTCCGTCGTCGGGGTCTGGCGCGGGGAGCGAAGGAGGCGAGGCACCGGCGAGAAGACCGGCTGCGAGCGCAACAGTAAGGACGAGCGTTCTGGTCATGCGGTTGTGAAGTATACCGTTCTCGCTAACTACCGGTCGCTGCGCGAGCTCGTGGTGCCCGGCGCACACGTCGACGTGGAAACGCATGACGGGCGTCCGGGGAATTCCTGCGCCCGGTCGTGGCAGTGGCCGGCCCGCTAGTCGCGTGCAGATCGATCGACTGTCCTGCGCCGTCTAATATCAGAAGTATGGATGACGAAGCGCTTGTGCGCTCGTTCGAACGTGGAGAAGTGCCCGACGGGGGCTTCCATCACGCCCAGCACGTGCGGGTCGCTTGGTACTACCTGCGCCACCGTCCGCTGCTCGACGCCCTCGAGACATTCCAGGCCCGCCTCCGCGCCTTCGCGCTCGCGCAGGGAAAGCCAGACCTCTATCACGAGACCATCACCACGGCGTACGTGCTGCTCATCAACGAACGCCTGGATAACGGTGCCCGTGATGCCGACTGGGACGCGTTTGCGGCGCGCAATGCCGATCTCCTCTCGTGGAAGCCCTCAATCCTGCAGCGCTACTATCGCGACGAGACGCTCTGGTCGGACCGCGCGAAGCGGACGTTTGTCATGCCCGATCGCCTGAGCAATACGTAGTGAGAGAGCGGCATGATGCTGCATATCACTGCGAGAGTTCGTCATTCGTTATTGACACGCTTCATCGCGTAACCCAGTCGGCAGGCAGGAGGGTCCGCGATTGCGTACTCAAGTCCACCGAGGGATCCACCAGCGGCCGTGACGCTCCGGCATTGAGCGACGCAGCGACACTCGCGCGCACCGCCACGGGATGACCGCGTTCTTCCGCAAGACGCGCCGAGAGGTGATGCGCAAACTGCAAGATCATGTCCGGGCGCGTCGACATTTCCTCGTATTGCCAGGTAGCCAGGTGCTGGCGCCAGTCGACCTCGAACGTGTCCCCCTTCACGGGATCAGTCGCGACGAACCGGGCGTCCGCCTCCTTGTCGCGCAGCTTCATGTGCCACGAAAAGCGGTGCCCCTCTTCGGTCCAGCTCACGTTACCCGGGTAGAGGTGATGGCGCAGCGGCAACGCAAGTTGCACGACGACATAACAGGCGATTCCGGCGCAGGCCAGTCGACAGCGCAGCGTGTCGAAGCGAGGCAACTGGAGAGCCGGCCTGGGCGCGGCCGGCCGGCGTGCAAGGAATCGGCGAGGCCAGTCCGGCGCAAAGAAAATCGTGGTGGCCGCGATCATCAGGAATGGGAACACGCCGATTGAAAAGACCTGCGAGTTCGTCAGATGAAACGCGCACACCGCAACGAAGGCGGCTGGCCGCGTCCGCCGGTAGAGCAGCAGCGGCACGATCGCGAGATCGAACGCCAGCCCGCCGTACGCGAACACCCACACCACCCATTCGTTTGCGAGTAACGGCCCGACAAAGGGAAGGTCCGCTCGCGCGGCCAGCCAGCCGCGGATTGGCTCTCCGCTCAGCCAGTCTGAGTTGATCTTTGCAAGACCGCCGAAGAAGTAGGGAACACCGACCTGGAACCGCACGAACCACACCGTCCACGCTGGCACCGTGCGCGTGGAATCGCCACGCGTATCGACCGACCACGCCGTATGCGCCGGCACGATGCTCAGGACGAACGCCAGCAGGCAGATCAGGTAGAAGTGATTGAGATACCGTGCCTGGTCGAGCAGGAACACGTAACTGAACGCGAGAAAGAGCAACGGTGCCGTCAGCCGGTAGAACGCACCGATCCCTACCATCACGGCAAGGATACCCATCACGTAGAAGTGCACGAACATGCCCGCGCCCGGCCACGGCGTCACCCATTCGAAGCCGTAGTACCTGAAATGGAACGGCGGGGTGATGAAGTACCGCTGGATCCATCCGTGACTGAAATAGCGAACCACTTCCCACAGGAGGATCGCCCCGAACCCGACGCGGAAGATCGCCAGCGACGCCGCGTCGACCGGCGTGAAGAACGCCTCGGCGACGCGACGTCGCAGCGAACCGGATTCTTCCGTCTCAGTCGTCGTCATCATCGTCATCGCCGCTTGGCGACCCGGACGTCGGCGACGACTGCACGGAGAGCTCCACCTTGACGACGATCACCACGCGATTGGACATCTGCCCGCGAATCCGAACGCGAATGCCAACGCGAATGTCCGCGCACTGGCTGTCGCTCTGGCTATTTACGGACGCGTTCCAGCCACTGATGTTCAGAGACAGATTCGGGCAGCTGCCAGTGATGGCCATGACGTCGCCGTCGATTTCGGTCGTGTTGTCGACCTTGATGCGCATGACGGCGTCGATGGACGCGCTCGATCCGCTGATGCGGATCTTGACGTCGATGCGTTCCTGGACCTCGACGCGATCGAGCCTGACGGTTCCCGACTGCGCTCCGGAAAACCGCAGCGTGATGTTGCCGGAGGGAACGCCCTTCAGTACGAACGACCCTGATACCGACACCGCGGCCGTGATGTTGGTGCCATCGACGCTGACCGTTTCATTTGACGTTCCGTCCGCGAGCGTTGGCGAGATGCCGGCCGCTCCACCATTCAACGTTCCAACGATGGTTGCGCCGTCCGAAGGCGCGTTGTCGAGCGGCGACGGCAAGTCGGAAGGTCCGGACGGCAGCGGTGGCGTCCAGTTGCCGCACGCGCCCACGCTCAGCGCAACGCCAGTCGCAATCGCGAGTGCCGTGACCGTGTGCTTGATTCGCATCAATAGTTCCCCCCAAGGACGTATGACGACCCTGCGACACCGTCGAGCAACCGGTGTGCCCCGGCGCGAGAGCGCAGGGCATGTCCTCTCGTCACAACCACTTAATCGGTGCGCCCGCCGCCGGCGCCTGGCCGCCGGCAGTCGATCGGCTACCGAATGTGAATCCGTGCACACGATTTCGTCGCCCACCAGAACGGACTGACAAACTTGCGAGCGGAACACACGTTTTGCGTGGCGACCGCGCGGCATATCGCGAAAATGGCCGAAAATGCCCCGGCGCATGATTTGAATGGTGGGCCTCAGGAGCCCATACCATGAATGTACGGATGCGCATCTTTGCTTGTATCGCTCTCCTCGTTGGCGGCGCCGAACGCGCGCATGCCCAGGGACTGGCGGTGCGCGGCGGCGCGAACGTCAATCCAGATCAGATGTACGGCGGCGCGCAATACGAGATGCCCGTGACGGACAACGTCTGGTTGCAGCCAAGCGCGGATCTCGGCGTGGGGAACGGCGCGAAGCTGTTTGCGGTGAACGGCGACGTCACGTATCGCCGCATGGTCTCGAGGCGAAGTCCGTGGCAGATGGTCGCGGGTGGTGGTCCGTCAATCAACGTCTATAAGCTGCCGGCATACACCACGACGAAAGCGGGACTCGGCCTGCTTGCCGGGCTGCGGCACGCCAACGGCCTCTTCACGGAATTCAGGGTGGGGTTCTACGACACCCCCGACGTCCGACTTGGCGTGGGGTATCGATTCGGCGCGAGGACGGCGCGGTCGACGCGCCCACGCCGTTAGCGGGGTTTCTCGGCGTCTTTTACGACGAAGAGGACTTCGCCCGGCCGCATGAGTCCGAGCTCGTCGCGGGCGATCGATTCGATCGTGCCGGGGTCTTCCCTGAGGCGCCGGATGTCGTCGCGGAGCCGCGCGTTCTGCTGCCGCAGGGTGGCGAGCGACGCGGCGACGTCTGCATACTGCCGGCGAGCCCGGATGGTTTCAATCAGGCCTTTGTTGCCCACCAGCGCATCGACGACCAGGACCACCGTTACGAGCACGAGAACGTAATTCAGTAGCCGGCGTCGCATGGGCGACGGCGCCGGGGCGGCCGGCTGGGCGCGGCGTCGCCTGAGCGGGGGCCTCGCCGGCGTGCCGCTTTCAGTGCGCCGCACCCGCAGCTCGCCCGGCGAGGGCCTGGCCGAATCGTTACTCAATACAACCTGGGGCATGGCGTGGGGGAACTTCCTTTGTACAATAGTTTCGTCAGTTTTGAGCCGCCTCATTAGCGATACATACGAATGGCCGCAGAATACGTGCTCGTCATGACCACGCTCCCTGGGGACTCGGACGCCGTGGCGTTCGGCCGCTCCCTCGTGGAGGAACGCCTCGCCGCCTGCGTGAACCTGTTGCCGCCGATGCAGTCCGTCTACCGGTGGGAAGGGCACGTCGAGCAGGAAGCGGAGCGCCAGCTCATCATCAAGACCACTCGCGACCGCACGCTTGCGCTGTGGGATCGGGTACGGGAGCTCCACCCGTACGAAGTGCCGGAGTTCGTCGTCGTGCCGATCGTCGACGGCAACGACGCGTATCTCCGCTGGATCGGCGAGTCGACGCGCAGCTCCCGATGACCGCACTGATCGATTTCATCCTTCACATAGACCACCACCTCGCTGAGTTCGTCACGGCCTACGGCGCGTGGGTCTACGGACTCCTGTTCGCGATCGTGTTCGCTGAAACCGGCCTCGTCGTGACGCCGTTCCTGCCGGGGGACTCGTTGTTGTTTGCTACCGGGGCGCTTGCCGCCGCGGGAGTGCTGAACGGGTGGCTTGCGGCGCCGCTACTGCTCGCCGCCGCGATCATCGGGGACGGCGTGAACTACGCGATTGGCCGCTACATCGGGCCACGCGCGTTCAGCGCCACCGACACGACGGGAATCTCCCACAAGCTACTGAACCGCGATCATCTTCGCCGCGCGCACGAGTTCTTCGAGCGCTACGGCGGGAAAGCCGTGGTGCTGGGACGCTTCGTACCCATCGTGCGGACCTTCGTGCCATTTGTCGCCGGGGCAGGAGCGATGTCGTACCCCGCGTTCGTGTTCTACAACATCACGGGCGCGATCCTGTGGGTGGGGCTCTGCATGGGCGCCGGCGTCCTGTTCGGCAACATTCCCATCGTGCGGGAGCACTTCTCACTGATCACCATCGGGATCGTGTTCGTGTCAATTCTGCCGATGGTGGTGGAATTTGCGCGGCACTACCGCGCGCGGCGTGTCTCGTAACAGGAGAAAAGGAGATCTCCTCCTGTAATCAGGACAACGCCTGCTTGAGATCCGCAATCAGGTCGGCGGGATCTTCTATCCCGACCGAAATCCGCACGAGGCTATCGCTCAACCCGATCTCCTGACGGCGGGCAGGCGGGACCGACGCGTGCGTCATCGTCGCGGGGTGCGAGATGAGCGTTTCGACGCCGCCAAGGCTTTCTGCGAGCGACATCAGACGCACGCGGTTCAGAACGCAGCGCGCCGCCTCGAACGAGCCAACGTCGAAGGACAGCATGCCGCCGAATCCGCGCATCTGGCGCTTCGCCAGATCGTACTGCGGATGATTCTTCAGCCCCGGGTACAGCACACTGGTGACCTTCGGGTGTCCCGAGAGGAACTCGGCGAGCGCCATGGCGTTGCTATTGTGCTGCGCCATGCGCACCGTCAGTGTCTTCGTGCCACGCAGCACCAGCCATGAATCGAAAGGGCTGAGGATGGCTCCCTCGGCGTTCTGGATGAACCCGAGCCACTCGATGTCCTCGTCGCGCATCGCCACCACGATCCCGCCCACGCTGTCGCTATGGCCGTTCAGGTACTTGGTCGTGCTGTGCACCACGAGATCCGCACCGAATTCGATCGGCCGCTGCACCGCCGGGCTCGCGAACGTGTTGTCGACGACGAGCCTGGCGTTCCGCTTATGCGCGATCTCTGCTACCTGCGCCAGGTCGGTCAACCGCATCACCGGGTTCGTTGGTGTCTCGACGAACAGCATCTTTGTCGCCGGCCGGAATGCCGCTTCGACCAGATCGGGACGTGACGTGTCGACGTAGCTGAAGTCGAGTTGGTACTTCGTCAATACCTTGTCGAACAAACGGAACGTCCCGCCGTAGGTGTTATCGGTGACGACAACGTGGTCCCCGGATTTCAGCATTGTCGCGACGGCACCAATGGCGGCCATGCCCGAGGCGAAGGCGAAGCCGGCCTTGCCGGCCTCGATGGCGGCAACGTTGGCCTCGAGGGCGGCGCGTGTCGGATTCTGCGTTCGGGCGTACTCGAAACCCTTGTGCTTACCGAGCTCATCCTGGACGTACGTCGACGTCTGAAAAATCGGGGTGATGATGGCTCCGGTGGTCGGGTCGGGAGTCTGGCCGGCGTGAATGCAGATGGTTGAGAAGCGCGCGTCGGGCGGCAGTTTCATGTTCGCCTGACGATAGTCTGTTATCATCTCGAATTCAATAAGGCATGGCGCGCGAACGACTTCCGGACACGCACCAGACGGGTCGCCGCCGGAGATCAGCCGCCGCGCTCGCTCTCCGCGGGCCGGTACGTCCCGACGATCCCCCGCATCAGCCGCCTCGCGAACTGCTCCTGAAGACCTGGCCCGGGCGCCTGTTCCTGATTTCCGCCGGCCTCAAGATCGTGGTGGCGCTATGGCGCCTGACGGGAACGCTGCCGACGCCCACCCGCGTGCTCAGCAGCGCCGCAACGATCGGCCTCATCATCTCGGTCGGGTACTTCACGACCAAGCTGTTCATCCTGATGAAGCAGCGCCTGCTGTGGCGGGTGCGACGCCGATTGATCCTCTCCTACATCTTCATCGGTGTCATTCCATCGGCGCTGGTCATCGTCTTCTTCCTGTTCTGCGGCGCTGTGCTGTTCATGAGCGTTGCCGGGTATCTGTTCAAAAGCGGCTACGACAAGGTCGTCGACGACGCGAGGCTCGTGGCACAGGCCGCTGCCCAGGAGATTGCCCGGTCGCCGGCAACAGCTCAACAGACGATCGAGCGGGTTCACCGGATCCGATCGCAGCAGTATCGATCGCTCTCGGTCGCGTATCTCGCTCCAGACGGTAGCAGTCGTTCGGTAGGCCGCTGGGAGCACATGCGGGCGCCGACGACGATTCCGACTTGGCTCACCGACGAGGCGTTCGCGGGCACGCTCGCCTTGCCGCAGCGGGGAACTCCCGGACAATCCGAGTTGATCGTGCGGAGCGCGGTTAAAGTGGGATCAGGCGGCCGAGGCGGCCTTGTCGTCGCGGACATTCCGGTGAACGAAGAGCTGATCCAGCAGCTGCACACGAACACCTCGGTGCGTGTCGGGAGGGTCGTTACCGACGAACAGGTTGCCCAGGCAACCGAAGGCACCACCGGAAGCAACCAGGCCAACTTCGCACTGATGTGGACGAACAGCGCCGCGCGGATCGATTATCGCGACTGGGAATCGCCGAAAACCGGGCGCGCCACGATTTCGTTCAGCTACAAGCTCGGAGAGCTGTACAACCAGCTCGCCAGTGCGCAGTCGTTCGTGGTCAGCGGCATGCGGCTGGGCGATGCGATTCTCGCGGTGGTCCTCTTCATCGCCGTCCTGTTCCTGATCATTGAAGCCGTGGCGTTGCTGATGGGGCTCGCACTCGCGCGGTCGATCACGAGCTCGGTGCACGAGCTGTTCATGGGGACGGAGCGTGTGCGGCAAGGAGACTTCACGCATCGCATCGACATCCCGTCGCGCGACCAGCTGGGCGAGCTCGCCGGATCGTTCAACCAGATGACCGGCAGCATCGAAAACCTGTTGCAGACGGCGGCAGAGAAGAAACGGCTGGAAGAAGAGCTCCGCATCGCGCGGCAGATCCAGATGTCGCTCCTTCCGCGCGGCCCGCTCGAATTTCCAGGCATCGGCGTCACGGCGCTGTGCGTTCCCGCGCGCGAAGTCGGCGGGGACTACTACGACTTCTTTCCGCTGGGTGTCAATCGCCTCGGCGTTCTGATTGCCGACGTGTCAGGCAAGGGCACGTCGGCCGCGCTTTACATGGCGGAACTGAAAGGGCTGGTGCTGTCGCTCAGCCAGATTTACCAGTCCCCGCGCCAGCTGCTGATGGAGGTCAACCGGATCATCTCTGAGAACCTCGACACGCGCAGCTTCATCACCATGACGTACGGTGTGATCGATCTCGGCGCCCGCGTGATGACGTTTGCTCGCGCCGGTCATTCGCCGATGATTTACCTGCCGGGAGATGGCGCCGACGACCGCTCGGCGCAGGTGCTGGCGCCAAGCGGCATTGTCGTCGGACTCCGTATCCCGGGCGCGACGGAGAAGTTTGCTGAGCTTCTCGAAGAAGATCGCATCACGCTCCAGCAAGGCGACGTCCTCGTCCTCTACACCGACGGCATCACCGAGGCGATGAACGGTGACAGCGATCTGTTCGGCGAAGCTCGCCTCAGCCGGATTGTCACCGAACACGGCCATCTCGATGCCGGCGAGCTCCGCGAGCGCATCCTGCGCGAGGTCGAGGCGTTTGTTGGAAACGCCGACCAGCACGACGACATGACGATGATCCTCATCAAGATCCAGGAGACCGCGGTGTCGGAGGAATCGATCGCCGTATGAGCCGGCTGGCCCCGGCGTTTGGCATCTTCGCCGCCTTCGTGATACTCCCGTCTCTGGTGACGAGCACCGCGCAGGCGCAGTCGTGTATTGCTGACCTGATCGTCATCAACGCCAGGGTGCACACCGTTGATGCGGCACGCCCGTCGGCCGAAGCCGTCGCCATCTGCGGCGAGCGCATTGCGCGAGTTGGGTCGAACGAAGAGGTTCGCAGCCTCACGGGCCAGGCGACACGAACGATCGATGCGCAGGGCCGACTGCTCGTGCCGGGGTTCAACGATGCGCACGTGCACCTCGTCAGCGGGGCAGAGGAACTCGTGGGCGTGGACCTTCGGCCGGCTGCGAACGAAGAGGACTTTGCGCGCCGTCTCGGTGCGTATGCGGCGCGCCTCCCGAAGGGACGCTGGATCCAGGGTGGTTTTTGGGATCACGAGGCATGGCCCAGCAAGGCGCTGCCGACGCATGCGGTCATCGATCGGGTCACGCCGGAACATCCCGTGTTTGTGCAGCGTCTCGACGGGCACATGGGGGTGGCCAACGCGCGTGCGATGAAGCTGGCGGGGATCACGCGCGACACCAAGGCGCCCGCGGGCGGGTCGATTGTCAGGAACGCGTCGGGTGAACCGACCGGCGTGTTCAAGGACAACGCGATGGACCTCATCACGCGCGCGATTCCTCCGGCGACGCTCGAGGAAACGATGGAGAAGGCGCGCGCGGCGCTGAAGCACGCGGCCTCTCTTGGCGTGACGACGATCCAGGACATGACGGCCAGCGCGACCGAGCTGCGAGCCTACAACGCGCTCCGCGCGGCGGGCGAGCTCACGGCGCGGATGTATTCCATCCAGAACCACGGGATCGAGGGGTTGGTCGATGGAGGAATCGCGACCGGGTTCGGCGATGACTGGATCCGTATCGGGGGTCAGAAGCTGTTTGCGGACGGTTCAATGGGCTCGGGCACCGCGGCGTTCTTCGAGCCATACACCGACGATCCATCGACAAGCGGGCTGCTGATCCACACGCCGCAAGCACTTGAAAAGGCGATTTTCGCCGCCGATGCCGCGGGGTTCCAGGTGATCGTCCATGCGATTGGCGATCGCGCGAACGCGATCGTGCTCGATGCGTTCGAGAAACTCCAGAAGGAACGCGGCCCACGCGACCGGCGTGCGCGGATCGAGCACGCGCAGGTGGTGCGCGAGGCCGACAAGGCGCGATTCAAGACACTTGGCGTCATCGCGTCGATCCAGCCGAGTCATTGTATTGACGACATGCGATGGGCGGAGAAGCGCATCGGCCGCGAACGCAGCCGCAACGCCTACGACTTCAGGTCGTTTGCGGACGCCGGCGCCCGCATTGCGTTCGGCACCGATTGGTACGTCGAGCCGCTGAATCCCATGCTTGGGCTTTACGCGGCGGTCACGCGACAATATCCGGACGGCACACCGGCGGGCGGCTGGTTTCCGGAGGAGCGCATCACGATGGCGCAGGCGATCGAGTACTACACGCTCGGTTCCGCCTACGCCGAGTTCGCGGACGAGCGGAAGGGCAGCATCACCGAAGGGAAGCTTGCAGACATGGTGCTGCTGTCGAAGGACCTGTTGACGATTCCGCCGCGCGAGATTCTCGACACGAAACCCGTCCTCACCATAGTGGGCGGACGGCTGGTGTACGAGCGGCCGCAGCAGCAAGCGAGCGGCGGAGCGGAGTCGCCGAAGGCGACCGCGAGCGCGCAGCGAGCGTGGGGAAGTGGAAGGGGACCCACGCGAGCGAAGTGAAGACTGATGAATAACCTCGTGATCATTTTCCGGACGCCGTCGGAGATCGAGGCCAATGTGGTGCGAGGTCTGCTGGAAACCCACGGCATCCCGTCGGCACTCCTCAGCGACAATTCGCGGACCGCCTTCCCGCTCGTCCTGAACGAACAAGCCTGGGAGCGTCGCGTCGCCGTGAGTCCGGAACACGCCGCGGCCGCGCAGCGCATCATCGAGAGTCATCGCGACGATATGCCGGGCGGACGCGTGGTGCCGTTTGGCTCGGAGCTGGAGCCGCTCGAGCAGCGGATTGGCTACCGCTTCCGCGATCGCGGGCTGCTCGAGCACGCGCTGACGCACCGCTCGCGCGTGCACGAAGACGCGAGCGGCGGCGTCTTCGACAACGAGTCGATGGAGTTCCTTGGCGACTCGGTGCTCGGGTTCGTGATTGCCGACATGCTGTTCCGCCAGTTCCCGCAGCACAACGAGGGTCAGAAGTCGAAGCTGAAGGCGTCGCTGGTCTCGGCCGCCTCGCTGGCGCGGCTTGGCGAAGCGATCGATCTCGGCGCGTTCCTGATTCTCGGGCGTGGTGAAGAAAAGACCGGCGGCCGCCGCAAGCACGCCATCATCGCGGACTGTTACGAAGCGCTCATTGCCGCGATTCATCTCGACGGCGGCATCGAGCCGGCGCGCGAGTTCATCGAGCGGCAGTTCGCCGTCCTGATCGCGGAAGCCAGGAAGAGCGGGGCGGCCGCCACGTTCACCGACGACTGGAAATCCGCGCTGCAGGAGTGGCTGCAGTCGCACGGCCACGGCCTGCCAGCTTATCGCCTGGCCGACGAGATCGGTCCGGATCACCGCAAGCAGTTCGTGGTGGAAGTCGTCGTCGGCGGCGAGTCGGTCGCCCGCGCGGAAGGCCGAAGTAAGAAAGAAGCCGCTCAAGCGGCCGCAAGAGCGGCCTTGGAGCGGCTGACGGCGTGAACGGCTTAGGGCTCAGGGCTCATGACTCATTCACGACCATGCCATAAGCCACGTAGCCATAAGCCCTGAGCCGCCCTGAGCCTTGAGCCTTGAGTCCTGAGCCTAATCAATCTCGATAATTCCCCAGCTCTTTTCGCGCTCGGGCGCCTCGCCGGCAAGGGCCAGCGCCGGTTCGGCGTGCGGCAGGCGCGCCAGCATGTAGTTGTGAAGCTCGCGCGCGATGTCCTCCTCCGATGGCGGTACCGGACGGCAATGCAGCCGTACCCAGAGACGCAGCATCGGATCCGAGTAGCTGTAGCGCTTCAGCCGTGACGTGATGAGGTCCACGTCTTCGAGCCACGACAGGTAGTCCTTCGTGGAGCCGGGCGTACGACGGAGGCGCTGCGCGATCTCCGTGAGCGTCAGCGGTTCCTCTTCCGACAACACTTCGAGGATGGCCTTCAACGCGCCGTAGCCACGCGCGCGATGGAGACGCAACTCGTACGAGAACCGGCACGCGTGCGCGAGCTGGCCTCCGGGGGCGAGCAGTGCCGCGAGCGCCCCGACGGGATCGGGACCGCCGCGCGACGCCATCGAGACGGCCGTCTCCGCAATCGCGCGCGCGTACGACGGACGGCCGTCGGACAGCGTCTGCACGAGCCGCGCGAGTTCGTCACGCTCGCGATCGTGCTCCTCTTCGTTGCCGCGAATGCCGTGTTCCTCGCCGTGCGCCCCTGGGAGCGTGGCGCGAATCTCGGCGGCGGACAGCGGCGCAACGTGAATGATCTCGAACGGCGCCGGGGCGTCACGCAGCAGCCGGTGCGCACGGGCCGAATAACGCGTGGTGAGCACGAAGCGGTTGCCGCTTGCGCCGAGCGCGCCAATCAAGTCGCGGAGCACGCTGCGCAGGCCTGGGAAGCTCTCGAACGTGCGGAGTTCGAGGAACTCGTCGAGCAGGAACGTGGCGGGCCCGCCGGCGGGGGCACGTGCCGTATCGAGGAAGGCGAGTGCCGCATCGAACGCATCGCGCGCGCCGGGTTCAGCCCCTTCGGCGACGCCGTAGGGATGCGCCGGGAACGGTGAGCCGTCGCGCAGCGATCGCAGGAACCGCTCAGGGGTCGTGGCGATTCGCTCGACGTCGACGTACTGCGCTTGCGTACGGCCGAGGAGGTCCCGCAGCCGCAGCAACAGCGAGCTACGGCCGGTTCCACAGCCGCCGAGGATCACGGGAATTCTCGGACCCGCGTTGCCCACGGATCCGTCCAGCGCGCCGAGAACGCGGCGCTCGAGCGAGGGGCGCTCCGGGATCATCATCGACCCGTCCCTCCGATCATCGGCATGTCAATGCCCGTGTCCCGCGCGGTGGCGATCGCGTCCGGATAACCGGCATCGGCGTGACGCACCACGCCAATCCCCGGATCGCCCGTCAGCACGCGCTGCAATTTCTCATCCGCTTCGCGCGTGCCGTCGGCAACGATGACCATCCCGGCATGCAGCGAATATCCGATTCCCACTCCGCCCCCATGATGAACCGACACCCACGTGGCGCCGGAAGATGCGTTCAGAAGGGCGTTGAGGACGGGCCAGTCCGCGATGGCATCGCTGCCGTCCTTCATGCCCTCGGTTTCGCGATTCGGCGAGGCGACCGACCCCGTGTCGAGGTGATCGCGGCCGATCACGATCGGCGCCTTCACGATCCCACGCCGTACCAAATCATTGATCGCCAGGCCAAAGCGCGCACGCTCGCCGAATCCCAGCCAGAAGATCCGCGCGGGCAGTCCCTGGAAGGCCACGCGCTCGGCCGCCAGGCGCATCCACCGGCACAATGCCGCATCGTCCGCAAACATGTCGAGCGCGAGCGCATCGGTGGCGGCAATGTCGGCCGGGTCTCCCGACAGCGCGGCCCAACGGAACGGGCCCTTGCCGCGACAGAACAACGGACGAATGTACTCGGGAACGAACCCCGGGATCTCGAACGCGTTCGTGACCCCCGCCTTGAGCGCCTGCGCGCGAATGTTATTCCCGTAATCGAACGCGACGGCACCCCGCGCCTTGAGCTCCAGCATCGCGCGAACGTGGACGCCCATGGACGCCGTCGCCCGCGCGATGTAGTCCGCCGGGTTCGCGTGGCGCAGCGCTTCCGCCTCCGCGATCGACAACCCCGCTGGCACGTAGCCGTTAAGTGCGTCGTGTGCCGAGGTCTGATCGGTGACCACGTCGGGCACCACACCGCGCCGCGCGAGCTCGGGCAGTACCTCCGCGGCGTTGCCTTCGAGCGCGATCGAACGCGGTTCACGGCGACCTCGATACGCATCGACTCGCGCCAGCGCCTCGTCGAGCGAGGCGGTGCGCTCATCGACGTACCTGGTGGCCAGCCGCCGCTCGATGCGCTGCGGATCCACTTCGACGACCAGCGCCACGCCTTCGTTCATCGTCACGGCCAGCGGCTGGGCGCCACCCATGCCGCCAAGGCCGGCGGTGACGACGAGCCGGCCGGCGAGCGAGCCGCCGAAATGCCGGCGTCCAAGTTCCGCGAGCGTCTCGTAGGTGCCCTGCAGGATTCCCTGCGTACCTATATATATCCAGCTCCCCGCCGTCATCTGCCCGTACATCGTCAAGCCACGATCCTCCAGATCGCGGAAGACGTCCCACGAGGCCCACGCCGGGACGAGCAGCGCGTTGGCAATGAGGACGCGCGGGGCCCACGGGTGCGTGCGGAACACGGCGACGGGCTTGCCGGACTGGACGAGCAGCGTTTCGTCGTGCTCGAGCCGCCGCAGCGTGTCGACGATCGCGTCGAACGCGGCCCAGGACCGCGCCGCGCGCCCGGAGCCGCCATAGACGATCAGATCGTCCGGGCGCTCGGCCACGGCGGGGTCCAGGTTATTCATCAGCATGCGCAGCGCGGCTTCTTGCGGCCAGCCTTTACAGCTGATCGCCACGCCACGGGGCGCGCTGACCTGACGGCTGAGGGTGCTCATGGGACGAGAGACGCGCGCTCCTCACGCGCGCGACAGCTCGCAGTTCTGCCGCGGCGAAGGTTAGCAATCTAGAAACGTACGCGGACATTGTCAAATCGAAAAGAAAAATTTCTTACTTGACTTCCGCGCCACACGCGCGTTCCAGCGAACCATCGCCGATCATTTTGGAAATCGTCTCGATATCGGGCGAAGGTGGGCGATCGCGAACGAGCATTGGCACCCAGGAACGCACGTGGGCGACGACGGGCGCGAGCGACGGCGACGTCACTAGCGGCGCCAGCAGGTCGACCGCCTGGCACGCGAGCAGGATCTCGACAGCGATGACGCGCGACGCCAGCTCGAGCGCGCGTTCAGCCTTCAACGCGGCGGCCATGCTCATGCTCACGTGATCTTCGCGATTGGCGGAGGTCGGGATGGTGTCGACGCTCGCCGGGTGCGCGAGCGTTTTCAACTCCGACACCAGCGCCGCGGCCGTCACCTGCGCGATCATGTAGCCCGACTGAAGGCCGCTGTCACGGACCAGGAACGGTTCGAGGCCGCTCAGCACCGGATTCACGAGACGATCGGACCGCCGCTCGGAGATCGTGGCCAGCTGCGCGAGCGCCATCACGATCACGTCGGCGGCGATCGCGATCGGCGCGCCATGGAAGTTTCCGCCGGAGACGATGTCCCCCTCGCGGGCGAACACCATGGGATTGTCGGTGGCGGCGTTGGCCTCGATTTCCAGGGTCGCGCGCGCGAAGCGCAGCGCGTCGCGCCCCGCGCCGTGGACCTGCGGTGCGCATCGCATCGAATACGCGTCCTGGACGCGCCCGCAGTTCTCATGGGACTGGTTGATGGGGCTTCCCTGGAGCAGGCGGAACAGATTGTCGGCGGAGGCAAGCTGTCCGGCATATGGACGCGGCTGGTGCAGGCGTGCTTCGAACGGGTGATACGACCCGCGCAGTCCGTCAATGGAAAGCGCCGCGGCAATGTCGGCGGCGCGAGCGACACGTTCGGCGCTTTCGAGCGCCAGCGCGGCGACACCAGCCGACGCCTGCGTCCCGTTGATGAGCGCAAGCCCCTCTTTCGGTCCGAGCTCGAGAGGCTCGAGGTGCACGCGCGCGAGCGCGGCGCGGCCGTCGAGCACGTGCGGCTCGTGTCCGACCGTCGCGTGTCCCTCACCAATCATCACGAGGCCGAGATGCGCGAGCGGCGCCAGATCACCGCTCGCCCCGACCGACCCCCGGCTGGGGATGATCGGATGGACGCGGCGGTTGATCAATTCGAGGAGGCGCTCGAGCGTGGCGAGGCGGATACCGGAGTAGCCCTTCGCCAGCACGTTGGCGCGAAGCGCCATCATCGCGCGCACGGCGCGAGGCGCCAGTGGCGCGTCGACGCCCGCCGCGTGGCTGCGCAACAGGTTGCGCTGCAAATCGCCGAGCGCGTCTTTCGCAATCTTGACTTCCGCGAGCGAACCAAAGCCCGTGTTGATGCCGTAGACCGCCTCGTCGCCTGCCGCGTGGCGATCGACAACCGCGCGCGCCGCGTTGACCGCGTCCGCGACGCCCGCCGCGAGCGCGACCGGCGTGTGTTCGTCGGCGATCGAGACCAGCTGCTCGAGCGTAAGAGAATGACCGTCGAGAGAAATCATTTCGCGATCTTCGTGAGTGAGCCGTGGCTCGTGCGGGCTCACAGAAGTTGCATTAGCTTGTAGAATACTTCGGGACTTCGAATCATATGAACATAGCTGTACTGGGCGCGCAGTGGGGAGACGAGGGCAAGGGGAAAATCGTCGATCTGCTGACGCCGAACTTTTCGATTGTCGCGCGCTACCAGGGTGGCCACAACGCCGGCCATACCGTTTATGCCAACGGGCGCAAATTCGTGCTGCGCCTGCTGCCCTCGGGCATTCTCCACGACGACATCACGTGCGTCATCGGGAACGGGGTCGTCATCGATCCGCAGGCGTTATTTGCGGAGATCGAGGAGCTCGCGAAGGCGGGGATCAAGATCGGCGATCGCCTGGTCATCAGCGACAAGGCGCACCTGATCCTGCCGTATCACCGCGAGCTCGATCTGTTGAGCGAGGCGCGCCGCGGCGAGCGGAAGATCGGCACGACGTCGCGAGGGATTGGCCCGGCATACGAGGACAAGATCGCGCGTCGTGGCGTGCGCGTGGGGGACCTGGCGAACACCGGCGCGCTGGCCGAGGCGATTCGCCACAACGTCGACGCGCGGAACCGGATCATTGCCGACTCGAAAATGGACGCGGACCAGGTGCTTGCCGATCTGGCCGCCGCGTGGAAGCGCATGGCGCCGTGGGTGACGGACGTGTCGCTGTTCCTTGCGCGCGCGCGTGCCGCGCGGCGGTCGATCATGTTCGAGGGCGCACAGGGCACGCTGCTCGACATCGATCATGGCACGTATCCGTACGTCACCTCCTCGAACGCGACCACCGGTGGGGTGTGCACCGGCCTGGGCATTCCGCCGCGCGCGATCGACGGCGTCATTGGCGTGGCCAAGGCGTACACGACGCGCGTGGGTGAGGGGCCGCTGCCCACGGAGCTGACAGGTGAGATCGGCAACCGCCTGCGCGAGTCGGGACAGGAGTTCGGCGCCGTCACCGGACGGCCGCGCCGCTGCGGGTGGTACGACGCGGTGGCCGTGCGCTACGCGGTGCGCGTCAATGGCCTTGATGCGCTCGCACTCACGAAGCTCGATGTTCTCGACGGCATGCGCGAGCTCCAGATCTGTACGTCCTATCGCTGCAACGGCGCCACGCTGACGGAGTTCCCCGGGGAGATTGCGCAGCTCGCGTCCTGCGAACCGGTCTACGAAACAATGCCGGGATGGACCCGGCCGACCGCAAGCGTCCGCAGGGTCGGCGACCTGCCGAAAGAAGCGCAGCGCTACATCGCGCGCCTGGAGGAACTGTCGGGGGTCCCCGCCGCGATCCTTTCAACGGGATCGGCTCGCGAAGACACGATCATCCGCGAGGATTCCATCGCGTCCCGCTGGGGGTTGGAACTGATAACTGCGTAGCGTCCAAGGTGCGAGGTCCGAGACCGCTCGCTACCCGCGCCTCGCGCGCATCGCGCATCGCCCCTCGGCCCTACGACTTGTTTCGTTCGCAAAAGTTTTCGAGGGCCGCGGAATCGCCGTCGGTGAACTCCACGCCCGCGCGATACTGCGGGCCCTGCTCCGGTTCTTTCGGCAGCTCGAACTTCGCCCACGCAATCGCACCGCGAAAACGCATCACGAACTCCTCGAACGGAAGGCTGATGCGCACTTTCTGATTCGGCCGCAAGACGGTCGACGAAACCACCTGCGCCCCCACCGTCGACAGATCGACGACGGTCGCCGGGTTACCATCGAGCTGCATCTCGACACCGGAGCGCACGCGGGTGCGTGCGGCGCGGCGCGTGCCGTGCCAGTCGAGCGGACGCGGACTCTCTTCGGTCGCGACCGGCGCCTGCGAACTCTGTGTACCCGCCGGCGCGCCGGGCTGTGCCACCGGCGTGGCCTCCACGAGCGAGGGTTTCACGACCTGCCGGTTGTAGTCTCCCGCGTGCGACATCACGCGGACTTCGCAGACCGCAAGCTGGGGATCGCTCTTGATGCGGTTGATGAGGGCCGCGCCGCGGGGCGTTGCCGCGAACAGCCGTTCGAGTACGATCAAACGTGGCCGGTGTTCGATAATGGCCTGGAGGGCCTGGATCGGTTCGGTGTCGGCGAACGTGAGAAGATCGCCGGTGACCTCCACGCGCTCTTTGAGCGCGGGCATGAGATTCTGTGCTGCTATGAGTAACGCCGCCGATGGCATCCGGCTCAGTCTAACATGAGCGTTGACGCCGACGTCATCGTCGCGGGCGCCGGTCCGGCGGGCGCAACGGCGGCGCGCCGGCTCGCCCTCGGCGGCATGCGCGTGTTGATCGTTGAACGGCTCGCGCTGCCGCGGCAGAAGCCATGCGGCGGCGGCATCAGCACGCGCGTCTTCTCGCGATTTCCTCATTTGCGCGACGCGATCGCGCGCATTCCGCACCTGCCCGTATCCAGCCTCTATCTCGAGGGTCCCTCGGGTGACGTGTTCCGCATGCGATCCGAAGGTCCCGCGGTTGTGCTGATCCGCCGCATCGAATTCGATCACCTTCTCGTGACGCTCGCACTCGAGGCCGGCGCGCAACTGATGGCGCCTGCCGCGGTCGCGCAGGTGGAGCAGGACGCTGACGGTGTGACGTTGAAGCTGCGCGACGGCCGCCGTGTCCGCGCGCCCATCGTCATTGCGGCCGACGGCGTGAACAGCGTGATAGCGCGCCGCCTCCGGATGAACTCCGGCTGGCCCGCCGCACATCTCGCCCTCGACATGATGGAGGAAACGCCGGTCGCGAACCTGCAGACGTCGGAGCCGGAGACCCTCTGGGTGTTCTACGGATATCGCGGCGCCCATGGCTACGCGTACGTATTCCCGAAGCGGGATCACGTCAACGTCGGGATTGGGTACCTTCTGCCGTACTTCCGAGCGCAGGTCGACGAGTCGCCGTACGCGCTGCAGCAGCGGTTCGTGTCGGACTTGCGGGCGCGGGGACTGATGGACGGTGAGTCGAGGCGCGAGCACTTCACGCCGTTTCTTATTCCGGTCGGCGGCCCGTTGCGGCAGACGGCGCGCGGCCGCGTGCTGCTTGCAGGTGACGCCGGGGGATTCGTGAATGGCTTTTCTGCCGAAGGCATCTATTACGCGATGGTGACCGGCGACCTGGCGGCGGGAGCGGTGCTGCAGGCACGTCGCGACGGCGTGGTCGCGCCGGCTCGTGCACGCCGCAAATACGTGCGTGCGTGGAAGCGCGAGATCGGTGGAGAGCTGCGCGACTCCGTGTTGATCCAGCGGTATCTTTTTCACAGCGCACCTCGGATGGACATGGTGGTGCGCGGCGCGAACGCGCGGCCGATCTTTTCCAGGCTGCTCGTCGACTACGCCAGCGGCCGTCTGTCGTACCGCGCTGCGCGACGGCGCCTCCTCTGGCACTTCCCGCGGCTGCTTCCGCGATTGACATGGGTCGCTCTGCGCGGCGCGCGCACCTATAATTCGTCGGTCACCCCTGTAACCGGCTCACAGATTCAGCATGGCTGATTTACGAACCCCTGCGCTCCAGGGTTGGCAGCGCGCCAATGTCCTGGCCGCGGCCAACTGCCTGCGCGAGCAGATCGCAAAGAACCCCGGCGACACGAAACTTGTTACCGCGTACGAAGGATTGCTCGACCTCCTCGATCCCTCGCGGGTGGTCCTGCGCCGCCAGCGCGAACAAGCGAGCGCGGCGCGCATGGCGGCCGCAGCCATCAAAGCGGAGCGCCGGCAGGCCGAACGCCGCACGGGCGACCGTCGCAAGATGAACCTGGGCGCGCGCGGCGGACCCGAACGCCGCAGCGGCAACGAGCGGCGGACCGGCCGGGATCGCCGCGGCCGTTGATCCCGGATCGAGCTGCTCATGCCCCCCGCAGTGCTCTTCGATCTCGACGACACCCTTTTCGATCATCATCGTTCCGCACGCGCGGCGCTCGCCGGTGTGCACGCAGCATTTGCGAGCGAGGTCGCGTTCGACGATTTCGAACGCCATCACATTCACTATCTCGAGGAGATGCACATCGAGGTGCTCGCGGGGCGCGTTCCGCTGGACGATGCCAGGCGTGAGCGGTTCAGGCGTGTGTTTGCGGCGCTTGGCCTGGCAATCGACGAGCGGACCACCGACGCGGTTGCGTCGGCATATCGTGACGGTTACATGGAGGCGCGCCGTGCGATGGACGGCGCGGCGGAGTTGCTCGCGGAGCTCAGGCCGCACGCACGAGTGGCGATTGTCACGAACAACCTGCTCGAGGAACAACAAAACAAGCTCCAGTACTGCGGCCTGGCGACGTTCGTGAACGCGCTCGTCGCGTCAGAGGATGTCGGTGTGTCGAAACCGGATCCGGCGATCTTCAGGATTGCCCTGGAGCGCGTCGGGGCTTTGAAAGGCGATGCGGTGATGGTGGGGGATTCGTGGCAAGCCGATATCGCCGGCGCGCACGCTGCTGGTATCCGCGCGGTGTGGTTCAACCCGCATGGGCTGCCGCGCCCTGCACCGGACTACAGCGCGGATGAGATCAGAAGCCTCCGGCCAGCGCGCGAGATAGCAGCGCGATTGCTGGAGCGGCTGAAGGCTTAGAGGACGCAGGGCTCAGCTTGCCCTGAGCCGCTTCAGTTTGAAGCCGTGGCGCGGGCGAGTTCGCTGGCGGTGATGCGGAAATGCGACGCGTTCCACACGACCTTTCCGCCGCGCAGGAGCAGCACCTGCGGCGTCTCGTGACGCACACCGAGGCGTTCTGCCGCGGCATCCGACACGGGTCGATGGGTCTGGACGGTGATGATTTTGTACGTGGTGTGCCCCGCAGCAGCCTCGATGTGCGCGTGCAGCTCGTCAAGCGCCTCGCAGCTGACGCCGCAATAACGGCTGTGTTTGAAGAGCAGAACAGGGCGCTCGCGCGATTCCGCGATCGCCGCCTCGAGGTCGGTGACGTTGGCCAGCGGGGTCAACTGTGACATTGGGTTGATCAATTGTAGCAACGGGGACCGCCAGCAGTCGAGCGCGGCCGTTGACGGCTCGCGCCACGCCTTAACCCGGTGCCTGGTGGGACCGTGTGTGGAAGCCGGCTGCTTCGAGATGACGATGGATGTCGGTGACGGCGGTCATCGCTTCGACGGGAAGCGGTACCGGACTGTGCGTGGCCATCCGGTCCACGTTGAACATGCGGAAACGGATCCCTTCCAGGTGAAATGCGGCGATCGCGCGACCGAGGCTTTCCGCCTCCTCGAGCATCTTCGTCAGATGGTCGTGCGGCGGAAGCCCTCGTACGATCGCAATCAGATCATTGACGCGGCGCCCGGCCGCGAGTCGATGTTCGGTGGACATAGCGCTCTTAATTGTAGAATGGGGCGCGTCAACCTCGACAATCCGCGCGTCCGCTGATGCATTCCTCGAAGCCCTCACCGCGCCTCTCGCGTCTCGACCTGGCGATCGTCTTCGCGGTAAATGAGCACCGAACGCCGACATCCAAAAAACACGCCGTGCTGATACATTGAAGGGATGACGGAACATGGAGTAGAGCCGGGCGAAGTCGCGCGCGGGCGTGCGCGCATGGAACCGCCGGATCTCAGCGAGAAAGGTGGTCTCAAAGGCGGGGTGCCGCAGCGGTCCGACGAGCGGCTGTTCATGCAGATGCTCGCGTTCGGCGGCTGCACCGACGCCGGCGCTGCGGCGCGCCACGTGCAGCAGGCGGGAATCGAGGGCGTCGTGTACGAAGACGTCAACGATCCACGCGGGATTGCGGTTATGACGATGACGCAATCGCCGGAAGAGTTCGTGACGCGAGTGCGCCCGGCGCTCACGAGCGGGCCGTTCGCCTCGCTCACGTTCAAGCCGGACTACACGATGCTCGGCCGCACGTACTCGCTGGGCTATGAGCCCGATTTGCGGGATGCGCTGATCGACCGGCCGCGGCGCACCGTCTTGAATCCGGCGTGGCGCTGGGGCATCTGGTACCCCCTGCGCAGAAACGGCCGGTTCGCACAGTTGCCCGCGGAAGAACAGCGTACGATTCTCGCGGAACACGGCGCGATCGGCATGACGTTCGGCGCCGCCGATTTCGTGCACGACATCCGTCTCGCGTGCCATGGGCTGGACCGCGACGATAATGACTTCGTCATCGGCCTGATCGGTAAGGAACTCTTTCCGCTCTCCGCGATCGTCCAGGTCATGCGCAAGACGCAGCAGACGTCGCTGTATCTCGACCGGCTGGGTCCATTTGTCGTGGGGCGCGCGATCTGGCAATCGCCTGTGTCGGCTCAAGGCTCATGACTCGAGGCGCACGGCGGCTCACGCGGTAAGGCCGCCCTGAGCCGAGCCCAGAGCCGTTCTGGTCCCGCGCTTGCTTCCAGGGGGCCGCATGAGTATTCCACAGCGTCCATTCGGCCGGCACAACGAGCAGATGGTGTCGGCGCTCGCCCTCGGCGGATATCACCTCGGAGCGATGGAATCGGTCCGGGAATCCATTCGGGTCGTTCATGCCGCCATCGACGAGGGGATCACGTTCCTCGACAATGCGTGGGAATACAACGAGCACGAAAGTGAGGAGCGCATGGGGCGCGCGATTGCCGACCGGCGCCAGCGCGTGTTCCTCATGACGAAGGTATGTACGCACGGTCGCGACGCAAAGGTCGCTATGCGGCAGCTCGACGAGTCGCTGAAGCGGCTGCGCACTGATTACCTGGACCTCTGGCAGATTCACGAAGTCGTCTATTTTAACGAGCCCGACTTGCATTTCGCGCGTGGCGGCGCAGTCGAGGCGCTGGATCGCGCGAAACGTGACGGCAAGGTCCGGTACGTCGGCTTCACCGGCCATAAGCATCCCGAGATCCACCTCCGCATGCTCTCGTTCGGGTACCCGTTCGATGCGTGCCAGCTTCCGCTCAACTGCTTCGATGCGTCGTTCAACAGCTTTGAACAACGCGTGCTGCCGGAGCTGCGCCGTCAGCAGATTGCCGTGCTGGGGATGAAGAGCCTGGGTGGGCGAGGCGACGCAGTGAAGCGCCGCGCTGTTCGCGTCGAGGACGCGCTGCGCTACGCCATGAGCCTCCCCGTGACGACGACCGTCAGCGGCATTGACTCGATGCGCGTGCTGAAGCAGAACGTGCGCATCGCCAACATGAAGCCGATGACGGCGCCGCAAATGGAACGTCTTCGTCACCGCGTGGCGGACGCCGCCGCAGATGGGCGCTTCGAGCTATACAAGACGTCCGCATTGCACGATGGTGACGAGGGACGCGCGCAGCATGGGTTCCCGTCACCAGAGGCCATGGCTGGTTAGAGTCGTTCGAGCGCCAGGATCGCCTTCCTCGAGAGCCGCTGCCTGGTTGTGAAGTAATCCGCCCACGGATCCTTCCGGCGCGCGAGCCGTGCCGGCACGGTCGTCACCGTGAAATCGCCGGGATTCAGCCGCTCCGTCAGGTCCTTCCAGGCAATTGGCATTGACACCGGCGCGCCGTCGCGCGCCCGCATCGAGAACGCGGCAACCGACGTATTCGTGCGATTGTTGCGCAGGTAATCCAGTAGAATCTGGCGCTCGCGTCCGCGTTTCCCGTAAGTCACGGTGAACAGCGCTGGATCGTGCCGCGTGAGCACGGTTGCGATCGCCCGCGCGAAACCGAGACACGCCTCCCAGTCCTCGCGGGCCTCCAGCGGTACGACCAGGTGTAGCCCGCGGCCGCCACTCGTCTTGACGAAGCACTCGAGATCGAGCGTGCGCAATAGCTCGCGCACGAGGCGTGCTGCCGCGACGACAGTCGGCCACGTCACCGCATCGCCAGGATCGAGATCGAGTACGACGCGGTCCGGACATTCGATCTTCTCCTTCCGCGTGTTCCAGGTGTGGATCTCGACGATGTCCATCTGGGCGAGGGCGACGATGGCCTCGGGTGACTCGATGACGAGGTAGTCGCCAACCTTGGTCTTTTCGCGGATTTTGATTCTCGTCAGCTGGGGCGGCGCCCAGATCTTCGAGTGCTTCATGTAGATGCACCCGGCGGAAACGCCGTGTCCGCAGCGCACCAGCGTCAGCGGCCGTCCTTCCACGTGGGACATCATGGCGTCCGCGACGCGATCGCAGTACCGAACGAGATCGAGCTTGGTGAGCGGCGGGCGATCGAACATGACGCGATCGGCGTTGCTGATGCGCACGCCGCGCACGAAGATCGCGCCGGTGTCGGCCGCCGTTACGCGCGTCCGCGCAGTTTTGCGAACCACCAGCGCAGGCCTACCAGCAGGAACCGTGGATCCTTGAAGAATTCGGGCGGCTTCCCCTCGAAGCCGTGGCCGACGAACTGGCAGATCCAGCCCACGACAAACAGCGTGAGCGGGAGCAGCCAGATGCGCGGCACGAACCACGCGACGACGAACAGCGGCACCGAGATCGCGATCATCGGGATGCCGATCGTGTGCAGCATCCGATTCACCGGATGCGTATGGCTCGTCGCGTACTGTGCGACCCATTCTTCCGAGGTGCGGCGTGTCATGTACCCTCCGGACTGGATGCGTGCTGAATCCGCCATGCGATCACCCTGGGGTCCATCGTCCGGCGCCACAGCGGTGGGACGAGCGCGAGGAGGAACATGGAACCATAGCCGGCCGGCAACTGCGGGGCAGCGTCGAGCGGGTCGAGCACCTGGTAGCGCTTGCTGGCGAGCATGTTGTGATCGGCGTGGCGCGCCAGGTTGATCAGCATCCAGGTGCTCAAGCGGCTGGCGCGATGGACGAGCTCGTGCGCGAACGTCAGGCCGATCGTGCCCGTCGTCATGCCGACTGACAGTGTCAACCCGCACAGCTCGAGCGGCGACAGTGTGTCAGATGCGACGCAATCGAGTGTCCAGAGGAGTAACAATGGCTGCACAACCGCCCAGCTCCAGGTGACAACCCTGAACCACGGATTGCGCGAGAGATCCGCGTCCTCGGATGGGGTCGACCGGTCGAGCCCGGACAACGCGTCGAGAATCGGGACCGCTATCAGGAGCAATCCTGCCGGGAGAAACGTCCATGCGCCGCCGAGGCGGACACGAAAGACAGCCGCGCCCGGCAGGAAGAACCCGAGCAGGTGCGGTAGAGCGGCAAGCATTGTTGAGGCGAATCTTACTCCGGGTCGGCGCGGATCCTGCTTTGAAGGGAGGAGAGAGCCAAGCCAGCCGTAAGTCTAGGAGGAACTGTGAAAGCGACGCGGATGATAGGGGCAATAATCACGGGAACAGTGATCGCGGTTACGGCGTGTAACAACACGAAGAGCGAACTGCCGAAGGAATCGCAGGTGACGGGCGACGTGCGCAATCCTGGCGTGCCGATGACGGTTGCCGGATGCCTCCGCGCCGGAGAATCGGCGGACACGTACGTGCTCGCGCAGGATCAGAAAACCGGAACGCAGGAGACAGCAAATTACCAGCTCGTTGGCGTGCAGGGGGTCGATCTTCGCAAGCACGTTGGCGAGCGAGTGCAGGTCAATGGCGTCCTGGCCTCGCAGCAGGAAGTGGCGAGCCGCTCGATGCCGGAGCAGCAGAAACCTACCGGCACGACCGGAACGCCAACCGTGCAGACCGAGACGCGCGTCGACATGCGGACGCTCAAGGTCAGTTCAGTGAATCCGCAAGGTGAGAAGTGCGAGGAGAAAAAATAATCAGTCGTTAGTCCTGAGTTGCGAGTCCCGAGTCGCTACGAGTCGAGGCTCCAGCGGACAGGGACTGAGGACTAAGGCCCCGGGACTCCTCCCGGCTCGTCCCGCGGTTCGGCGCGATCTTCGGACCGCTCATCCCACACATCCGACTCGGCGATCGCGCGTATGGCCGGGAGATTTCGTACCTGGCGGATTAGTTCGCCGCGTGGATCATAGAAGCCCCATTCGCGGACGTCGATTGCGAAACTGAACCGCGAGATGAGGGTGCCGCGTGTGACGTCGGCCTCCTCGTTGTCGCGGCCGATTTCGCCGCGCGCCTGCTCGATCAGCTGCTCCATCACCCAGGCTGGCACATTGCTGCGGTACCCGGGGTACACATAGCTGAACGTTTGCAGCTGGGCGAGCAGCATCGGCCAATGCGGTCCGACGCGAGCGAGGAGGCGCTCCCAGTCGAGGATGTCGCCGACGCAGAGAATCAGGTGAAGGATGTCGGCAACATCGTGGCGGTGGCGCTCGCTGATGAACAGCCTGTGCCAGATGAGCTCTTCCGCGGGAGCGATGCGGACCGACTGTGCCGCGAGCACGCCGGGGCGGCTATGACGCAGCCATCCCTCGTCGATGAGGGCGACGCCATTGCCCATCCCATAAATCAGGTCGACGAACCGTTCTCCGATGACCCCCTTGGCCAGCCAGTGCAGATCCTCGAGGCGCATCGTGAACCCCGCCGCGTGCAGTGCATCGGCCGCCGCGACGACGACCGAGGGCTCGACGAAGAGGTCGAGATCCTTGGTCTGGCGATAAATCCCGGTGTGCTCGTAAATCGCATACGCGCCGGCGACGACGTAGGGGACCCGCGCTTCGTTCAGGGCCTGTAGCGCCCGCCGATAGACCTCGCGCTCTTCTTCGGGTATCCAGAAATCGCCATGAGTGAGGGATTTCCGTTCCTCAGGCGACAGTCGCCTCGGGCGGCGTCCTCGGATGATGGTCACGCGGGTTCTCTCAGGGCCTAGGCTGAGCAACACGCGGGCCAACGAACCCCGGACCCCGGCGATCGTCTTCTATGTCTAGAATCTGGTGTTGCTTATGCTCGAGCCAGTTTTTCGCGACGTCCGATACGCCCTGCGCATGCTGCGCAAGTCACCGGCATTCACCGCCATCGCGCTCGTGACGCTGGCGGTTGGCATCGGCGTGAACACCGCCGTGTTCAGCGTGGTCAACGCGCTTCTTCTCAAGCCGCTTCCTTACCCTGAGCCCGATCGGCTCGCGGCGATCACGACCCTCTTCAGATCCCCAAGGGGGCAGAACGAACAGACCTCCGTTGATGGAAAGACCTTCTTCGCCATCCACGACAACGCGACAACGATCCAGACAGCAGTGTCATCAGGCGGACTCGGTGGTGGCGTGAATCTCGTGGCCGGCGGCGTGGCGGCCAACGTGTCGCAGCGGCGGGTGAGCGCCGGGTACTTTGGCGTGCTTGGCGTCGGCCCGCTGATCGGCCGCGAATTCACGGCGGATGAAGATCGGAGTGGCGGTCAGGCCGTAGCCGTGCTCAGCCATGGATTGTGGACGCGCGTTTTCGGCGGCGATCCGAACATCGTCGGTCGCTCAATCACGCTGCGTGGCGAGCCGCACACAGTTGTCGGCGTGATGCCCGGCGGCTTCACGACCGGGACGCCCACTGACGTCTGGACTCCGTTGCGCCCCTCGACGAAGGGGGAAGGCGGCGGATCGAACTACGGGATGATCGCGCGGCTGCGAGACGGCGCGACGTGGCAACAGGCCAACGCTGAAGTGGCGCAGCTTGGGTCCGCGGCGGCGCGGGAGGGCCTCGAGCCGGACGTGACCGCTGTCTGCAGGCTGATTCCGCTTCAACAGGGTGCCACGTCCGAGATCCGGCAGCCGCTGCTGATGATGTGGGGCGCGGTCGGCCTGGTGCTGCTGATTGCCTGCGTCAACCTTGCCGGACTGCTGCTCGCGCGGTCTGGCATGCGCACGCGCGAGATCGCCACACGGATGGCACTGGGCAGCGGACGGGCCGCCGTGATCCGCCAATTGCTGGTCGAGAGCGGCGTGCTTGCACTGGCGGGCGGCATACTCGGCATCGTCGTTGGGTGGGGTGTGCTCGTGGCCCTGAAGCGGCTCGGCGCGGATGTCTTTGCGATTGGGTACCCGATTGAACTCGACGGCCGCGTCCTCGGCGCTACACTCCTCGTCGCGCTCGTGACGAGCGTGTTGTTCGGCCTCGTGCCCGCGCTGCACGCGAGCCGCGTGAACGTTCAGGGGGCGCTGGTGGAATCGGGCACGCGCGCGGTTGCCGGTGGCACGGGCCGATGGCCGCGCCGGCTGCTCGTCGTCGGCGAAGTGGCGATGGGCGTTGTGCTGCTCGTCAGCGCGGGACTGCTCGTGCGTACGTTCGTGCACTTGCGAAACCTCGATCCGGGATTCGATCCGTCACAGGTAATCACCGCATCCGTCTCGTTGCAGGACGCGCGCTACGAAGATGCCGCAAAAGTCGAGCGGCTGTTCGCGGACACGTTGCTCCGCATTCGCCAGGTGCCCGGCGTGCAGGCTGCGGGCGTGTCTCTCGGGCTTCCGTATACGCGCTTGTTGAATCTCGGCTTCAGGCCACTGGACGGCCCAAGAGATGGAAACAAGGGAGGCATTACAAACCTCAGCTACGTCACGCCCGGGTATGTGGAGGCGCTCCGGATTCCCGTGCGCGAAGGCCGCAGCTTTACGGATTCGGATGTTGCGACGGCGCCGCTGGTTGCGATAGTGAACGAGGAGTTCGTCAAGAAGTACTACAGGGGACAGCCGGTCATCGGCCGGCGAATCGGAGTGGTAGGGGAGCGGACGATCGTCGGAGTGGTCGGCAACGCGCGCGCGACGTCTTCGGGATTCTCGGGCTACGGCGGGCCGCTCGTCACGCCGCCGATCATTTATGTACCTGCAGCGCAGACGACGGCTGGTTTCCTGAAGCTGGTGCACACGTGGTTCTCCCCGTCGTGGGTCGTCCGCGCATCGGTCCCCTCGGAGACCGTCGCGAGCGCGATTCGTCAATCGATCGCGGCGGTGGATTCGACGCTGCCAATCGCGCGGCTGGAGAGCATGTCGGACGTTCAGGCCGCGTCGCTCGCGTCGCAGCGCTTCATGATGACACTCGTGGTCGGTCTCGGCGCGGTCGCACTGCTGCTTGCGGCGATCGGCATTCACGGGTTGATTGCAACGTCTGTCGCGGAGCGCACTCGCGAACTCGGGATCCGGCTCGCGCTGGGCGCCAGCGGCGGCCAGGTCATGCGCACCGTGGTGCTTCCCGGCGTCCTGCTTGCGACGGCGGGAATCGCGATTGGCAGCGCTGCCGCGTTTGCAGTCGTGCGGCTGATGCAATCGTTTCTCTGGGGCGTGACGCCGACTGATCCGATCACGTTCGTGGCAGTGATCCTGACGCTCCTGTCGGTGGCGCTCGTCGCCAGCGTGCTTCCGGCGCTGCGCGTGCTGCGACTGGATCCGGCACTCACGTTGAGAGCTGAGTAGGGCCCCGCAACGTCCGAAAGGTAATCGAATAGCGCAGCGTGTCGACCTCCGGAATGCTGTGCTGCCATTCGCTGCGGGCGGGCCCTGAGAGCACGTACGCGGAGCGCGGCTCGAGCGTGATCGACACACGATCGCTGCCGCGTTTGGAGTTTCGTCGAAAGCGGAAGCGACAGGGAGACAGCAGCGAAACGCCGACAATCAGTTCGAATCCGGGCGCGTCGCGATGCCAGCCGATCGGCGCGCCCGGCTGATACTCGGTCAGCAGCGCCTCCGACAGCGACGCGGGTTCTACGCCCGCGAATTCCGCCGCGCGCGCCCGCACCGGCAGCAGCAAGGGCGGAATCTCAGGCCCGGGCGCAAGGCGGGATCGGTCGAACCCATACTTCCACCCGTACTGGATCACCCGGCGTCGCGCGATAACCCCGCGCATCTCGACGGCGTGGAACTCCAACCCGCGAATGTCTTCGAGCAGCGCCGCCTCTTCCGCAATGGTGATCAGGTCGGGCTGGTACCGGAAGCCGTCAGGCCATGCACGCACTGATGGATCACCGAACAGGTCAGGCGTGGTCTCACTTCGCGCAGGACGCCGCATAAGGGTCACACACGCAAACCGGTCACCACAGGCGCCGTCTGGGTGCGCCGAGCTGAACCGCAAGCACGGTCTGCCGCTTGCACCCTTGTGGTGGGATGACCGAATCGCGGCGGATCATCGACATTGCGCCGGCCGCCATCGTCAAGGTGATTGCCGCGATTGTCGCAATTTGGCTGTGGATGCAGCTCTGGCAGCTGGTGATGGTCGTTGTCGTCGCGGTGGTCCTGGCAATCGTGCTTTATCCGGCCGTCGAGTGGCTCGAGCGACGCGGCGTGCCGGGCAGCCTTGGCGCCACCGGTGTGGTAGCGACGCTGACGCTGCTGATCATCGCGTTCTTCTGGGTGACCGGCGCTTCGCTCGCCGGCGAAGCGCGCATGCTGGGCGGCCGCGTGGCCGATTTTGAACGGGAAATCATCAACCGCGTGCCGCCATGGATTGCCGAGGCGATTCACCGCGGCGGTGGCGGACTGCCGGATGCCTCGATCGTGGCGGGTTACGCCGCCAACGTCGGCCGCTTCGTGCTGGGTGCCATTATCGTCGGGGCACTCGCGCTTATCCTCACCGTCTACCTGATGATCGAAGGGCGGCAGACTTACGCCTGGCTGGTGGCGTATGCGCCGCCGGCGCATCGCGCGCGTGTCAACATCACGGCCCACGAAGCGCGTAAGGCCATTCTCAGTTACGCCGTCGGAAACGTCGCCACGTCGGCGTTTGCGACGGTCTTCGTGCTGGTCTGGTTATGGCTGCTGCACGTGCCCGCGGCGCTGCTGCTGGCGCTGCTCGCCGGCATCTTCGACTTCGTGCCGGTCCTTGGTTTCATTTGCTCGGCTTTGCCGGCGGTGTTGCTGGCCATGGCCGTTTCACCCGCCGTGGCCATCACCGTCGGCGCGCTGTACATCGGCTATCACGCGCTCGAGAACTATTGGATCGGTCCAAAGGTTTACGGCGTTCGCCTGCGGCTGTCGAACCTCGCGGTCATACTCGCGTTCGCGGTGGGCGCGGAGATTGGCGGGGTCGTTGGCGCGCTCCTCGCGCTGCCCGTTGCCGGCATGTATCCCGTCATCGAGAACGTCTGGCTGAAGAACTACCTTGGGCGAGAAGCGGTGGAAACGCACCGCCGGATCGAACGCCGCGGCGCATAAGGCCGGACCTCGGCCCTCGGACCTCGAACCTCGGCACGCGCGTCAGCTTCCAGCTTCAGGATAGAATTTCTCTTTTGAACCTGGGAGCTGACGACTTGCTCATGAACACCGTTAGACAACAGATCGGCGCGATGTTCGCGCAGCCCCGCACTATCTCCTCAATTGCCCACGAGCTCGGCCTTACGCGTGAAGACGTCGAGGATCACGCGCGTCACCTGCTGAAATCGGCTCGCACGGCCGGCCAGCGCGTTGTAGTCGAGCCCGCACGATGCCGGAGTTGCGGGTTCAGATTCGACGAGACGAAACTCACGAAACCGGGCAAGTGCCCTGACTGCAAGGGCACGCGTGTTTACGAACCGCTGATCCAAATCACCGCGTAAGGAGACCACGGACGGACACGAACAGACACGTTCGTGCGTAGCGTAATCTTTGGAAAAGATGACGAACGATTCACTGCTTGGGAAGTGGGAAGAGTTGAACAAGTGCCCGGAGTGCGGCCGCGACATGGAGCGGATATCGCTCGTCGGCGAGCAGGTCGGGCTCTACTATCGATGCCCGACCCACGGCCGATTTCGCTATTCGTGGGATCTCGACAAGCTGGAGCGCGCGCCGGAGTAAGGCGGACCTGAAGGCCCGCCTTACACGTGGTCTAGAAGCGCTGCCAGGTAAGCGTTGGCGGCAGGATCGTCGCATCATTCTTGACCGCGCCAGGCCTCGTGGTCCTGTACTTCTCCGCGGACAGCACGAACTGATCGATCGACACCCCGTCCTCGCGCGTCTGGAAGCGCAAGTTCTGGAATCCTCCTTTGGGGAAACGCAGCGTCAGCGCACCGATGGCGCCTCTTGTCCCCACGCTTCGTCGCGCCAGCCCCAGCCGGATAGGCCGCAGCCGCTCCACTCCTCCAGCTTGATTTCAATGCGAGCCCGCCTACTGTGCGAGCGTGCCGGCGTACTCCTCGTAGGTGCCCTTGAAGTCGACGATGGTGCCGTCGGTGAAGTGCCAGACGCGGGTGCCGACTTCCTCCATCAGGTCCTGGTCGTGGGTGACGAGCAGCACGGTGCCTTCGAATCGCTGCAGCGCCACGTTGAGCGCATTGATCGATTCGAGGTCGAGGTGATTCGTCGGCTCGTCGAGGACGAGCACGTTCGGTTTCTGCAGCATGATGCGGCACAGGAGCAGGCGCGCGGTTTCTCCGCCCGACAGCGCTTCGGTCGGCTTCAGGCCTTCTTCACCGCTGAAAAGCATCTGGCCGAGCAGGCCGTGGATATCCTGGCGCGAAGCGTCGGGATCGAACCGGTGCAGCCATGCGACGGCGGTGAGCCCCTTTTCAATGGCCGCGGTGTGGTCCTGTGCGAAGTAGCCGGCCGACACCTCGTGTCCCCACCGGATCGCTCCTGTGTCGATATCTTCCGGCGACCGCGTGAGATTGGGGGCGTCCGAAAGCAGCGCCTTCAGCAGCGTCGTCTTGCCCACGCCGTTCCGGCCGACCAGGACGATCTTTTCGCCGCGATTCACGACCGCGCTGAAATCCGTCACGACGCGGTCGTCACCGAACGCCTTCGACACGTTCTTGAACTCGAGCGCGTTGCGCCCGGATGGCCGGTTCATCGTGAACTTGATGTACGGGCGCTGGATGTTCGACCGCGCCAGCTCCGTGGTCTGCAGCCGTTCGACTTCCTTGCGGCGCGATTGCACCTGGCTGGACCGGGTGCCCGCCGAGAAGCGCGCAATGAAGTCGTTGAGCTGCGCGATCTTCTTCTCCCGCTGCTCGTTCTGCGCTTCCAGACGCGCGCGGATCTGCGTCTTCGCGAGGACCATCTCGTCGTACCCGCCGGTATACGTGATGATCGTCTGGTAATCGATGTCCGCCGTGTGCGTGCAGACGGCATTCAGGAAGTGCCGATCGTGCGAGATCACGATCAGCGTCCCGTCGTAGCGCACGAGGAAATCCTGCAACCAGTGAATCGAATCGAGGTCCAGGTGGTTCGTGGGCTCGTCGAGCAGGAGCGCTTGCGGATGGCCGAACAGCGCCTGCGCGAGCAGGACGCGCACTTTCTGGCCGCCCTGCAGCTCCGCCATCGACCGCTCGTGCAGGTGCTGCGGGATGTCGAGTCCTTCGAGAAGGACGGCCGCGTCGCTCTCGGC
>JBKOZS010000139.1:0-10020 GCA_046726015.1 Acidobacteriota bacterium
ATACTGATTGACTCGATGGATGACCGCCATTTCAGGGCCGTAGGTCAACCGCGAGATCTGGCCGAGCGTGACTCTCACCGGTGTCTGACTCGAATACACATACAGCTGGCTCAAGTCCGTGACGGTCTGGCGTTGACCGTAATCCATCAACTGAACGATCGGGATGTTCTTGCGTCCCTCCCGCAGGTATCCAATCGGTGCGCCGACCACTCCCGAGTACATCGACACGGCAATGTCGTGACTCGACACACCGGCAAGACCGGCGCGGTCCTGATCGATTTCAAGGCGGGTTCGAATGGCGTCGTTACCCCAGTCGTCTCGCACGTTGATTGCAAACGGCGACGTCTTCAAGATGGCCTGCAACGTCTCCGCCTCTTCACGGAGCACGCGCGCGTCTTCGCCGAGGATCCGCATCGACACCGGGATGATGGTTGGCGGGCCGGTCTCGACCGTGCGCACGTCAATCCTCGCACCGGCAACGCGCGACGACAGTGCCTCCTGAACCGCCCCCACCAGCCGATTGGTGTCGTCGCTTCGACTGAATTGCAGCAGCAGCTGCGCGTAATTCGGGGCGGGCGGCTCTGGACGGACCGAAAACCAGAACCGTGGTCCGCCCGCTCCGATGAACGAGGTAATGGACGCGAGCGACGGGTCGTCGGCTCCATGGGTCCGATCGTGCTCGTTCGTGACCTCACGGATGACCTGATCGGCTTCGCGCGCGACACGGACGGTCTGGGCGATCGGCGCGTCCTCTGGCAGACGAATGTCCACGTAGGCGAGGTAGAAGTTGTCACGAGGAAAGAACTGGCGGTGAAGGTGGGTTACGAAGAACGCGCCCGCCGCCACGCCCACGGACGAGGCCGCAAGAACCTTCCATCGATTGTCGATGGCAAACGTGACCGCGCGTAGATAAGCCTTGCCGAACCAGCTATCGCGCGGTCGATCGGCGCCAGGATCTCTCCCCGGCTTCAAGATGTAATACGCCAACAGCGGAAGGAACGACATCGACATCACGCGCGAGGCCACGAGGGAACAGGCAATTGTCATGGGCAGGCTGTAGATATACCTTCCGACATCGCCGTTCAGCAGAAGGAACGGCAAATACGCGGCAATGTTGGTAATCGTGGCGTACAAAATGGCCTTCGACAGTTTCTCGGGTCCGAGCCAGGCCGCCATCGATCGAGGTTTACCCAGCGCGAGCTCCCGCTTGATTGCATCGCCAGCGACGACCGGATCGTCCACCAGCAATCCCAACGCGATAATGAGCGACGCAATCGACATCTGTTGAATGTCGAGGCCGACGAGCTGCATCAACCCGAACGTCATCGCCAGGGTGATCGGGATCGACAATGCCATCAGGAGGGCCGAACGCCATTCCCAGAATCCCACCAACGAGACGAGGACGACGAGCACGACGGCTTCCCATAGGCTGCGATTGAAAAGGTCCAACTTCTCGCGGACCTGCCGCTGCTGGTCGGAAGACGTGCCGATCACGAGATCGGCCGGGAGCGCTCGGCGGACCTCCTCGACCCGGGAGCGGACGGCGCTCCCGAAGCGGTCGATCTGTTCACCTTTCTTCATTTCCGTGGACAGCGTGATCGCGCGGCCTCGAAGCCAGCGCCCGCCCTCGTCGCGCCAGGTGTAATAAGAAAGCAGCCGTGCCGGATGTTGATAACCGCGATGTACACTGCCGATGTCGCGTAGATAAACCGGCGTACCGTTTGACGCTTGAGTGAAGACCACCCTGTCGATGTCGGCGAGCGTCCGAAATTCGCCCGTCTGCTCGAGGGCCAACTCCCGTCCTTCGGCATTCACGGTCCCGGCGGGCACCGTGGTGTTGCGACTTTGCAGGACGCCGCTGACTGCCGCGGGAATGATCCCGAAGGCGGCGAGGCGGTTTTGAGAATAGCGCGCCTCGATTTGCTCCTCGATCACACCGACCCGCGTGACCCGCGAGGCTTCAGGCGCGATTTTGATCGCTTTCTCGATACGATCGGTAAAGTCATCGAGCTCACGGTACGAGTATTTCGGACCGGCTTCGCGCCCCAGAACGTCGACGAGCGAGCCGCCCGGGGTGATGACGATCGGATCCCACACATCAGGATGGATGTCTGCTCGCTGCGGCAGGTCTTCCCACACGCGACGGATTGAGCGACCCAGCGCGCCGACGTCGGCGCGCGTCGAGAGTCTGATCACGGCAAAACTGTCACCGTCGATCGTTCGCACGTCGGTTCCCAGGCCTCTCCGCACCAGGGCATCGCCCAACAGCGCCGCTGCCTCACGCACGAACGACGGATCGGGCGAACCGGAACTGCACAGCACCACGTCCAGCGTGAACGGCGCCGGCACGGCGACGGCCGCAATCTCGGTCGCCAGCAGGTGCAGCCGCGGACCGCTCGCGGGCGGACTGGCCACCGTCAGCATCAGCGCCGAGGTCTCACCAAATTCCTTGATGTATTGAATCGGCCCGGCGCCTTCAGGCAGGTCGGTCAGCGCATCGAGCTTGACTTTGATGTCGTCAAATTCCTTGCCGGTGTCGATACGGGCGTTCTCATCGACCTCGGCGTATACCACCGAGAGTCCGGGCCGGGTTGTCGACGTGATTTCGGAGACGCGAATGTTTTGAGCGGCACGCTCCTCGATCTTGCGGGTGACGAGTTGTTCGACTCTCTCGGCACTCTGCCCTGGCCACGGCGTCACCACGGCCACCTGCCGGACGGGGATGTCTGGATCCTTGCGCTTGGGCATCGCCGCATACGCCCAGATCCCCCACGCAATCACTCCGACAAGCAGGACCCACGACACCTGTCGGTTCTCGACAAAGAAGCGGGCAACGCTCGGCCGCGGCGACGTCGCCTCAAGTTCGCTGCGCATGGCGTGTGGCTGTCCTGGTGATACCTACTGGATTTCCTTGACGACATCGCCGGGGTGAAGCAGGTTCGCTCCCGACGCCACGATCCGTTGGCCGGCGGTGAGGCCGTTGAGGATCGATACCTGATTGCCCACGATCGGTCCAGGGAGTACATGAACGGCCCTGACAGCAGCGGTGCCGGCGTCGTTCTGCTCCACGGTGTACACGAGGTATTGATCGCGAGTGGGATCATGGACGAGGGCGTCGATCGGGATGCGTACCTGATGACGAGTTGCCGCCTCGTCTGCGACGTGAATCGAGGCAATCATTCCCGATCGCAGCTTCATGGTCGGGTTGTCGATCGCAACGGCAATCTCGAACGATCGCGCCTTGGGGTCAGCCGCGGGCGCGACCGACACAACCTGTCCCTGAACGCGTTCATTCGGGAATGCGTCTACGGTCAATGGCAAGGACTTTCCAGCGCGAAACATCTGGAGTGCCGTATCTGGCACGCTGAAGCGTGCTTTGACGAGGCGCAAGTCGGCTACGGTAAATGCCGGCGCGCCTGGCGAGACGAGCGTTCCAACGTCGACATGGCGTTCGAGGAGAATGGCGTCGAACGGTGCGCGTAATTCGGTGTCGCCCAGCGCGATTCTCGCCTTCTGCAGTTGCGCTGCCGCAGCGCTGGCTCGCTGTTGTGCGGCGGCGACCGATGCGGTTGCAGCGTCCACCTTTGCGCGAGCCACGTCCAGTCTCGCTTTGCTTGCGTCGTACGCGGGTTTCGTGACGCTTTCCTGCTGCCAGAGCGTGGCGATGCGTCCAAAATCAGATTCCGCTTGCGTGAAAGCTGCGCGGGCCTCCGCGAGTCCGGCCTCCGCCGAATTGATGGCTGCGCTCGATTCGTCGCGTGACCCCTGCGCCTTGTCGACGACCGCCTGATAGTCGATCGCCCGAACGCGAGCGAGAACGAGCCCTGTCGTCACGCTGGCGCCTGGCTCCAGGGCACGTGTCCGCCCGTCGGCCCCTTTCGTTCGGTGGACATCAACGACGTATCCCGAGACACGGAATGCGAGATCGACCTGCGCATTGGGCGCAATGATGGCGGAGTAGGTTGTCGATTCCGCGGCTGGCGAGGCCTCGACCGTCACGAGCCGGACAGCTTTGGGACTGCGGGCATCGGCGTCCGAGCCCGCACGACCCACGCAACCGCCAGCCTGGATAGCTGCGACGGCAATGGAGGCCAGCACCGCCTGGACACGTCGCCTCTTCATCGGTCCCTGCCCATGGCCTTTTCAAAATCGGCCTGCGCCGTGGCCAGATCCATCAGTGCCTGCGTATAGCGATGGTTCGCTTCCGCGAGGCTCGATTGGAACCTGGCCACCTCGCTGAGAACGGCCTCTCGCTGCCGGTATCGGTTGCGTGTTACACGAAGCGCTTCTGTATTGGAGGATTGGAATGCATGCGCGAGCTCCACCTCCTTCCGCGCTTCGACGATCCGCCGATACTGATGTGCGACGTCGGCCATCACGCGCGCTTCCGTGTCTTTGAGCTCCAGGCCCGCCTGCGTTTCGGCGTCCTGCTTCGTCTGGAGCTCGTGGCGTTTTCTTCCCCAGTCGAACACGTCCCAGGTCGCCTGAAGGCCGACCCCACTGACGCTGTTTGGAAACACGCTACTGAAATTGACGGTTCGCAGCCCGTACACCGATAGGCTGACGTCCGGGATTCGCTCGGCACTCGCGAGTCGGCGTTCGAGTTGGGTTTTGCGCTGCTGCACCTTCGCCAGACGGATCTCTGGACGGGACGTCAGGGCTTCGGCATACGCATCCGTCAACGACACAGGCTCGGTCTCGACGACGCTGGATAGATCGATTTCCAGCGGGGCATCGATCGATTGCCCCATCAGACGATTGAGCTGTTCCTTCTGGGTCTGGATGGAATCGTCCATTTTGAGCAGCTCATATTCCGCCTCGACGAGTTGGGCTTTGACATTCAGCAAGTCGGCCTGTAACGCGACTCGTTGAACGGCTTGCTGGCTGGTCTCGCGTTCGAGCTGCCTGAGGAAATCAACGGTCGCCTGCAGCGTTGTCTTGCCGCTCTCGGCCTGGGCGATCCCGTAGTAGAGACGTCGCACGTCGTTGACGACGGCCTGTCGTTTCGCGCGAGCCTGTTCGTTGGTTGCGTCGACACCGACCTTGGCGAGCTCGATGCCCAGCCCGATCTTGTACTGCTGCGTAAGCGGCTGCGACAGGCTTACGTAGCCAATGAATCCAAAACGTAACGGGCTCGTCAGGGTCGTCGTCTGGCCGGGAATCGGGCCATCATGTGGGTACACGCCAAGGCTGCCGCGCTCCAGGGTGATCCCCAATTGATTGAGCGGCTGTGAGCCAAGCGTCGTGACGGAGAAAATCGGGTATCGACGCGTCCGCGCGATATCGACCTCGCGCACGGCCTTCTCGCGTTCGAGTGTGGCGATATGGATGGATCGATCGTTGCTTTCTGCGGTGCGCACGGCCTCACTCAGCGTGATCATCTGACCGTCCAGCACACACGGTGCGCACATGCTCGCCACGGCCACGAACATCGTGCGCTGGACGAGAGACGTCGGGCGTGACCGCATCCTGCCTCCTCGAGGTGAGACGGGCGATTTAACTAGGTCACATTACGAAGCCGGCGGCCGGAAACCGTGAAAGTCCTGTTCAATTTCTGTTGAACGAGTTCCGTGAGGCGGCTCGGTCGGTTCAGTGATCACACTGAGACATCAACGACTCACCACGGAACCCCCGCGATGAGATCGCAGCACCGTCGACACTGCGCTCATGCTAACGAGCGACACTCGCTCGCGTCTTGAACGAACTGGCTATCTTGCAGGCGGCGCCGCACGATGCCAGAATCCGCGCATGCGGCTCCGTGCGCGCCAGGGCATTGCGCCCTGGCCGCCTGTAATGATCGTTTGGGGCCCGGGCTTCACGACCGCGGCGCACCGTCATCACTGTGTCCAGTTGCTATTGGCGCTACACGATTCGCTGCTGGTTCGGGGCGGACGGACAAAAGCGTGGCGGAAGTGTGGCGCGGTATGGGTGCGGCCGGATGCCACTCACGAGGTGGACGCGCGTGGCACCACCCTGCTGATCGGATTCATCAGCGCGGAGAGCGATATGGGTGCCGCGCTCTCCGAGCGCATCGAAAGCGACATTGCCTGCGTACCCACCCGCCAGGTTGCCCGCTGGCGCGCCGTGCTGGGGCCCGCGCCCAACGAGGAGCGCGCCGAACGCTGGCTGACCGCATTCCTCCTGCACCGGTGGCGTCCCCTGGCGATCCATCCTGGCGTCCGGCGCGTGCTGAGCCACCTGCAGGAGCCACGGGCCATCTTGGACGATCTGTCTCTGAAGACCCTTGCTGGCATCGCGGGCTTGTCGCCGTCGCGCTTCATGCATGCGTTTACCGAATCGGTCGGCGTTCCTGTGCGACCCTACATTCTCTGGCTCCGGCTGCAGCGGGCCGCCTGTGACTTGATGAACGGCGCCAGCGTCACGAGCGCGGCCCATCGAGCCGGCTTCTCGGACGCCGCTCACCTGACGCGCACGTTTCGTCGCATGCTCGGCGCGACACCGTCGAACCTGGCTTTGTTGAAGAGGCTGAGCCTCGGATTTTCGCTCGAGTCCACCGAGACGTCACTCGCGCCGAGAGTGTATCCCGGCGTCAGCGCGTGAACTCCGCTTTCCAGTTCACCTCCCAGGTCTTGCCGCCATCGGCTGAGAAGGCTTGTTCGAAGCGGAACGACGTCGGCGTGATGTTCGAGAACACGAATCGAACGTAGATCGCACGACCGTCCAGAGAGTCCTGACCGAAGAACTCGCCACGTGCGTTCGTGAATCCGCCGAACATCGTGGCGCGGTCGAGAGCACCGGCGCGAGCGTTCGCCCAGGTGATGTTCCACTGGCGTGCTGCGGGGTTGTACAGTCGAAGCGTCAGACCCTCAATATGGCCCGCCGTCCCGTCCACTTCGAGTTCGCCGAGGTTGGCGCGCCCGTCCCACACCTTTCGAACGACGGACGTGCCTTCGTAAACCAGCCAGCGCGTCGAACCGGTCAGCGGACGATCGAGCCGGGACACGCGAGCCTTCCACGTGCCAACCTCGAAGTCGAAATCGTGCTGCGGGTCGTGCTGGGCGAGCGCGTGAAACGTCTGCAGGAGCGCGATCAGGAGGCTGCATAATAGAAGCCGAGGCATACCGCGCATCGTAGTGAACGCACGTCGTGGCGACTAGAAGGAACCTCGCGGTAACTACCGCTCGCGCACGCCGAGCCAATCCGGTGAGCGACTGCCCGCTCACGGCCGCCCTCGCCGCGATTGGCGGCAAGTGGAAGCTCATCATCATCTACTGGCTGGCGGAGTCACCAAGACAGTTCCTGGCGCTTCGCCGCCTCATGCCGCGGATCTCACAAAAAGTGCTGACCCAGCAACTCCGCGAATTAGTCGCCGACGGAATGGTGCACCAGCAACGCACCGGTCGCGTTCCCGCGCCGGTCGTCTACTCGCTCACGGATTACGGACGCTCTGTCTTGCCTGTCGCGGAGGCTGTCCGGGTATGGGGCCGGGCCCACATCGAGCGGTTTGCGGAATAAGCGGAATCGGGACGTAATGAGGACGGTGTGGGCGTCATTTCCCACCGGCGTCCGGATTGCCGCGATCTGCTCTCGCAGGTGTTTCTGCGAGCTGGCGCGACGGTGTCAATGCGCCGGAGAGGTAGGCTTCCATATCCTCCGGCGTGTTGTGCGGGCCAAACGTCTCATGGAAGAGGCGGCGAGCGAAGCCGCTCAATCGCTGGGCATCCGCCGGACTCGCACGACGGATTGTCATCATCTGCGAGGAACCATAAAACGAATTCAATGAACGTGCGGGTTGGGTCATCGAATCTCCATCCGCCGGACCAGGCCGTCCTGCATCTCGTAGACGTGTTCCACCATCTGCTGTGAGAGCGTCGTCCCCGTCAGATCGCGCACGATCTGATGCACGCTGACAACGATGCGCCCGTCGGCGTCCCGGCGGAAGGCACGCGGCTCAACTCGCGGATCGATGGCGGACCATTGGCGGCGCCAGTAGTTCCGCACGCCATCGCGCCCGTACACCCAGCCACCCTCCCAGCCATTCGGCCAGGTCACGTCCGGGTGCATCAGCGCGAGCGCGCCGTCGAGATCGCGGTTATTGAACGCGTCATAGCAGCGGCGAAGCACCGTTTCGATGTCGGCTGTGGTCGTCAACATGGCCACCTGATTGTCATCCGAGCAAAGCCGTGCGCTCAGCCGAAGACTGTCGAATTCTGTCGATGACCAAAAGGTCCATTCGGCGGCCGGTATGGGCGATGCTCGAGAGCATCGCCGTGCAGTCTGCGCCCGAACCGCCGCAATAGTTTTCGCACGCGAACGTCGAGCGCGGTCAGGGATTCCCGACTCGACCCGGACGTTCAACGCCCACGTCGTGTTTGACGGATGATGCCGCGTGCCCGAACGCGATCGGCGACGCTGTGCTTCGCGTTTCCGAGAACTGGCCCGGCGTTATCCCCAGCAGACGCTTGAACCGGTGCGTGAAATGACTCTGGTCTCCATAGCCGACGGCAACGGAGACGTCCACGATCGGGACGCCCTGAAGCAGGAGTTCGCGCGCGCGGTTGATTCGCACGGTTTCCAGGTATGCGTGCGGCGGGAGTCCGACGTCTTTCTGGAAGGCCCGAGCGAAGTAGAACGCGCTGAGATCGACGAGCGCTGCGAGGTCGCCGAGCGACAGATCCGCATCGTAATGTGCGTCGATATATTCGCGCGCCTTGCGAATCGCCGCTCGTTCCGCCGGCACGGGCAAGCACGAGTGTCGACCCTCGGCGTACCGGCGGATCAGATGCGCCAAGGCAGCGATCAGATGCGATTCGACTGTCAGACCCGACCCGCCCCCGGCTACGGCGTGGTGAAAACGAACGAGCCGCCCGGCCAATCTCTCGTCGCGGATGACGGCACAGTTGAAGAATGGCAGCGCCGCCCGACCGGTGACGTCGGCCGCCACCTGCTGCATCAGCGCCGCCCTTGGATAGACTGTCCGGTAGACGTAGCCCTCGTGCGTCGCCGCTTCCCCGGTGTGCGGCTCTCCCGGATTGACGAGAAAGATCTGGCCGGCGGGGGTGACGTGTCGCGCTCCACGGTATGAGTACGCCTGAACGCCCGTTTCCACAACCCCGATGACGTGGTACTCATGCGAGTGACGCGCAAACCGATGCTCGATGAATCGCGCATGCAGCACGTCGAGATCGTGCAGCGTCGGCTGCCGGTAATATCGCGACCACTCGCCTTCCATATCCTACTCTCGACCACTTTTGAGCTTACGTCACGGGACTGGTACGGTCTTGTTGAATCTTGCCCCGGCGGCCAGGGCAAGATCCTGCAAGACAGCGCGCACATGCGCGTGGCATCTTGATCTCGTTACGTTAATGGAGCGTGTCGTGGATGCCATCTTGAAGCGATTCGACAGTCCAGACGAGGTTCGGACGTTCGCCAGGGGAAAATTCGAAATCGTTCACATCGCCGGGATGACCCTCGGCCGGGCGACGTATGAGCCCGGATGGAGATGGTCCGAGGACGTCGGCCGGGCCCTCGGCCAGACGAGCTGCGGCGTCGAACATCTCGGCATCGTGATTCAGGGACGCGCCACCGCGGCAATGAACGATGGCCGAGTGATCGAGATCCGTGCCGGCGACATCTTCCACATTGCACCGGGACACGACAGTTGGGTCATCGGCGACGAACCGTACGTGTCGCTGCACCTGTTGGGTGCAGCGACATACACCAGGTAAGTCCCGATTGCGCCAGAGCGCTGACGGTCGGACGATTCGTGTTAACGCTCGATCGGGCGGACGAGGGAATTTCGATGAGGAAGCTCAGTGATGTCGCGTCCCAACGCGGACGCGAAGGCTCCGTGGCTTTCATCTCCTACACGTGCACGGCACGCTTGTCCTGCCACCCACTCGTAATCGTCCCGCCGACGAATGGAAATTGCGGTGCTACCGTCAGGCACGACGCGGATCGTCGCGTCTCGCGCAGCCGTCACAACCCAGAAGCATCCGACGAAGGGGCGCAACGCGTTGGCGGCCTCGTGGAATCGAATCTCCGCGCGACGGACGAGAG
>JBKOZS010000140.1:0-19121 GCA_046726015.1 Acidobacteriota bacterium
CACCTGGATCTCGGCCACGTTCTCATCCACTGAATCGGCAGAGGCGATGTCGTTGTAGACACCCACGACCTGCCACTCGATCGGCGGCGGCGGGCGCCTGATTGTTTCGCCCGGGATCGTCAACTCGAACACCAGCCGCTGTGTCAGCGGATCCACGTTCGGCAGATAACGCGCGGCGAACGCTTCGTTCACGACGACAACCGGAACCGCGCCGGCCTGATCGTGTTCCGTAAACACGCGGCCGCGCGTGATCAGCACGCCAAAGGTGTCGAAGAATGCCGGCGTTGCTCTTCGGACCTGCACGGTCGGCCGCTGTGAAGGATCGACGACCGGGTGACCCGCAACCGAAAACGCCGTGCGGCCCCACCAGTCACGCAGGGGAATACCGGTCGACACGGAGGCGGACTCCACGCCCGGCAGCGCCTGCACGCGCTCGATCAGCTGCCGGTAGAACGAGGTAATCTGCGCCGGTTCGGTGAACTGCTCGTCGTCTGCAGGAACGATGAACGTCAGCAGGTGATCGGTACGGAATCCCAGCGGCCGGTTCGTCAGCGAAAACAGGTTCTGTATTGCCAGGCCGCCGCCCGCGAGAAGCGTCAGTGCGAGCGCAAACTCCGCCGCGACAAGAACGCGACGTAACCAATGACCGCTGGCAGTGAGTGCCCGGCCAGTCTCCTTCAGCGTCGCCTGCACGTCGACGCGCAGTGCCTGCCACGCGGGCGCCGCGCCAAACACCAGGCCGCACAGCCCGCACGCGCCGAGTGTAAACAGCAAAACCGGGATGTTCAATCGCACGTTGGCTTCGGTCGGAAGCATGTAGGGCGGCATCAGCGCGATGACGATCTGCAGCAGGCCGGATGCGAGCGCCACACCCAGCGCACCGCCAATCAGGGCAAGGACGACGCTCTCGACCAGCAGTTGTCGCACGATGTGCGCAGGGGAGGCGCCGATTGACGTGCGAATTGCGACCTCGCGCTGGCGGGCCGTCCCGCGTGCGAGGAGAAGATTCGCCACGTTCGCGCAGGCGATCAGCAGCACGAATCCTACAGCGCCGAGCAGGAGCCAGAGGCCTCGCTTCGTGTCGCCGCTCAAAAAGTTATTCCTGAATGGCTGAACGCTGGCGGTCCACTCGGCTGCGGCTGGTCGCGATGCGTTAACAATGTGGCGGCTGACCGATTCCAGGTCCGCATTCGCCTGCTGGATCGTGACCCCGGCTTTCAGTCTCCCCATGACGAGCAACCAGTGTGAGTCGGCGCTCAATTGATCGGGCGAGAATGCTATCGGTACCCAAAGCTGGTTTTGATTCACGTCGGGTGGTCCGGCGCCGAGCACGCCTACGATCGTGTATGGCTTGCGCTCGATGCGAATCTGCCGTCCAAGCACATTTGGATCGAGTCCAAAGCGCTCGCGCCAGATACGATGGGTGAGGATGACGACCTGGTTGCTGCCGAGGGTGCCCTCTTCCCCGAGGAAATCACGGCCGAGCGCCAGCGGGTGACCATACCCGAGCATTGGCAGAAACCCCGGTGTTGCCGGGCCAATCTGCACCTGTTCCGAACGTTCACCGAAAGAGACGTTCGTCACCCATCCGGTCCACGCGTTCAGATCCTCGAACGCCGTCGCCTGCCGCTTCCACTCGACGAAATCGGCAGGAGACACCATGTCGCGATCGTCGGCCCGCTGGTGTTGCGACCACACCATAACGAGGCGCTCCGGGTCGCGGTAGGGGAGCGGCTCGAAGAAGGTGGCGTAGATGACGCTGAAGATCGCGGTATTGCCACCAACACCGAGCGCAAGCGTCAGCACGGCAACAGCAGTGAAGCCCGGATTCCTGAAGAGCAGTCGGAGCGCAATGCGCGCATCCCTGAACGCGTTCGTCATGATCGCCGCCTTCGTTGATCCGCCGAGGGGGCGTGTCCGCACGGACGTGGATGAACGGCGGAATTATTCCACTTGCCGTGAGCGGTTACCAGTGACTGTGAAAGGCGCCGCGCCTGATCCCCCAGGGCGACAAGCAGCGAGCCCATCGCATTCGGCATTCGGCATTCGGCATTCGGCATTGACAAGCGCGCGCTCAGATCAACCCCGCGCGCTTGATCGCGTGATAGCGGTTGACCAGGTCGACACCGAGCCGCTCGGGCTCGGCATCCACCATCAGGGCATCGCGTGTCGCGAGTCGATTGAACGCGTCACGGCGGGACTGCTCGTACAAATGTGCGCTGGCCACGTCGATTGACGCATCGCCAGTCGCCAGCGGCTGGGCCATGAGCTCACCCACGATTTCCTCACGCAGGCTCGCGAGCAGCACGAGATGACGCCGGCGGAGGAGGCGCAGGGCGTGGCGCAGTTCCATGCTGTCCTCGTCGCGGAAATTCGTGATGATGATGATGAGCGAGCGTTTGCGCTGGCGGCGGAGCAGCAGCCGGGCCGCGGCCACGTAGTCCGAATGCGTTGGCGTAGGCTGCACGTCGTACAGTTGTCCCATCAGCGCATTCAGCGCCTGGGCGCCCTTGCGAGGCGCGAACGAACGTTCCTGGCCGACGGGCGTGCCGAACGTCATCGCGCCCACGGCATCTCCCTGCTTGAGCGCGACGTACGACAGCAGCATCACGGCGTTCAGTACTTGATCGAAGTGCGTGGTGCCGATCGCCGCCCCGCGATCGTCCGCGCGCATGCGCCTGCCGCAATCGACCAGCAGCATGACGCACTGGTCGCGCTCGTCCTGGAACTCGCGCACGATCGGCTTGCCCATTCTCAACGTGGCTCGCCAGTCGATGTGCCGCACCGCGTCACCCGCGCGATACTCGGAGAGCTGCTTGAAGTCGGTCCCCTGCCCGCGTAGTTGGTACGTCTTGATGCCGATCTCCTGCAGGCGGCGATCGCCGGCCAGCCAGGCGTAGCGCGCGACCTGCGCGAAATCGGGGTAGACGCGTCGCACGTCAGTCGCGCCCAGGCGCTCGAGCAGCTCGCACAAGCCCCAGCGCGAACGTATGCGCACGGCTGCCGGCGCAAACGCCACCTCGCCCCTCGCCGTAGGGATCACTGTGTAGGTGACCTCAGTGCGTTTGCCCCCGGCAAGCTCGAGGGTCATCGGCATCTGGTCGGTCAGAAGCGTGGCATCGGCGTGGTCGTGAAGATCGCACTGCCAGTCCGTGGTGCCGCGGGTTTCAATCGCCAGCTGCACCGGCCGTTTCACGCCAATGGCAAAGGCCGCTGGCAGGTGACGAACCATTGTGGGCGATGAATCGCGCCAGGCCTGGAGCGATGCCGCATAATCGAAGGTCGCAGCGATGAGCAGCGTGATGAGCGCGGCCGTCGCCAGCCAGGTCGCGGAGCCCGCGGGCATTCCCTTCAACAGCGCCATGAGCAATGCCGCGGCTATCACGGCAAGTGCCACGATCGCCGGCCGGCCGGGAATGGCGCGCAGTCGCATGAACACCTAGATGCGCGGCGCCGCGACAGTTCCGACGATCTCCGTCAGGAGATCATTGGTCGTGCGTCCCTCGAGAAGAGCGTCCGGCGAGAGCGCGATCCGATGACGGATTGCCGGCAGCGCAATCCGTTTGACATCGTCTGGCGTGACGTAGCCGCGGCCGTCGAGGAGCGCGACGGCCCGGGCGCCGCGCACCAGCGCCAGCGCACCGCGCGAGCCGCTGCCGATCGCGACGCCAGCGGAATCGCGCGTCGCTCTCACGATGCGCACGGCGTAGTCGATGACCTGTTCATCCACGCGCACGCGGGCCGCGAGCTGTTGCAGGCTCCCGACGGAGTGGCCGTCCAGGCACGGCCTGACGTCAGCCAGCGGCAGCTCATCGCCCGCCTGGCCTTCGGTGACACGCACCACGACAGCGACTTCATCCGCGCTCGACGGATAGCCAATCTGGATCTTGAAGAGGAACCGATCGAGCTGCGCCTCCGGCAACGGGTACGTGCCTTCGGTTTCAACGGGATTCTGCGTCGCCAGCACCATGAACGGCTTCGGCAGCGGAATCGTCTTCCCTTCGATCGTCACCTGGTATTCCTGCATCACTTCGAGCAGCGCGCTCTGTGTTTTCGCCGGCGCGCGATTGATCTCGTCGGCGAGCAGGATATGCGTGAACACCGGTCCACGAACGATCCGGAGTTCGCGACTGGATGGATCGAGGACGGCGTGACCGGTGATATCCGACGGCATCATGTCGGGCGTGAACTGCACGCGCGCATGTGCGAGCGACAACGCCTGCGCCATCGCGCGAACGAGCAGTGTCTTTCCGAGCCCCGGCGCTCCTTCGATCAGGACGTGGCCTGACGCGGCCAGGGCAATCAGCACCTGATCGATGACCTCTGTCTGTCCGACCATCGCGTTACCAATGGCTGCGCGCAGATCCGTGAAGACCCCGGCGGCGTGGGCGAGTGCGTCCGTCTCAACGTGTTCCATGCGAGGACCTTGTGTGCTCAATGAGGGTTTGACGTCGCGCCGCTTCGAGCAGCGCGATGGTGCGGCGCAGCTCATGGGCGCTGCGCAAGCCAGGGTGATGAATAGCGGCGGCGAGCGCCTCCCGGTCGAAGCCGGTCAGTCCCGCCAGGACGGAGATGCGCTGATCGGCAGCCATGCCGGCGTAGCTTTTGACGCGGCGTTGCGCCGCCTCGTCGAGTGCGCGGACCAACGCCGCGTGAAGTGCCTGGCCACTGCCATGACGCAGCGCGAACTGTCCCGTGCCGCGAATCTGCTCTGCGAGCGACCGCCGTGCGCGCTGCGGCGCCGGCGCAAGCGGTCCAAACCGGAGAGCACCGCGCCAGAGCGCAAGCGCCACGAGTGACAGCGCGAGCACCACGACGGCCGCCCCATGCTGCCAGACCAGCGCGAGCAGCGACGGATAGTCGTCTTCCGACACGAAATGCACCTCGTCACCACGGCGCAACTGCGCTGCGGCCACAAAGAGCCGCCCGTGATCGCCGTCGAACAAGCGGCGCTTGCGGAAAGGTGCGTCGTTGATCACCGTGACGGTTCCGCGACCAACGTCAACGCGCATCGCCTGGATGCCGGACGCGTCGTGGAGGGCCCAGCTGGCCGTCTTCTCACTTTTCAGCGACGAGATCATGACCGCGAGATCGCACAGCAAAAATGTGTCCTGCGCGGGCGAGGGCTTTCCGTCGAGTTCCTCTTGAAAGCTTACGCACTCGTTTTCCTCGCGCTGCCGCGTGCGTTCCTTCACCTCGTCGAGATTGCGGAAGTCGCGCGAAATCCCCGACCAATCCGCGAACTCGTCCTCGATATCGATCAGCATGTCGTCGACGACCAGGCGGCCACCGGATTCCACCCAGCGCTCGATCGCCTGCCGTCGCGCTCTGCTCAGGCTCCAATGCCATCCCGAGAGCACGACGACGGCGTTGGACGGCGGTACGACGAAGACGCGGTCCCAGCTTGCGCGCGCACCAAGTGCCAGGGCGAAGCGTTGTACCGCATAGAACGGATTGGTAAGCGCCTCGCCCTTTGGAGGCATTGGAACTTTGATGTCCTCCCAGTACGTGCGATTGCCGATCCAGGAGCCGAGCAGAACCAGTGGGGCACCGGCCAGCAGCGCGATGATGATGCCCCGGCGATTCACGCGGCGCTCCCGGGTGCGATGGACTCGACCGGCGGTTCGGGGCGCAGTGCGGACGAAAAGTCATCGCACAACACGTAAACCGTCGCCGCGTGCACGTCCTCGCGGCCGTAACCGAAGCGTTGCCACACGCGCACGAGACGTGACAGGTATTCGCAGCGATCCTGCGACAGGCGGCTCGCGGCCAGAGCGAGGCAGTCGCCTTCGGTGCTGGAGTCGCGAATCGGCACGCCGTGGACATGCGCCAGCCTGGAGAGCATGCCGCGATAGAGCAGGGCGAGCGACGCGCGATGCTCGCCGCGATCCCACAACAGGCGCGCCGCCGCGCCGATGTCCTCGGGAAGCGTTTCCGGCCGAATGTCCAGGTCCCTCACGTGAGTCGGCACCACGAAGGACTCCGCTCGTTCCGAGATGGTGCGGCTGCGGACGAGGCGGGAGATGTAGACGACCAGCAGTCCGGCCAGGGCGAGGGCGGCACACCAGACGAGCACGCGAGCCGACTGTTCGAACCAGGCAAACAGGCCCGCGATCCACTTGAACCATCCCGGCGTCCGCGACGGCTTGTTATCGCTTGACGATTTCCAGCGCAGCGTCTTGATCGTGCGTTCCGTGGCGAGATTCGGATCCGCCTTGACCGTCTCGATCGCGCGCTCGATCTCCACGCGACCCGGCGCCCCGGAGCCCGGACGCGGGGATGACTCCTGCGCGGCAGCGGCGTGCACCGAAAGGATTGCAACCAGCAGCCCGGCCGCGGATGCGAGCAGGATTCGCCCGTCAGTGTGCAAACCCACGCCGGAACTCCTGCTCGATATCCCACGCCTCGAGCTCGGCCCGCCTGTTCAGATACATCGCAAACCCTGATGCGACGTAGAACGGTTCGAGGAAAAACACCGTGACCGCGTAACTGAGAGGGAAGGCCAGGGCCACCAGCATGGGCACCTCACCCGTCAACAGTTCCTCCAGTTCGAACCCGCGTCCGCTCGGGGCAAGCCAGAACAGGAGCGAAAGCAGGGCCAGGGAGAGGGCCGTCTCTGAAAGGCTGAATGCAGAGGTCATCATCGCCGCTGACCCGGCGTTCCGCTGGCGAATCTGCCGTATGCGCGCGTGGGCCTTCCCGATCGTGAACTCCTCGAGCTGATACACCGGCTCGGTGAGCGATCGCCAGAGGGAGAGGCGCCGGACGGTCCACGTGAACAGGAACTGTCTCCACCACACGTGTCTCTGTGCCCGCCAGACATCAACAGGCGTGGTGTCCTTCCCGAAAGCCGCACGTGACAGGACGAAAAGAATCGTGCGATCGAGCCACGGCTTCGCGCACCAGATCACGACGCCCGGCAACCAGCCGGCGATCTCGAACGACGCCAGCGCCAGAACAATGACGGGCAACGCCACCATGCCATAACAGAGATAGACAGAACGCGCGGAGCTCTGGCAGAGCGTCACACCAAGATCGGCCGCTTCCAGCGGGGAGCGCGGCCGGAGGCGCACGGCCAGCGCGTCAATCTGCACGGCGGCCCTGGAACGTGAAGTAGCCGAGCACCGTCATCCAGCAGACCGCGGCCACGCTGTACTTCACACGCGGATCGAGCCAGCTGGCCGACGACCAGAATGCCTCGACACCGGCAGCAATCAGCAGCATCGCGGTGACGCCGTACAACACGATCGCCGAATCCTGCGTCGCCTCGACGAGCGCTTGCACTCGAGTCAGGCGGCCGGGAGCCAGCAGCGCATGTCCAATCCGCAACCCCGCGGCGCCCGCCAGGACGATCGCGGTCAGCTCGAATGCGGAGTGAGTGGAGACGAATGAATAGAACGTGGAGGACAGGCCCCGCTCGGTCAAGTATCCCGCGAGGGCGCCCGCGAACGCGCCGTTGTAGGCAAGGAAGAACAGGCTCCCCAGGCCGGCAAACAGTCCGCCGGCAAAGCACTGGAATGCCACGCCAATGTTGTTGCGGATGTAGAACCCGAACATCATCCAGTCCGTGCTTGCTGCCCGCACCCGGCCGATGGAATCGGCGGCCGGGGAGTACATCTCTTCGAACGACAACGCCGACTCGGAGCTCACCATCGACAGGATCAATTCCGGTCGCCAATACACCAGCAGTCCAATCACGACGGTGGGCAAGACGAAGGTCGCGGCGGCTACCGCAACGTAACGTATCTGTTTCCTGACAGCGCACGGGAACTCGACCGCCACCATCGCCTTCACGCGCGCCAGCCCGAATTCATGACGTTGATAGATCACCTGGTGGCCGTCCGCCGTCACGCGCTCGAGACGATCGACGATGTACGATGGGTAGGAGCGGGCACGGGCCAGCGCGAGATGCTCGCACGCGCGGCGGTACAGCGCCGCCACGCGAGCGCCCGATACCTCGGCCTGGGCGACGGACTTGTCGACGCTGCGGCCGAGCACGCGATCGAGCAGCGTCTCGAGCTCCGACCACTCATCCTGGTATGTCTGTTCGAACCGCAGCGGTGTCATCGTCGTCCCAGCAACCATTGTGCGACGCCGAGCACGCGCCGGGTGACATCGGGTCCCGCGCGTCCGGTGTCTCCGGAAACCGGGGCCGCCAGAGCAGCCAGCTCGTCGAGCCGCCCGGTGGTGAGGCGTGGCGCGCGCGCGGCGAGCGCGATGAGCGCGGCCTGATCTTCCGGCGCCAGCGGCATGGCGGGCACGAGCGGCGTGACCTCGTCGAGAAAGAGTCCTGCCGCCTTGCGCGGCTGGTGCAACACGATCGTTCCCGCCGCGATGTCGCCCAGCCGCTTGCAGTCACGGCGGAGAAGCAGGCTCACGATCGCAAAGCCGTAACAGAGCGGAAGAAAGTCCGCCACCCGCAGCAGGTTTCGCGTCATGGATGCGGCCGCCGTGACTGGCAATCCGTTGTCCATGACGACCCTGAGTCCGAACACACGCTTGCCCGGCGTCGCGCCCGCCGGCATCAGCTCGAACGCAACGGGATAAAACCACTCGAGCACGAACAACAGAATGAGCCAGAAGGCGAAACCGATCCCGCCCATGAAGGAGGTCACGATCGCTGCCGCGTAGATGACCGCGATCCGGATCACCCAGTCGAGCGCGAAGGCATAGAACCGCGAACTCAAGCCAGCCGGCCGGAGCTCGAGCAAAATGCCTTCGGGCGTTTCAGCGGCAACGACAGTGTCCAGGACCGGACCGGGACGCAGGGGATCCTCAGGCCTGGACGACGATGGTGTCGGCGATGTGATCGTGCACGCATCGCCGCGCTTCACCGAAGATGAAGAGCATGTCGATCACGCCATAGAGGGGGATGATGCCGATCAAAGCGTTGACCACGTTACGGAGCCAGAAAATCCGCGAGAAGGACGCGCGACTGCCGTCCGAGCGGACGACCTTGATGCCAAGGAGCTTCTTGGCAATCGTTTGTCCGTTGCGCATCACATAGAGGATCGTCAGCCAGATCCACACGACGAATGACACGCCCATCACTACGATGCCGCCAACCAGGAGCCCCATGTTGGCGGGGGCATCAACGTCCGTTCCTGCATTCCCGCCGGCGAGCGCCATGATTAACCCGATGTATATGGGGATCATGAACAGGCCATCGAGGATGGCGGCGCCGAGCCGCGTGCCACGATCGGCGAGAACGATTCCGGCGCGGGGATCGAGAACATCCTGGACGACGGCCTGAGGTGGAGCGTACGGATTTGTCATAGGGTGAACCGTTCCGTTATGGTCTGGACTCGATGGTGATAGTTTCGGCAGATTGAGCCCCGATGTTCAGCCACTCTGCCCGTTGGTTCGTGATGTGATCGCTCCGGGTGCACGCCGCGTTCCGGCCAGCCGCATCCTGCGCGTGACCCTGCTGTGTCGCATCCGCACATCGGCCGGACTGGATTTGGTCAATGGAGATCAGGCCTGAGCGAACGGCGGACGTTGCCGCGGTGCGCGCCATCAACCTGGCGGCCTTCGAAACAAGCACGGAAGCGGATCTCGTTGATGCGCTCCGGCAACAAGCTGACCCGATTGTCTCACTCGTCGCAGACGCCGGCGGCTCAATCGTGGGGCACATTCTCTTCACGCCGGTCACGCTGCTGGGTCACGCGGACTCGAAGATCATGGGACTGGCCCCGATGGCGGTGTTGCCGTCCGAACAGCGCCATGGGATCGGCTCTGCGCTCGTGCGAGCGGGCCTGGAACGCTGCAAAGAACTTGGTTGCGGTGCCGTTATCGTCCTCGGACACGCTGAGTACTATCCGCGCTTCGGGTTTGTGCCCGCGTCGCGCTTCAGCATCCGCAGCGAGTACGACGTGCCCGACTGCGTGTTCATGGCACTCGAACTTGCGCCCGGCACGCTGGCGGGGAAGTCAGGGACGATTCGTTATCACCCGGCCTTCGCGGAAGCGTGATTCTGCGCCGGCGGCGACTATTCTCCGGCGTTCGCGCGACCTGAACCGTTCGTAAAGTAACCGCTTCTCGCGCGCACCGTGAGGCCGCGCCGCTTCGTCTTGACGTCGATCCGGTGCCAGCCGGAGGCGCTGTCGGACTCGATGGCGAGGAAGTACTGCTGACGGAGTTCCGCCATGAGCGCTGCAATCGTGATGTCCGCCCGCTGTGAGGCCGCGATGTGGTTCACGCCTCCGCCGGTCCAATGCGCGAGGTCCGCAAGTGCGCCCTCACGTTCGTCCTCCTCCTTCGCGCCAGGCTCACGAGGGGGGACGACGGCAATCGCATAGACGGGCACGTCAATCGAGCTGGCCAGGCCGGATACTTCCGGCGCGGTCAGCGTGCTGCTCGTATCAACACCGTCCGTGATGACGATGACCGCTCGCCGTTGCGCGCGGCGTTCGGCCACCAGCTTCGCCGTTTCGCCAATGGCGTCGTACAACGACGTAAGGCCCCAGGCGTCGATCTCGTTCAACGCCCGCCGGATGCGGCCGGCATCGCTGGTGAACGGCGTCTCCTGCCGAAGCGCCTTGTCGAACGTGAACAACGCGACCTCGTCCGACGGCTGATTCAACCCGTCCAGCAGCTTCTCCACTACGTCCGTTGCCCGGTGCCAGTTCGACCCGCGCATGCTGCCGCTGGTGTCGAACAGCAGCGCGAGCGTGACCGGGCCCTCGTCCGTCGCCTTGAAATCCAGGATTCGGCGCGGCTGGCTGTTTTCGAGCACGTGGAAATCGTCGCGCGCGAGATCCCTGACAATCCGGTTTTTGGAATCGCGGACAACGGCGGTGATTGGAACGAGCGCGACGCCTGTCCGGAAGGTTGCCCGCCCCTCTTGCGCCTGCATCGGCGCGGGACGCTGCAGGAGACACGCGATCGCCACAAGCCCCGCCGTCAACATGATCGTTCCGCGTGGACGTTTCATGATTGGTAGCCCGATTTCAATTTTGTAATCGACCCGAGGCGTGGGGAGCCGGCGGAACCGCGTTTTTACGCGATTTCGGGCTCGCCGCGACCGGTTGAGAGATGAGTCACATCGGATTGAGGCAAGGACTGCGCCAGCTGGTGTAGAGTCCCGCCTGATCATGACGCTTCGACGGGCCCAGGGGCGTCCTGAGCGCTGTCGAGGGACGAGCGCGCGCGTCGGGTCGAGCCCGCGCGCCAGGAGCACATAAGTAAGGAGTCAGACATGGTGACCAGAGTCACGCCTGACGTTCGCTCGGCAACACCGTGGTCCACGGTCCTCAGCGTGTTGATGATCAGCGCCGGTCTCGTGGCGATCGCCCTTCCGATGGTCGCCGGTGTGACAGTGACCGCCTTCGTCGGCTGGCTGCTGTTCTCGAGCGGAGTACTACACCTGGTGTTTGCGTGGCGCGGCAGCTCGGCAGGATCCGTCGTCTGGGAGATCGTGTTGGGGATCGCCTACGGGTCAATTGGCTTGTATTTGATCTCGAATCCCGCGAGCGGCCTTGCCTCGCTGACACTTGCGATCGGGCTGTATCTCTTTTTCGAGGCGGTCCTGGAGTCGATGCTCTCGTTTCAGCTCCGCCCGGCCCCCGGCGCCGGGTGGCTGCTGGTCGACGGCATCGTGACGTTCCTGCTCTCGATGATGATCCTGACCACGTGGCCGTCGAGCGCCGCCTGGGTTGTCGGCACGCTCGTTGGCATCAGTATGTTGTTCAGTGGAATGTCGCGGCTGATGATCTCGCTCGCAGCGCGACGGGTCGTGCTGTAACGAACGTCGAGAGAGACGCGTTTCAGCGCGAGTCGGTTGAGGCCGCTGACAGCACTACCGAACCGCTGCGGCTGGTCGCGCGCACCAGCGGACCGCCCTCACCGACGGCCCCTGTCACCTTCTTTTTGGACACGGAGCCCTGCACGCGCACGCCGACGACTTGCACGGAACCGGAGCCACTGCGGACGTCTACGGAAAACGATGCGGCGGGATCGATCGCGATATCCATCCTGCCAGACCCGGTCGAGAGTTCCCAGGCGGTTCGCGGCATACCCTCGGCGGACACGTGACCGCTCTGCGTGGAAGCCACCAGTCCACCGTTGATACCGCGCAAGCTGATCGCGCTCGATCCGGTCTTGACGTCGACGTCACCGCCGCCCGCAAGCGACGCGGCGACCGCGCCACTCTGCGTGCGAACCTTCAACGCTCCCCGCAACAACCGTCCTGTGAACGCGCTGCTGGATGTGCTCACGTTCAGTGCGCCCGCGGCACCATCGACGGTCACCGCTCCGGAGGCGGTTGTCACGTCAGCGGTGCCCCCGAGGCGAGTGAGTTCGATCGCCGCCGACTGGGTGCGGACGACAACACGCCCGGAAACGTCGCGCACCGTGGTGGCACCCGAGTCGCTCTGTGACAGAACCTCCGTGTCGGGAGGTACCTGCACCTCGTAGCTGACCGTGACCGCACGACGCTCGGCGTCATCCGACGGCGGACGCAATCGAATTGTCTTGTCGTCGCGCGTCATTGGAGGAGTGGCCGCGACTTTCCGCGCGAGCTCCAGGGCGTTTGCCGGCACGTTCCATCCGATCCGGACGGTGGCCGTGCCTTTGACGACGATGCGGCCGGGATCGCCGGAGATGATGTCGATCTTGCCGCGGATTGTCGAGACGTCGAGGGTTGACGGACCGCTCACGTCGAATGCGCGCTCAAACGGAACGCGCTGCGCAAGAGCAGGTGTTGCGGTCATCGCGCCGCACACGAGGACCAGGGCGAGTATCCTGACTGTGCGCATACGCGCCAGTCTAGCGGCGAGCGCCCTCAATAGCGAGCAGCGACGTCGTTCGCCTCGGCGGACGAGCTTGCGGGCGCGGCGAGCCCTGTGTCGTCGGTCCATCCCCGGGCGATGAGCGCGGACCACCACACGTTGGCCACGAAGAGCGCGTGTTCCGGCCCGCTGCAGTGCTGCGAGACGACAATCTCGTCGGTCATCCTGATGTGGAACTCGATGCGATCGCCCACCGGGCAGAGCAGGCACTGGGCCAGGTCACTCGCCCGGTGAAGCGTCCACACCACTGTGGCCGCGTCGGATACGGGTAATGATTTCTGTTCAGGAACGATGACGGTGTCGGACCGGCCGGTTATGAATGGTGGTCGCATACCGTGCACGGTATGCCGGCGGTGTGAAGGAGTTACGACGGGCCGGTAAGCGTGGTGAAAATTCGTGGAGGATGCGGCCGCAGGAAGGAAGGTTGGCGATCGCGGACGCGATCACCAACCAGCCCATAATCGGGGTCAGTTTTTGCCGCTGAGGTCCAGCGTCACCGATGCGCGGCCGCAGTTCGCCGCGTTACCCCTCTCGCAGATTTCGTACACGAGGATGTACGTTCCGCCGTTGGATTTCCCGAGCGTGTCCACCGAGCCATCGGCATCGAGCCGGATCATTCTGTTTGCCGGGGACAACGAGACGAACGAGAGCGTCACGTTCGCAAGCGTCGCCGGTGCTCCGCCAATGGTGTCGTTGGCGAGAACGTTCGCAACCGCTGTGCCCGCGTTCTTGGACGAGCCGCGGCCGCGATCGTCGACCGCCTGGATGACCAGGCCGGTCACGGTGATCGTGACGCTGGCCTCGCTGCAGTTCCCCGGGCTTGCCCGTTCGCAGATCCGGTAGGTCAGCACCTGGTTGCCGACGCCCGTGCCCTGCGCGACGGACACCGCGCCGGTATTCGTATCGAGCGTCACGCCAGCATCTGTTGACGACAGGCGCGAGAGGATCACGCGCGCCGGCGTCGCCGGCGTTCCAGCGAGCGTGTCGTTGGCGAGGACGTTCGTCACGCCGCTCGCGCCGCCCTTCGATGCGGTCGCACTATCGTTCTCCGCGTGGATGACGCGCGGGATCACGCTCACGGTGACGGTCCCGTTGTCGCAATTCAACGGACTTGCGGCTTCGCAGATCCGGTAGACGAGCGCATGATCGCCCGCTGCTGTCCCCTCGGCAACCGACACAGAGCCGTCAGCATTGAGGCTGAGACCCGCGTCGCTCGAAACGACGGACAGCGCAACCGTGGTGAGCGCCGCCGGCCCGTTGTCGAGCGTGTCGTTCTGGATGACGCTTGCCAGTGCCGTGGTACCCGCATTCGACGTCGCTTGATCGTCGGCCGCGTTGATCGCAAATGGCGGCCTCACGGTGAAAGCGACATCCGCCTGGTCGCAGTTGTCCGGCTTTGTCGCTTGACAGATCTGATACGTGAGGCCGTGGCTTCCAACTGCCGTTTCGGCCGCGATCATCACGGCTCCGGTTGCGGTGTCGAGCGTGACGTCGGCACTCGTCGACGAGACGAGCGACAGCGTGACGTTGCCGATCGCCGCTCGCGCGCCACCAATGGTGTCGTTGGCGAGCACATTCGCGACGGCGGCTCCGGCCCACAGCGCGGGAAGAGCCGCGGCCGGCGTGTCGTTGACCGCATCGATGGTGAACGGGTGCGGCGGGGCTGGCGTGTCGGTCACGACGGCGACCGCCGTGGGTCCGGCGGCAACGGCAATGACGCCCGACACCGCGCTCGAGTTCACGTCGATCGTGGCGACGGAGTTGATGCGGGGGATCGACACATACACGGCACTGCCATCAGGCGTGACCGCGACACCCGACGGGGAGTTCTGCAGGGTCCAGTCGGGACCGTCGGCCCCAAGGTCGGTCCAGTTGATGGTGGCATTCGTTGCCGTATCAATCGTCGCCACCCAGCGCCCTGGCAGGAACGCCGCTCCGTACAACGTATCGGCCCAGTAGTACGCGATCCCGACATACGCGCGGCTTCCATCCGCCGCCAACGCGATGGCGCCCGGCAACGAAAAGAGGTTCACCGTCTTGGTAACCGCGTTGGTCGACGTATCGATGATGGCAACCCCACCGCTCGCGTGAAAGCCGACGAAGTCGTTGATGTAGCTGTAGTAGGGCACGTACGCGTGCGCGCCGTCCGGCGAGATGGCAACGGCAACGGCGGAGTTCGACACGCCGGGAACGGACGCCTCCTCGGGAACGACTGACGCGATCACGGTGGTGGTTTCGGTGTCGATCACGGAGACAGTGCCTGCGGCAACGAAAAGGCGTTTGCCGTCGGGCGTCAACGCGATGCGTGGATTACTGCCTGCAACCGCCACCGATGCTGTGGGCGCGTCCGAGCCTGTGTCGATAACCTGGAGCAAACCCGCATTACCAATGACGTAGACGCGATCGCCCAGTGGAGAGACGGCGATGGTCGTTGGCGCGTCTGCGACTGGAATCGTGTCGACAACCGCCTGCGCCTCGGCATCAATCACGGAAACCGTGCTGGAACCGGTGTTGGCCACGTAAGCCCGTTTGCCATCCTTGGTGATGGCGACTTCTGCCGGCGCAGCCCCGACAGCGATGGTTCCGGTCACCAGGTTGGTCGTCGTATCAATCACGCTCACGACATTCGCGTTCGTGTTCGCGACGTAAGCGCGTGTTTGCGCCTCGCCTCGGGTTGCGCCCATGCCGACAAAAAGGGAGGCCAGGCACACGATCGCCAACCCCTGCCGGATGGTGGTACTTTCGTCCCTTTGCGCCATCGTCTGAATTCCTCCGAAATTCTGTCTGCTGCGCGGCCGGCACCGCATTTTCACGAAAGACCTCCGCCGTCCGGTCTTGCAGGGATCGTTACCCACCGGGGAAGAGCATTACGAGCGGGAGAAACCGGGGAAAGTGAACCGCGTTGTGGACAATGTCTGTCGGTAGCTGACACGACACACCGATAGAGAGGGGAGAGCAAGCGGAACCAAAATATACGAGTCCAGAGAATTATTTTGGAGAAACAGCGGTTTTGGCATGCCAGTTGTTCGCTATCAGGCAGACTTCCGCAGGAATGCAGATCAGAATTGGTACGGCGTTGTGCGGCGTCGGTATTGACAACGCCTTCATGCTGAGAGGGCAAGACAATCGATTCGTCGCGACCTCGGCTGTTTTCGGTCTCCCCTCGAGATGACTTTCGTTCTGATTTTCAGCGCAGGTCCGCCAGGCAGATCACCGAGGATTGCTGACACAGACAGACTGTGTGGACCAGTACGCGCGTACAAGGCACGGAATGTCGACGGTTCGCTCTTCGCAAGCAGTTGCTTGACGCCCGGAGAGATAACAAAATGCGTGCTCCGGTTGCCCCACACAAGGAGAAAGTAATGATCCAGGGTCCACGGGTCCAGGCGGGAGCCATCGCCGTTATTCTCGCCGGCACACTATTCGTTGACGCGCGCGCGGCCAACGATACATCGGTCGACGTCCCCGCGTTCAGTCAGAAGCTTGCCGACATGAACGTGGCGCTCGCGAGGACTGGGCGAAACCTCGAGATCGAAAGCGCCGAAATCTCCGTCAGCGTTGGCGGCGTTGCCACGGCAACGACGATTGTCGCGAACAACCGGACGCACCAGTTTGGAAGCCAGTTCGTGCCGCGGGATCCGCGGCGCGGCGGCCATGCGGACATCTCGTATCTCGTGGACCAGTCCGACGGCGCTGCGTTGGCCTTTGCGAATCCGGGCCCTGGCATCGTCGTACTCAGCAACGCCGTGACCGAGCCTGTCCTGGATCGCGCAATGCGGCGTTGGCAGGATGCGCCGCACTGCCCCGGTCCGGCCGTCACCAAGCTGGCCGACCCCGGCACGGATCCGGACGTCGTCGATGGGATTCTGTTCGGCGATGAGTCGCTGATTGGTGAGCCGCTGGCTGATATCACGCACGCCGGCTGGCTTCCGCGTGAATTCTTCGACCCGCTTACGCCCGATGGCGAGGGCAGTAAGGTGATTCTCGGCGTCACCTTCTCGCTGGTGTTCGTCGATGACGATGGAGACCCGACCGATGTCGACGGCAACGGGCGCGCGGACACGGCGTTCCGTGAGATTTACTACAACCGCCGCTTCGGCTGGAGCGAGAATCCTCAGACCCGCCCGCGTGGGATTGACATCGACAGCGTGGCATTCCATGAGGCCGGCCACGCCTTCGGCCTTGGCCACTTTGGCAAAGTGTTCGTGGACGAGAACAACACGGTCCACTTCGCGCCGCGCGCGGTCATGAACGCCGTCTACGTGTCGCCTTTCACTGAACTGACGGGTACTGACAACGCGTCGTACTGCCAGTTCTGGGCAAGCGCCAGGTAGCAAGCGGTCGCTGGGGCAACCGCCATCGATTGGGCCGGAGCGCAAACCGCTCCGGCCTTTTTCTGTCTACACAATTGCGTTTCGATCATCGGCCTGACCCTTGATTCGACGGACGTGGCGGGTTGGAGTATCGTTCGCGCCATGTCTGCAATCGCCAGTCTGCTTATCGTGGCGTTCCTGGCCGCGCAGTCGACCGCGGCCACTTCACAGCAGCCCGCTACGGCACCCGCGGGCGAGGTTCTCACGGCTGACACGCCCAGGACGACGGTCGAGGGCAATGCGTTCATCGCGCCGGCCGGATGGCGCATCGTGGTGCGCGGACCGGCGACGATTCTCGAACCACCCGAGGGGAATTCGCACATTGCGCTGGTCGACGTCCGCGCGGCCGACGCCGACGGTGCGGTTGCCGCCGCCTGGGCGGCGTATCGGCAGGATGTCAAGTGGCCCCTCAAGGTCACCAACAATTTCCCGGACAAGGATGGCTGGTCGAGCATCCGGGACTACGTATATCTGACGTCTCCGAACGAGAAACGCGACGTCGTCGCGAACGTCCGCCGCACGCCGAATAGCTGGACGGTCGTCTTGTACGACATGGACCAGGCGGTCGGCGAGAAGCGGGGAGGCCAGGTCGCGCTGATCTTCAGCCGGCTGCTGCCAAAGGGGTACACGCGCGAGACGTTCGCGGGCAAGCCGGCCCACAAGCTGGATGACAAGCGGATCGCCGAGCTGACCACGTTCATTGAAACCGGACGTCAGAAGCTTGGTGTGCCTGGTGTCTCGATCGGGATCGTTCAGGATGGCAAGGTGGTTTTCGCGGGAGGATTTGGCGTTCGCGAAATCGGGACCGAGACGAAGCCGGATGCCGACACGCTCTACATCATCGCGTCGAATACGAAAGCGCTCACCACGCTGATGCTCGCGAAACTCCTCGACGAAGGCAAGCTGACGTGGGATACGCAGGTCACGAGCCTGCTGCCGTCATTCAAGCTCGGCGATCCCGGTACGACGAGCCGTGTCCTCGTGAAGCACTTGATCTGTGCGTGCACGGGGCTCCCGCGGCAGGACTACGAGTGGCTGTTCCAATACGAAGGCGTGACGCCGGAAGGCGCGCTGAAGACGCTCGCGACGATCCAGCCCACGAGCAAGTTCGGGGAGATGTTCCAGTATTCGAACTCGCTTGCCGCCGCGGCCGGCTTCGTTGGCGGACACGTCGCGTTTCCCGAACGAGAATTCGGCGCGGCGTACGACGAAGCCATGATGACGCGGGTGTTTCGGCCGCTCGGTATGACCAGCACGACGTTTGACTTTGCGAAGGCGCTGGCCGCGAATCACGCGACGGCGCATGCACCAGACGTCGACGGCAAGCCTGCGCGCGCAGTGATGGACATCAACTATTCGGTCATCCCGGTCCGTCCGGCCGGCGGCGCGTGGAGCAACATTCGCGACATGCTCAAGTACGTGCAGATGGAGCTCGACGCCGGCACGCTCCCGGACGGCACGCGCTACATCGCGAAGGACACCCTCCTGGCGCGACGAACACCGCAGGTCTCGATCGGGCAGGACGTCACCTACGGCATGGGCCTCACGGTCGATACGAAATATGGCACGCCTGTCGTGCATCACGGTGGTGACCTGATTGGTTATCACAGCGACATGATGTGGCTGCCGGAGCACAACGTCGGTGCGGTGATCCTGACCAACGCGGATCCGGGTTGGGTGCTCCGCAGCGTCTTCCGCCGGAAGTTGCTCGAGGTCCTGTTCGACGGGCGCTCGGAGGCGGACGCGGATGTCGCGGCGCAAGGCAAGAGTTTCTTCGAGCACCTGGCGGCCGATCGCAAGCTTCTGTCGGTGCCGGCTGACGAAGCCGATGTGAAAAAGCTCGCCTCGCGCTATACCAACGCCGCGCTCGGGGACATCACCGTCCGTCGCGAGGGGACCTCGGTCGTGTTCGACTTCGGTGAATGGAAGAGCGAGGTCGCGACGCGCCACAATCCTGACG
>JBKOZS010000141.1:0-39788 GCA_046726015.1 Acidobacteriota bacterium
CAGCACCGTACCATCAGCACCTTTAGCACCAGCACCCTTTAGCACCCCTAGCACCTTTAGCACCCTTAGCACCCCTAGCACCTTTAGCACCCTTAGCACCCCTAGCACCTTTAGCACCCTTAGCACCTCGCATTTTCACGCTTTGATAAGATTCCCACGCCCAACCAGCAAGGAGCTATCGGATGAGGACGTTCGTGCAGGCTGCCGCGCTGCTGTTCGCGGTCGTGGTGCTGCCAGCGCAGCAGATGGTGACGGACACGCGCGATCCAGCGCAAACGCAGGACGAGGATTTCGCGAAAGCGGTGAAGCAATGGACGACGCAGCCCTACTTCTCCAGCCCGCTCGTGGACCATCTTCCGAAGGTACCAGGCATCCCGTCGCCGAAGGACGTCCTCGGATATCACATCGGCGCCCCCGCGAAGCTCACGTACTACGCGGATATCCTGAAGTACTACCGGGCGCTCGCCTCCGCGTCGCCACGCGTGAAGATCGAAACGGTCGGCAGGTCCGACGAGGACCGCGAGCTCGTGGTCGTCTGGATTTCCTCGGATGAGAACATCAGGAATCTCCAGAGGAACCGCGACAATCTGGCGAAGATCGCAGATCCGCGCGGACTGTCTGCGGACGAGATCAAACAGCTCATCGCGACGACGAAGCCGAACTATCACTTCATGGGCGGGCTCCACAGCGGCGAGACAGGGCCGTCAGAGATGCTGATGGAGTTGGCATACCGCCTGGTCACCGAAACGTCGCCGCTCATCAAGCAGATTCGCGACAACGTGATCGTCTCGATCACGCCGGTTGCCGACCCGGACGGGCGCGATCGAAACGTGGACTGGTTCTACAGCGAGCGGGAACGCCAGCAGAGTGGGACGACGCAGTCGGCAGCGCCAGCGCAGCCCCCCTCGACGGGTTCTTCGTCTGACTCAGGGCGCGGCGGGCGTGGGGGACCGTCGCTGCCGTACTGGGGCAAGTACGTGTTTCACGACAACAACCGCGACATCAACCTGTCGCAGGTCTCGATGCGCGCGCTGGTCGACTGGTACTTCACCGCGCACCCGCCGATCATGCACGACCTGCACGAGGCGCAGCCGCTCCTTTATACATATAGCGGCGGCCCTCCCCAGAACCCGAATCTCGATCCCATTCTCTTCACTGAGTTGCCGTTCTTCGCCAACTTCGAGCTGGCACAGATGACGAAGTGGGGCATGCCTGGCGTCTACACGCATGCGTTCATGGACGGCTGGTCGCCCGGGTATCTCGGGTCCGTTGCCTACAACCATAACGGCATGATGCGGATGTACGAGACGCAATCCGGCCGCGAGCCGGAGTCGCAGGGTGCGCAGGGTGCGCGGGGTGCGCAGGCTGCTCAGGGTGCGGGTGCGCAAGGTGCGCAGGGTGCGGCTGCACAAGGTGCTCAGGGTGCGCCTGCGGCTGAGGGCGCGCAGGCTGGCCGTGGCGGCCGCGCGAGTATTCCGACCGGGCGCGGCGGATCGCAGCCGCGCGAGTGGTACCGAGGGCTGCCCGTGCCGCCGGAAGCGGTCGCGAACTTCTCGCGGCGCAATAACACGAACTACATGCAGACCGGCGTGCTGTCAGGCCTCCAGCTCGCGGCCATGTTCCCGAACCTGGTGGTCGACAACTTCTATCGCAAGACACAGAACTCGATTGACGCCGGGAAAAAAGATGCGCCGTTCGGCTACGTGATTCCCGTCACGCGCGACATGACGCGGGCCGCGACGCTCGTCAACATCCTGCGCGCTCAGCACATCGAGGTCGGACAGGCGACCGCGGACGTGAACACGACCGATGGCACGTTCCCCGCCGGTTCGTACGTAATCAAGCGGGATCAGCCTTACGGCCGGCTGGCGAAGAACCTGCTCGAACGGCAGAACTATCCGGATCCAAACCTCACCACCTACGACGACAGCGGTTGGACGATGGGCCTGGCAATGCTGGTGGACGTGAAGGAAATCAAGGACAAGGCGATTCTGAACGCGCCAGTGACGCCTGTGAAGGAGGCCGTCGCGAAAGGGAAACTCACAGGTACCGGCACCGCGGGATTTGCGATTGCGCACTACGGCTCGAACAACATGATCGCGTTCCGCTATCGACTGAAGCAGGCCGCGATGAAGGTGGCGGACAAGAGCTTCACGGCGGACAGGACCGAGTTCCCCGCCGGCTCGTTCGTCATCAGCGGAGCAGCGGACGCGTCGGCCATCAGAACGGCCGTTGAGGAACTTGGTCTCACGGCCGCGGCGCTCTCGTCGTTGCCGGCGGTCCCCATGCACGACGCGGATCTGCCACGCATCGCGATTTATTCCGCGTGGAACGCCACGCAGGAAGTCGGCTGGGTGCGCTACACGTTCGACAAATTCGGCATCCCCTTCGAGCTGATCTACAAGGAGCGCCTCAAGAAGGGCAACCTCCGCGCCGACTACGACGTGATCGTCATGCCCACGCAGCCGGCGACGAGGCAGGCCGTGTTTGCGCCACCCGCTGCGCGGCCGGTACCTTACCAGAAGAGCGAGAAGTACAAGTTCCTGGGGATGTATGGAGAGTCGCCGGACATTTCTGGCGGCATGGGAGGCGAAGGGGTCGACGCGTTTGCGAAGTTCCTCGATGCAGGCGGCACGCTGATCACCATGGGTGAAGCATCGAGATTCCCCGCGGACCTTGGTTTCGTGCGGACCGTCGATGTCTCATCGACCTCGAGCCAGTTCTACGCGCCGCGTCCGCTGGTCAACGCGGAGATCCTGAAGCCGGAGCACCCGGTGTTCTATGGCTACGTCGAGAAGTTGATCCCGATTAAATACATTGGCGGCCCACTCATTTCGGTTGGGCCTCCGGACCAGTCAACCGTGCTCGGACGCTACGTTGGCGGCGATGCCGCCGTGCTCAGCGGATTGATGCGCGGCGCCGACGAAATCCGCGAACGGCCGTTTGCCCTCGACGTGCCCGGCGGCTACAGCGGGAAGGGACGAGTGATCATGTTCGCCAGCAATCCCATCTATCGCTGGCAGAACCACGGTGAGTTCAACATGGTGTTCAACGCGCTCATGAACTGGAACGACCTGGCCAACGCGCAGACCTCGTCGCGCGCGCTGACGAACCAGTCGGGAGGTCGGTGACGTGATGACGCGTGTCATTGGAAGCGGACTCGTCGCGATCTGCGCCGCGGTCGCGCCGCTGGCGCTTGCCCCGACCCTGTCGAATGGGCAACCACCGGCGGCAGCGCCCGGCCGGGGGCTCAATACGCCGCCCGAGGAGATTCCGCTCTGGGAGAATGGCGCTCCTGGCGCGCTGGGTACCGACGAAGCCGATCGGCCGACGCTGACGATCTATCGCGCGCCACGTGTGGCCAACGGCACGGCCGTCGTCGTGGCGCCCGGCGGAGGCTACCAGGCGCTCGCCATGGATCACGAAGGCCGGCAGGTCGCGTACTGGTTCAACGCCATGGGCGTCTCGGCGTTCGTCCTCAAGTATCGACTCGGTCCGAAATACCATCACCCAATCGAGCTTGGCGACGCGCAGCGCGCGATTCGCATCGTGCGTGCGCGCGCGCAGGAGCTCGGCGTCCTTCCGGATCGCATCGGCATGATGGGGTTTTCGGCAGGAGGACACCTGACGGCAACGGCCGGCACGCAGTTCGATGCCGGCAACGCCGACGCCACGGACGCGATCGATCGGGTCAGCAGCCGTCCTGATTTTCTTATCCTCGGGTATCCCGTGATCTCGTCCGATCCTGCGATCAAGCATGCGGGATCGTTCCGGAACCTGCTCGGCGAGAATCCCGATCCGCGCCTGCTGGAGGATCTGTCGAACGATCTGCGCGTCACACCGGAGACGCCGCCGACATTTCTCTTTCACACGAACGCGGATACCGGTGTCCCTCCCGAGAACAGCGTGCGCTTCTATCTCGCGCTGCGAAAGGCAAAGGTGCCGGCCGAGATGCACATCTTCGAAAACGGCCCTCACGGCGTGGGCCTGGCACTGAACGATCCGTCGCTCAGCGCCTGGCCGACGCTGCTCGCGAACTGGCTGCGCGGCCGGGGCCTGCTCACGCGGCCGGCGGCTGCCGCCGCCGGGCGCTGATCGCGTGGCACTCTCGTCGACGGTCTACAACTTCGACATCGATCTGTCAGACAGCGATCGCGGCGTGTACGAGTCGCTCAATCTACGAGTGGCGCGCCATCCGTCGGAGTCCGAGGACTACCTGGTCGCGCGAGTCGTCGCGTATTGCCTCGAGTACACCGAGGGGATTGCGTTTTCGAAGGGACTCTGCGACCCCGACGAACCGGCCATCGTCGTCCGCGACCTGACCGGCGCCGTCAAAGCCTGGATCGAGATCGGCGCACCCGATGCGGCCCGGCTGCACAAGGCCTCGAAGCGTTCGCCACGGGTCGCGGTCTACATGCACAAGGATCCAACGCAGTGGTTGCGCACGCTGGAGGGCGAGCGAATCCATCGAGCCGACGCGCTCGAGCTCTATGCCCTGGGTCGCGGGTTCGTCGCTGCGCTCGTCACCCGCCTCGAGCGCCGCATGGCCTTCGGACTGTCCGTTGCCCATGGCGAGCTGCTCGCCGCGCTCGACGATCAGACCGTCAGCGGAACGGTGAAGCGGTGCGCTCCCTGACCGCCGTTCGACTCCTTCGATTGTCAGACTCGCCGTTGAATGCGATTGATGTGATCGAAGAGCGCAGCCGTAACGACTTCGGGTGGCTGCAGGCCATCCACAGCCGCGAATCCCGGCCGATCCTTGTAATACGCAATCAGTGGTTCCGCCAGCGCTCTATACATCTGAAGCCGATGCGCCACGACGTCGGGGTCATCGTCTTCACGGCGAACGAGGGGGTCGCCGCATCGGGGGCAATGTCCAGCCTCCTCGGCCTCCCTGTCCGGTACCGTCTGCGTGATCCCGCACGACTGGCAGATCCGGCGCCTCATCATTCGCCGCACGATTTCCCCGTCACGAACGTCCAGCAGCAACACGATTTGGTCGTCCGGCGGCACAAACGAGTCCAGCGCCTCGGCCTGCGCCACCGTCCGTGGAAATCCATCGAGGAGCGCGCCCGCACGGGCATCGGGTTGCTGCAGGCGTGCGCACACGATGTCGGTGATCAGCGCATCGCTGACCAGCGACCCGGCCGCAATCGTGGCCCCGACCTGGCGTCCCAGCTCCGAGCCGGATCGCACGGCGTCGCGAAGGATATGGCCGGTGGAAATGTGCGGAATGCCGGACCGCTCGGCGATCCGTACTGCCTGTGTGCCCTTGCCGGATCCCGGCGGCCCTAGAAGGATGATGTGCACGCTCTGTCGCGTATGATAACGAAAAAATGATCCGCTTCGCTGCGCCCTTCCGCGTAGCGTTCGCGACGGCTGCGATGCTCGCGTGTGTGGCCGTCCTGGTGCCTTTCGCAACGGCGCCCGAACGCGCGGGATTGCCGGACACGCCTCGCCAATTCCTGCGCTCCGCCGGTGGCTTCACCGCGATCGATATCGAGCGGCTGGAACGCGGTGAGACGATTGCCGCGACGCTCGATACCGAAAGGCGCGAGGTGGCCGTCGCGGGCGCGGTGCGCGTGCATGCGCCGGTCGAGCGCCTGCTTGCGCGGTCGCGCTCGATCGCAAACCTGAGGACGGGTGGGGTCGTGCTGGAGGCGGGCACGATTAGCGCTGCGCCGAAACCAGGGGACTTCAGCGCGCTGACACTCGAGAACTACGATCTCGACACAATCCGCGAGTGCAAGCCGGGTGATTGCGGCGTCCGTTTGCCGGCCCCCGCGATGGCGCGCTTCGAACGCGAGGTCAACTGGAGCGCGTCCGACTGGCGCGAGCAGGCCGGCTCGCTCTGGCGGCAGGTCCTGGCGAACTACACGGCGGGTTATCTCACGAACGGACAGGCCGCCCTCGCGGAATACCAAAACAAGGAAGTGCCGCTCAGCGTCGCACGCGAATTCGACGCCCTGTTCGAGCAGTCGCGCGTGTTCGAGCCGTCCGCTCCCGCCTTCTTCCGGCATCTGCGCGAATTCCCGTCCGTGTCGCTCGCTGGCAGCGAGGACATCTTCTACTGGAGCAAGAGCGACTTCGGCATCAGACCGGTTGTTGCCGTCACGCATCTCAGTTTGTATCGCGTCCCATCGATCTCTCAGACCGAGCGCACCTCGGCGGCGATCGCCACCAAGCAAATCTACGCGACGCACTACTTCGACGCCGCGCTCGGCCTGACGCTGGCGTTCGACGATGGGGCAGGCGGGTTCTATATGGTGTCGGTCAACCGGGCGCGCACGCGTTCGCTCGCGGGGTTCATGCGCTCGATGGTGCGCTCGACGGTGCAGCGCCGTTCGCGCGAAGCACTGGAGAAGGTCCTGCGATCGACGAAGACGGCCCTGGAACAACCCGCCGGATAAATCTCTCGTTGTAATCCATCTGGATTGGATTCGGCCGGCCACTCCTTCACATCTCGCCGCGTCTGACAGGCTCGCGCTGCGGCAAGCTCATTGCACCCACCGATCACATTTCCGGAATAACCGGCAGAAAAGGCATCTCTGGCGTCTAACTGCAAGGGTTGAAAACGTGCGCGGTGCCGGCACGTCTGAAGCAGGAGTGTCACCATGGCCCGGTTGATGGTTGGAGTCTGTCTCGCGGTGGCGGCGGCCCAGGGAGTGACGGCGCAGGATGCCGCGCGTCCCGACGGATGGGTCGTGTTGTCGATCGAAGAATATCGGGCGCTGCGTGCGCGGGCATTTCCGTCGCCGCCCGAGCCGGCACCGCCGCCGGTCGACGCAACGCTGTCGCGCGTCGATTACGACCTTCGCGTCGCCGGCGACACCGTCACGGGCGAAGCTCGGCTCACGATCGATGTGTTGAAACAGGGGTGGGTGGCCGTGCAGTTACCGGCGGGCATCTTGCTGCGTGATGCCCGGCTCGATGGGCGCCCGATTGCGCTCGTGGACGACGATCCGCCGCGCGTGCTGATTGCACGTGCCGGGCGCTCGGTGCTCACACTCGAGATCGTGGTGCCGCTCGCCACGTCGGCCGGGACCGAGTCAATGGTGCTACCTGCTTCGGGTTCCGCGCTGTCGGCCGTGACGCTCGTCATTCCCCGCGCGGGCGTCGACCTCGCGCTGACAGGCGGGTTCGTCGCCGATCAAACGGAGACCGCGTCGGAAACGCGATGGCTCGTCTATGGAAGCCCCGCGCGTCTCCTGTCGTTTTCCTGGAAACGCAAGGTCGACGATCGGCGCGCCACGCTGCCGCTGCGCACGCGCGCGCGCGTGACCGCGCTCGTGGCGCTCGGGGAAGATACCAGCCAGGTCACGGCGAGTGTTCGCCTGGATGTCACGCAGGGACAGGCACGGCAGATCGTCGTGTCCGTGCCGCCTGGCGTGATCGTCAACCAGGTCGCGGGCGCAATGGTTGCCGACTGGACGGCCGACGCGGGCACACTGACCGTCACGCTCCTCGATCCTGCCACGACCGATGTCTCGGTGGTGATCAGCGCCGAGACACGCGCGCCCCGTGAAGGCATGGTGACGGTGCCGCTCTTCCGAGTGCCCGGTGCGGAACGCGAGGTTGGCGGCGTCGCGGTCGACGTCATTGGACCCGGCGAGATCGCCGGCCCGCAATCGCGGGGCCTTGAGCCTGCCGATCCGTCGGACCTGGGGGACATCATCGCGGGGCGCGAATCGCCGTCGATGGCCGCGTTCGAATACGCGCCGCTCAGCGGCGCCTCACCGCGCGCGCTCACCGTCAACATCTCGCGCTACACCGCGCAGGCCGTGCTGGTCGCGAACGTCGAGGAGGCGCGGTACGACGCGCTTGCGGCAGAGGACGGCAAGATCCTCGTCCGTGCGCGCTACGCTGTGCGGAACAACCAGCGCAGCTTCCTGGGCGTCACGCTGCCCGCGCAGGCGGTCCTATGGAGCGCTGCGCTCGCCGGGCAGCCGGTTCGTCCCGGTCTCGGCGCACGTGGCGGCTTGTTGCTTCCACTCCAAAAAGGCCGCGCCGGCGAAGAAGCCCCGAGCTTCGTCGTCGAGCTCGTCTACCTGCAGCGCGTGCCGGTGTGGAGTGAAAAGGGAGATGCGCGGATCGCGCTTCCAGCGGTCGATCTTCCCGTGTCCCGCACGGGTGTGACGCTGCACTACTCACCTCGTTACAGCGTTGACCCCAGACCGGGAGCATTCCGGCTGGCAACGGATTCGGGTCCGTGGACCGGCACCTTGCGCGGCTATCTGGACCGGGAGGAAGCGCAGCTCGCCGGCTCTCCTTCGCCGCCAGCACCGCCTCCCGCGCCGAGTGCCGAGCGCGATCTCCTGCAATCGCTCGTCGATCGCTACAAGAAGGACGCGGGACGTACGCGCGCGGGAACCGTCCCGATCGCCATCCAGTTTCCCGAGCTGGGTCCATGGGTCTTCCTTGCCGCGGAACTGACGGCCGAAACCCAGTCGCCATCGATCGATCTCGAGTATCGCAAGACAGGAGGACGGTAATGCGTCGCCCATTCCGGTGGACGTTGATGGTCGTGTCCGTTCTCGCCGCGCACGCCTTTACCGCGTCCGCGCAAGAGACGCTGGGACCGAAGGGGCCTGCAGGTACGGTTACGCTCCCGCGCACTGATTACGACCGCCTGATCGACCTGGCGGGGCGCCACCCTGCGCCGCCTGATTTGCCACCTCTTGCCGCGGCGCTGACGCGCGCCGACATCCGCGTGCGCGTGGATCGCGCGATGGCGCGTGCCACGGCACGGATCGATGGGCAGGTGTTTCGCACGGGTGTCGTGAAGGTGCCGTTGATCAAACGGGCCACGCTGCTCGACGCGCGCCTGGCGGATCGGCCGTTGCCGATTGTTGCTGAAGGAGACGTGCACACGGCGCTGCTCACGGGTCCGTCCGTGTTCAATGTGACGCTCGAGGTCGGGATGCCGCTCTCGAACTCGCCCGGCCGCGCCTCGTTTTCACTTCCGGTGCCGCCGGCCGGCAGTGCAACGGCCACGCTCGACATTCCCGGGGATCAAGCCGACGTTCACCTGTCGTCCGGGCTGATCCTGCGGCGCGCGTCTGCGAACGGGCGCACGCTGGTCGACGTCACGCTCGATCCCGGTGCGATGACAGAGGTGTGGTGGTCGACGCGCGACAACGTGCCGACGCCGGCGGCACGTGACGCGCGCCTGCTGGCAGACGTCAAAACGCTTGTCACGATCGGCCAACCGGATATCACGTTGCTGACGTTGATGAACATCACGGTCGTGCAGGGTGAGCCCGCACAAATCGACGTGGATCTTCCCTCCGGCTACGAGGTCACCAGCGTGAGCGGCGCGTCGGTCGATCGAACGGAACCGAGACCCGGTGGGATCACGCTGTTCGTGACCGATCCCGCCCAGCGACGGCATCAGTTCCTCATCAGCCTCGAGCGCCAGGTGACGGGAGGATCGTTCAAGCTGGATACCGGGTTTCCTGCCGTTCCTGCCGCTCAGCGCGAAACCGGTGAGATCGCGGTCGAAGGCATCGGCACGCTCGAAGTCTCGTCGGCGGAGAATCCCGGGTTGCGCCGTGTCGACGTCCGCGAAGTCGATCCCGCCCTTGGATCCGCCGCACGCCAATCACTACTCGCGGCGTATCGCTATCAGCGCGTGGTCGACGTGCCCGTCGTGCTTTCCCTCGATGCCGCCCGGTTCCCCGATGCGGCCGTTCTTGCTGCCGTGGCCGACCGCGCCGTGGTAACGACGCTGGTGACGACCGAGGGTCGCGCACTGACCGAGATCGTGATGTGGGTTCGCAATCGCGCGCAGCCGTTCGTCAAGGTGGCGCTTCCGACGGGCGCTTCGATGCTGTCCGTGGAAGTTGCCGGTCAGCCCGCCAAGCCGGTCGAAGGGAAGGATGGGAACCGCGTCCCGCTGCTCCGGCCTGGTTTCCGTCCCGATGGGCCGTACTCGGTCTCGTTCGTCTACCTGCATGCGGGCGCCCCATTCGCGAAGAAGGGGGACATGCAGATGGCGCTGCCGAAGATGGACCTGCCGATCAATCTCGTGGAATGGGAGCTCTTCGTGCCGGAGCATTACCGCGCGGATCGGTTCGACGGGAACGTCATTGCAGCCGACCTGCTTCAATCGTTCCGCGGGGTCGAGGGTTCGACGGGCAGCAGCCACGGAGTGATGGGTGGAACCGCGGGAGGAATTCGCGTCTTTGACGGGAATGTCTTCTCCAACGCCAGTACGGCGCGCCCCGGACAGATCGTCGGCCGTGTCGTCGATCCCACTGGCTCAGTTCTACCGGGCGTCACCATTGTCGCGGAAGGATTGCGGTATCGCCAGTCGGCCGTTACGAATGCGGATGGCATGTTCGCCCTGTCGAATGTTCCTTCAGGACCGATCGGTGTGACCGGACAGTTGCAGGGGTTCAATACGATCCGCCGCTCGCTCGTCTTCGACCAGCGGCCGCGGCAGGTAGATTTCGTGATGCAGCTCGGCGCGGTCAACGAAACCGTCACGGTCGCGGCGGAGCCGCCGGTGCTGCCAACGCCGGAGGACGCGGCGAAACAGAAGAGTGAGGACGAACGCCAGTCCGCCCGTCAGCGCGCGCAGAACGAGCCGTCCGCGAACGTGCAGAACCTGCAGCGCCGCGCGTCAGGCGTGCTGCCGGTGCGCATTGAAGTGCCGCGAGCCGGCACGTCGCATCAATTTGCCAAGCCGCTGGTGATCGATGAAGAGACCGTCGTCACGTTCCGGTACAAGCGACGCCGCTGAATGTGCGATACCAGCTTCACGGGGAGGACGGGGAGATCGGAGAGATCGCGCTAATTTTCAAAAAAAACCCCAAAGACCCGTCCTCTCCGGCCTCCGCGATCTCTCCGTAGAACAGTCGCGTGTCACGTGGCGACCGCCGACGTCACACGTGCCGGCCACGCGGCTTCCGGCTGCCCCCACCACACCCAGGCGATGAAGTCGATCAGCGGCGGCGCGGCGCCGGCCTCGCGCAGGCGCGTGTTGATCTGCCCGCGATGGTGCGCGGAGTGAAGCGCAAGTTGCGTTGCCGTCTGCGCAATCGTCGGATGAACGACCTGGCGCCCGTGCGCCTGTTCGATCTCCTTCGCCCATGGCACCTGTACTCTGCGCGCCAGGACGTCCGGCGTGGCGGTCGTCAGAAACGCCTGGACCTGCTGGTGACCGTCGCGGCCCCAGCGCGCGATTGCGTGGTGATCCGGGAACTCGACCGGATCCGGAAAATGCGGCGGCTCCTCGCGCCAGAGGTGCACGAAGACGCGTTGCACGACATGCACGTGATACAGCAGCAACCGGAGCCGGTCGTCGCTGCGGGCGGACTCGGAATCAAGGACCGCCGCCCAGACCAGCGCGTCAGCCCACTCCATGTGCCTGGCCAGTTCAATGTGATCGGTTGTCATGTGACGTTAGTCATCAGCAAGGGTATTCGGTATCCCAGCCACTCAACTCCACCAATCACTACGGAGTGATGACTTCCAGCCCCGCGCGCTTCGCCTCCGTGTTGAACGCCGCCAGATCGCTGGCGAGCACCTGCTGCAGGCGATCGGTCTGCACCTTCAACTCTGCTGACAGATCTTTGAAGATCGGATACGCGGCCGCGATGGGCTTCCCCTCGCCGCGCGTCACGACGCCGAGGAGCGAAGCGAGGCGGTTGTTGATCTTGATGGGGAAGTTCAGCGGGTCCTGGTTGCTCTGATTCCTCACCTGGTAGATCTCTTCTTCGATTGCGCCGAGGTTTTTCGTCAGACGATCGCCGGAGGCTTTGAGCTGCGCGTCCTGTGATTTCGACAGTCGATCCTTCACCTGCTCCCTGATCTTGCGGATCTGGATGACGGCGTTGTTCGCCTCGCTGACCTTGTCGCGGATCTGCAAGGCGAGATCGAACTGCTCCTTCAGGTCCGCGTCACTGACCGGGTGCCAGGGGTATTTCCGCACGACGAGTGGCTGCACCTGCGACTGGCCGTCGACGGTCAGGCGCACCTCGTAGGTGCCCGGCAAGGCCATCGGCCCGCTCGTCGACGCGCCCCACAGCACCATGCCAGGAAACGTGGTTGGCCCCTGGTATTCGAGGTTCCACGCGACGCGGTTGAACCCGGCCGCAATCGGCGCGGTCGGAGGACCGCCCCGGCCACGTCCGCCAGCGTCCGGCTGCGGCTGCGCACCACGAATCGTTTGCACAACCTTGCCGCCGCTCAGGATATCGATCTTGAGGTCCCTGGCAGGCTGCTTCAGCATGTAGCTGATCGACGCGCCGCCTGCCGTGCGAATCGCATCGGCAGGTTTGTACAAATAGAAACTGGCCGTCGATCCGGTCCCGGCCTGGCGCAGCGGCGCAATGTCATCGAGCACGTAAAACCCGCGACCGTGTGTCGCGATGGCGATGGCGTTTGCGTCCACCCACACGTCGGAGACCGGAGTATCGGGAAGGTTCAACGAGAACGACTCCCACCGCTCGCCATCGTCTCCCGACACATAGAAGCCGTGCTGGGTGCCGGCGTAGAGGAGTCCGCGGCGGACGGGATCCTCGCGAACCGCGTGCACGTAATCGTCGGCACGGATACCGGCGACGATCTTCGTCCACGTCTTTCCAAAATCACGCGTGCGGAAGATGTAGGGCGCGAAGTCGCTGAGCAACGGCTTCTTGACCGCTACGTATGCGCCGCCCGGCTCGAACGCCGAGGCATCGACCTGACTGACGCGGCCGAACTCCGGCATGCCTTTCGGCGTCACGTTCGTCCACGTCTTGCCGCCGTCACGCGTGACATGGACGAGGCCATCGTCGGATCCCGCCCAGAGTACGTTGACGTCTTTCTTCCCGGGACCGAGCGCGAACACGGTAGCGTACACCTCGGGCGCGTTCATGTCGTGCGTGATCGGTCCGCCCGATTCGCCCATGGTTTTCGGATCGTGCCGCGTGAGATCGGGACTGATCTTCTCCCAGCTCTGACCACCGTTCGTTGTTTTCCAGACGTGCTGCGACGACGTGTAGAGCACGTTCGGATCCACGTATGAAAAGATAATGGGATACGTCCATTGCCAGCGCTCGACGAGCGCGCTGGCGGGTTCGCCCGAGAACATGCGCGGATAGGGACCGACCTCGCGGAGTTCGTTCGTGCGGCGGTTGAGACTCGTCAGGAACGATCCGTTGTTGCCGCCGGCGAAGAACACGTCCGGGTCCTTGGGATCCGGCGCGATGTAACCGGGCTCCGACCCGCCGGCCGTGTAGTTCGCCGGCGCGGTGCCCCGGCCACCTCCACGTCCACTACCGGACGGCAGGTCGCTCGCCACGCACATCGTCGTGTTGTCCTGCTGTGCGCCGCAGACGTGAAACGGCGCGTGTTTGGTCGTGATCACGTGATAGAACTGGCCGGTCGCATAATCCTGCGGCGTCCATGCCTGCCCGGTATCAGTCGACACCGCGCCGCCGCCATCGTTGCCAAGGACGAGATGCCTCGCATCGTCCGGATCGATCCAGAGGTCGTGATGATCTCCGTGCGTGCCGCCGCCGATCTGCGTCACGGTCTTCCCGCCATCTGCCGAACGGAACGCGCTCGTGTTGAGCATATAAACCGTGTCGCGGCTGACGGGATCGGCGATCACGTGCGTGTAATAGAAGGCCCGCTGCCGGATATTGCGGCCGTCGTTGGCGAGCGTCCACGTCGCGCCGGCATCATCGGACCTGTAGAGGCCGCCGTTCTGTGATTCGATGAGCGCATACACCCGGTTCGAATCGGCGCCAGAGATATCGACGCCAATCTTGCCAACCGTGCCGGCGGGGAGACCGGTGTTGCGTGTAATCTCCGTCCACGTCTCGCCGCCATCCGTGGACTTGAACAATCCGCTGCCAGGCCCGCCGCTCGACATCTGGTACTCGATCCGATAGGCCTCCCACAGCGCGGCGAACATCACGTTCGGACGATTGCGGTCGATCGCGATGTCGACGGCGCCGGTCTTGTCGTCGCGAAACAACGTGCGTTGCCAGGTCTTGCCGCCATCGGAGCTCTTGAACACGCCGCGTTCCTGGCTCGGCGTGCTGTACTTGCCGAATGACGCGACGAAGACGATGTTGGGGTCGGTCGGATGAATCCTGATCTTCGAAATCGCATCCGAGCTGGAGAAGCCCACGTGCGTCCAGCTCTTGCCTGCGTCGGTCGACTTGTAGACGCCGTCACCTGGAAGGATGTTGCCGCGGATGCACGATTCACCCATGCCAATGAACACGATGTCCGGGTTGCTCTCGGAGACCGCGACCGCACCGACCGATGAACTCTTGATTTGACCGTCGGTGACCGGCGTCCAACTCAATCCGCCGTTGATGGTCTTCCACAGCCCGCCGCCAACGTGGCCGACATAAGCCTCTCGGGGTCGCCCCCTGACGCCGCTGACCGCGATCGATCGTCCGCCTCGCGCGGGTCCGATGCTGCGCCATTTATACGCCTTGGCGATCGTCGGATCGATTGACGATGTGGCGGTCTCGGTCTGCACAGCGCGTGACGCACCGGCATCGAGCGTGAAGGAACCAAAAGACGCGACGAGTGCGGCAGCGGCCGCGCACGCGAACGATCGAGACAGGCGTGGCATCGACTCCTCCGAAGGCGGAAGGAGTTTACTGTACGGCCAGCTGCCACGCATTTTTCACAATTCCCAGGGGAACAACGCGATCGCGTCCACTTCGCGTGACGTGGTGTGCTCGACACGCGACACGTTCAGCGAGATTCCACCCGAACCATGGGGGTGCACCCGTGGCGCATCCGTTGCATCTTTCGCGCGGCACCTGCCTGGATGGAGATCTCGTCATGCGGAAGAGAGCGTCGAGTAACACGAGTCGCGTGGTGAGAACGCTCGCCGGTACGGTCGTGGGTCTCGTGACGATCCTGGCGTCCTGTCCGCCGGCGGTTGCGCAGGAGCCGGCAGCAGGTACCCAGACGTCACGGCCGGTGCAGGGAACGATCACTCCAATCGAGAGCGGGTTCGTGATCGCGCCGGATGTCCGGCTCACTCAGGTGAACGACCGGTCCGCAACGCTCGCGGGTGTTTACGGCGGATGGATGACCGAGCGCACCATCCTGATCGGCGCCGGCGGATACTGGCTCGCAAACGACGCACGCGATCTCGACATGATGTATTTCGGGCCGGTCGTCGAGTGGCTGGTGCGCGGCGACCGTAAGTTCGCCTTTGGCGCGCGTAGTCTCGTGGGAGGCGGATCGGCCCGCATCGGGGGGACGCTCGGCGAGCTGTTCGATGTGTCGGACGCCGCGGCGATTAGTGGAGGACGCGGCGGACGCTCGATTGCGGGTCGTTCGGATCGAAGGCTCACGAGGACATCACAGGTCATTGTCGAGGATGATTTCTTCATCTTCGAGCCGCAGGCCGTTGTGTCGCTGCGCGCGACCCGCTGGTTGCACGTCGACGTCGGCGCCGGTTACCGCGTGATCGCTGGAACGGGCGAGCTCAACGATCGCCTGCAGGGTGTGAGCGGCACGATCAGCGTCCAGTTTGGCGGCCGCTAGTCACGCGCCACGAATCGCAGACCGCACACGGCCGACCGCCAACGGCACGCGATAGCTGCTAGCATGTCCGCGTGGACGTCCTCCGCCTCTACGATGCGTCGCGGCGTCCTGCGAGCTGGACCGAGATCATCCGCCCGGGGCAGGTCGCCGTGTTCGCGAAGCTCCTCGACAGCGGCGTGCCCTGCACCGTAGAGGGGGAGCCGTTCGCCACGGCGGAGAGCGGCACGTGCGCGGTGTTCGATGGGCTCGACGAGGCACGCGAGTGGTGCGAAGCGGGCGTCCTTCGCACACCATCGGTTCGCTTCGACATCTTCGATCACGCAGGGCGGGCACAACCGCCGCTGTTGACGGTCGTTCATCCCTCACGACGCGAGTCCATGGAAGGCGGCGCGACGGAGCTCCGCCGGCGCAGTCGCATCGCGATGACGCTCATTGCTGGCGGCGTCCCGCTGATGCTCTTCGCCTATTCGATCAGCGGCGAGCGCGATCCGATCCTGCCGGGGTTCGTCGGCTTGAACATGGTGCTCATCGCGCTGAGGCTGTTTTGGATGAACCTTGCCTCGCGCGAAGTGGAGCGCAACCGGGTGGCGCGCCTCGCCCAGCGCGGCGCCGCGCATGAGCCGGCCGGGGCACCAATCTCGCCTTACAGGCGGGAGGACCGGCGCTGACCAGCCTGTCGTGCGTATTGATCGTCGCGTTCTCGTTTCCGGCCGGCGCCGGGTCATCCGATCTCAAGGCTGCATCTTCAGCGGCCTTCGATCGCTACGTCGCGATCGTCGAGCGCCGGATGAGCACCGAGGTTACGCGTCCGGACGCGTTCCTCTGGGCTGACACCGTCGAACCCGCGCGGCGCCAGGACGTGATGGCGAAGTTGCGGCGCGGCGAGGTGGTGACGGAGCGGCTCCGCCTGTCCGAGAAGATCGATGTGCCGGATGGCCTCATTCACCACTGGGTCGGAACGATCCTCGTCCCCGGCGTGAACGTGCGAAAAGCAGTGGCGCTTCTTCAGGACTACGATCGCCACGCTGCGATTTTCAGCCCCAACGTCGTCCAGTCAAAGACGCTCGAGCATCACGACGATCGGTTCCGCGTCTTTCTTCGCTTCTATATGAAGAAGGTGATTGCCGCGACGCTCAACAGCGAGCACGAGGCACGCTTCGTGACCGTCGCGCCGGATCGCGTCTACAGCATGATCCACAGCACGCGCGTTGCCGAGGTCGAAGATGCCGGCACGCCTCGCGAGCACGAGCTGCCGCCCGGGAAGGGGCATGGCTTCATGTGGCGGCTGAATACCTACTGGCGCTTTCTCGAGCGCGACGGCGGCACATATGTCCAGTGCGAATCGATAACGCTGTCGCGCGATGTCCCGTTCGGCCTCGGCTGGATCATCAAGCCCTTTGTGACCGAAATCCCGATGGAGTCGCTCAGCTTTACCTTGCAGCGCACGCGTGCCGCCCTGAAGTGATATACGTTACGGCATGAAATTGCTCCGCCTGGCGACCGCCGCGCTCCTGGCCGTTGCCGCCGCGGCGTCGTTCGCATGGCCGGGAGCCATTGCCGATGGCGAACGGCACTTCCTCTACGTCGCAGTACCCGGCATTCGCAACTACGTCGAATACGGTGGCGTCGGCGTCCTCGTGTACGACATGGACGAGGGATACACGTTCGTTCGCCGGATCACGGGCCAGGTCGTGCCGCCGGGCAGGGTGCCCGAGAACGTCAAGGGCATCGCGGCGAACGCGCAAACGGGTCGCCTTTACGTCACCACGTTCCGGCGCGTGATGGCGTACGACCTCGCAACCGATCGACAGTTGTGGAACAAGGAATTCGACGGCGGCTGCGATCGGCTCGCAGTGTCGCCGGACGGCAAGATCCTCTACGTGCCGTCGTTCGAAGGGGCGCACTGGAACGTGCTCGATGGCGAGACCGGCGACATCATCGCCAAGGTCATGCCGAACTCCGGCGCGCACAACACGATCTACGGCCCTGATGGAACGCGCGTCTACCTCGCCGGGCTCAAGTCCAGGATCCTGTCAATCGCCGATCCAGCGACACATACCATCGTCGGCGGCGTTGGACCATTTTCGAATGTGATCCGGCCGTTCACGATCAACGGCGCGCAGACGCTGTGCTTCGTCAACGTCAACAACCTGCTCGGCTTCGAAGTGGGAGACATCAAGTCTGGCAAGATGCTGCACCGGGTCGAGGTCACCGGGTACGAGAAGGGACACGTCAAGCGGCACGGCTGTCCGAGCCACGGCATCGGCCTGACGCCGGACGAGCGCGAACTCTGGTTAACCGATGGTGCGAACAGCGCCCTGCACATCTTCGACATGCAGTCGATGCCGCCGAAACAGGTCGCCACGATCACGCTTCGCGACCAGCCGGGCTGGATTGCCTTCAGTCTCGATGGCAAGCAGGCGTTCCCGTCAACTGGAGAGGTAATCGACACCGCACGCCGGAAAATCGTTGCGACGCTGACCGACGAGCAGGGACGGGCGGTGCAGAGCGAGAAGCTCGTCGAGGTGGTGTTCGCCGGCGGCAAAGTCGTCAAGACAGGCGATCAGTTCGGAATTGGGCGGCAGAAAGCCGCAGGGAGTGAGTGATGCGCGCGCTGGCGCTCGTCGCATGCGTAGCGGCGATGGCTTCGACCGTTTCGCAGGGAACGAAGCAGGGTAGTCCTGAAGACAACCCGCCGCCCGGCATTACGCGGCTCACATATTTCGGCGAGCGCGCGTCGTGGTCGCCGGACGGAAAGCGCGTCGCGTTCATGGAGAAGAGCTTCGGTGACGCGTACGAGATCGATGTGTCGACGAAAGCGCTCCGGCTGCTGACCCACTACGCACATCCGGGGTTCCTGCGTGTTCAGTACATGCCGAACGGTGACTACTTCCTGATCGGTGCGCGCACGTTTACCGATATCCAGGCCACGCGGAGCCGCGACCAGGAGATGTGGATCCTGAAGCGCGACTTCAAGCCGGGCGATCGCGCACTGCCGCTCGACCACAAGATCTCCGAAGGCGTCGCGATTTCGAGGACGTCGATGAAGATCGCGTGGTCGAACACGCGCGGCCAGTATGCCGATCTCCTGCAACAGGGAGAGTCGGTCATCTACACGGCCGACGTGGTCTATGACGGCGACACGCCGAAGCTGGCGAACAAGAAGGAAGTGATCCGCGCCAAGGCGCCCGAGTGCACGCTCGAAGCGCAGGATTTTCGGAACAACGACACGGAGCTGATCTACACCTGTTATCGATCGCCGTTTGCCGACGTGCTGGGCGTGGACCTGACGAACGGGCGCCTCACCGTCTATCGAAAGCTTGCGGAGGAGTACAACGAGGTTGAAGGGATTTTTCCGGATGGCCGATACACGCTCGTCGAGTCCAGTCGCGAGCAATCGCAGCAGAATTCGAACTACATCGACATCTGGAAACTCCGCCTCGAGCCGGACAGCACCGATTTTACGCGCGTGACACACTGGGGAGAATACGCCGGCTTCAAAGCGTCGAACCCCGTGGTCAGTCCTGACGGCCGCCGGATTGCGTTTCAGTCCGCTCGCAGCAAGGATCCCGCCGGCGTCGGCTACGGGATCTTCGTAATGGATCTCAAGTAAGCCGAGCCCAGCGCCATGTCAGGGGCGGCTTCGCTGTTCGTCGACTGTCGCTGCACGCTGGGTGAAGGGATCGTGTGGTGGCGCGACCGGCGCGCGCTGATGTGGACGGACATCGAACAGGGCCGCCTCTGGATGCACGACGACCGCGGCACATGCAACTGGAAACTGCCGGAGCGCCTGGGATCGTTCGCGCCGTGCGACTCGGGCAAAGTGCTGCTGGGGCTGGCGAAGGGATTGTTCATCGGCGATATCGACGGCACGTGCGATCGCCTGTCGCTCGTGCCGGTCGCCGAGGTTGAAGCCGGCCTCGCCCACATGCGGGTCAACGACGGCCGCACCGATCGCGATGGCAATTTCGTCTTCGGGACGATGGACATGCGCGAGGGGCATCCTGCGACCGGCAGCTTCTACCAGTGGTCGGCCCGGCACGGATTGCGGCGCCTCGATCTGCCGCACGTCGGCATCGCGAACAGCATCTGCTTCACACCTGACGGCACGTCGATGTACTTCTGCGACTCTCCGCGACGGCAGATCATGCGTTGCCGGTACGACGCGGCGGCGGCGCGGGTCGACGCAACGGAGATGTTCGCCATGCTCGAGCCAGACGAGGGCTTTCCAGACGGATCGATTGTGGATGCGGAAGGGTATCTGTGGAATGCCGCGTGGGGCGCCGCGGTGGTTCGCCGCTACGCGCCGGATGGATCGTTCGACCGTGAGATTCGCATCCCTGCGAAGAACGCAACCTGCCCGGTCTTCGGCGGCGATCTGATGAACGACCTCTACGTCACTTCCTCGCGACAGGAGATGTCGGCCGAGGAGCTCGAACGCACGCCGGACGCCGGCAGCGTGTATCGCGCCACAGTGTCGGGCGTGCGCGGGCTCCCCGATCGATTGGTGCGAGTCTAGCGGTCATCGTCACCTTTCAGTACCTGACGCCATGTGTTGCCGCCGTCCGTGGTCTTGTAGACGCCGCGCGCGCCGCCGGGACCGAAGAGCGGGGCGGTTGCCGCGACGAACACAGTGTCGGTGTCGCGCCGATCGATCACGATCCGATTGATGTGACGGGACCCCCGGAGGCCGACATTTTTGTACGTCTTTCCGCCGTCCGTTGACTTGAAGACGCCATCGCCCCACGAGGTACTCTGGCGGTTGTTAGACTCTCCGCTGCCGACGTAGACGAGATCCGGATTGCTCTGCGAAACCGCGATCGCACCAATTGAGAGCAACCCCTGGTCCTGGAACTGCGCCTCGAACGTCGTACCGTTGTTACTCGTTTTCCACACGCCCCCGTGGGCTGTCGCCACATAAAAAATGTTGGGGTTGGCTTCGTAAACGGCAAGATCCGAGATCCGCCCCGACATCGAAGCGGGACCGAGCGGTCGGAAGTGCAATGAATCAACGGGACCGTTTGTGACGTCCGGCAGAGTGGGTCTGCGCCGCGCGCCCCGTTAATGACTGGCCGCCCAGCGCGAGCACGACCGCCACACCGAGGGTGAAAACCCCATGCCGCCTCATGAACAAAGCCTCCGAAGGAAGTGCAAGAAACCGAACCGGGAATAATATAGTGGGCTGACATGGAACATCATAAGAGACTCGCAATACTCGTCGGCGGGGGCCCCGCCCCTGGCATCAACAGCGTGATTGCGGCAGCCACCATTCGCGCCCGTCTCGAAGGGCTCGACGTGGTCGGCGTGCGTGACGGGTTTGAATGGCTGATGCAGGGCAACATCGATCACGTGACGCCGCTGACCATCGAGAACGTCAGCCGCATTCATTTCCGCGGTGGGTCGCATCTGGGCATCGCGCGCGCCAATCCGACGACGGATACCAAGCTGCTCGACAACACGGTGAATGCCTTGCTGCGGCTCAACGTCACGGAGCTCATTACGATTGGCGGCGACGATACCGCGTTCTCGGCGATGCGTGTCGAGCGCCACGCGGCCGGCGCAATTCGCGTCGTCCACGTACCGAAGACGATCGACAACGACCTGGATCTGCCGGCGCACATCGACACGTTCGGGTACCAGACGGCGCGGCATAACGGCGTGGATATCGTGAAGAACCTGATGGTCGATGCAAAGACGACGTCGCGCTGGTACTTCGTCGTCGCGATGGGGCGCAAGACCGGCCACCTCGCGCTCGGCATTGGAAAATCCGCGGGCGCCACCCTTACGCTCATCGCAGAGGAGTTCGAGTCACCCGCGAGGCTCCATACCGTGGTGGACACGCTCACCGGCGCCATCATCAAGCGCCTCACTTACGGACGCCGGGACGGCGTGGCGATGATCGCCGAAGGCGTGGTGCTGGGCATCAAGCCAGAGGATCTTGCCGGCTTCGATGCCGCCGAGCGCGACGCGCACGGTCACGTGCGAATCGACGATGTGAACCTTGGAGAGATCCTCAAGACGGAAGTGCACAAACGCCTCAAAGGCCTGGGCATCAAGACGACGATCGCGGCAAAGAACATCGGCTACGAGCTGCGCTGCGCGGATCCGATTCCGTTCGACATGGAGTACACGCGCGATCTCGGGTACTGCGCGGCGGAATACCTCCTGAACGGCGGCAGTGCCGCGATGGTCTCGATGCAGGGCGGACAGTTCGTGCCGGTTCCATTCGAGACAATGATCGATCCGGAGACGGGGCGCACGCGCGTGCGATCGGTCGACGTCACGTCGACGCGCTACGCCATTGCGCGCCGCTACATGCTCAGGTTGTCGCGCGAGGATTTCGAGGATCCGCACGATCTCGCCAAGCTTGCCGCCATTGCGCACCTGAGCGTCGACGAATTCAAGAAGCAGTTCGGATATCTGAATGACATCGGACCGGCCGTGGCTTTGAACGTGGCGACCGGCTCCGGCAAGCGCGGGTGATGCAGTCCTGGGTGAGCAGGCTGCTGAAATAAAGAAGGACAGCCTGCGCGTCAATGCCCAATGCCGAATGCCCAACCTTCATGGTATTGGCATTCGTCATTCGTCATTCGTAATTGACACGGCGCCCTCAGCTATCGCTTGGGGCGCCGCTCTCTAGAGGGCTCCGCGACGGGCCGCCAATATCGCCTCAACGGCAGCGATTTCGTCGCCGTTGACGGTGTGTCCCATGCGCGGGTAGATCCGCTCCTCGACCGTGGCGTTCATCCGCCGGAACACGTCCGCTGACTCGTGGACCCGATCGAGCGGAATGTGCGGGTCGATGTCGCTGCACCCGAGAAACACCGGCGTTCCTTCGAACGATCCCTGGTAGTCGCGCGGTGTGCCGCGCGGACCAATGAGTCCGCCGCTCAGCGCGACGACGCCCGCGTACCGTTGCGCGTGCCGTGCCGCGAATTCCAGGGAGAGACACGCTCCCTGCGAGAAACCAAGCAGCACGATGCGATCGGGACCGACGCCTTCGCCGCCGACCTGCTGCACGAGCTTGTCGAGCAGGCGCAGCGCGGAGCTGAGATACGGCTCGTTCTTTTCAATGGGTGCGAGGAACGAGTACGGGTACCAGGTGTGGCCGGCCGCCTGCGGCGCGAGATAGCTGACGTCGTCGACGCTGAACTGCTGCGCGAGCCCCAGTATGTCGTCGGAAGACGACCCCCGGCCGTGCGCAAGGATCGCGACAAGCCGCGCGTCGCGCACCGGCGGCCCGCGCCGCAGCACCGGCTGGCCGCCGTGCGGATCCACTACCGCGCCCCCAGCAACACTTCCATCGTCAACTGATCGAGCCGCTCGTAGCCGAGACCGCGCGATGCAATCGCTGTGCGGTCGAACGTCGCGGCGCGCAAGGCATCCCGCTGTTGCGCGGAGTAGCGGCCGACTGCGGGCGCACCTGCGCCGGCGGCCGCGATCTCCTTGACCAGCGCCTGGATCTCCGCGTCGGCATTCCACTGGCGTGCGCGTTCTTTCAGGATCAAGTAGGTGCGCATGCAACCGCGTGCAAAATCCTTCACGCCCTCGTAGTCCTCCGTGCGGTACGCATGCGCGTCGAAATGCCGCGGCCCGTCGTAGCCGACATCTTCGAGGAACTTCACCAGAAAGAAGGCCCACTTAGGATTGGCGGCGCCGAACCGGAAGTCCTGGTCGTAGCGACCGGGCACCTGGTCGTTCAGGTCGATGTGAAAGAGCTTGCCCGCTTCCCACGCCTGTGCAACGGCGTGAAGGAAATTGAGGCCCGCCATCTGCTCGTGCGCGACTTCCGGGTTCACCCCCACCATCTCGGGATGATCGAGCGTCGGGATGAAGCCAAGGTAGGCGCCGGTCGTCGCCATGTAGATGTCGCCGCGCGGCTCGTTTGGTTTCGCTTCGAGCGCGAAGCGATAGCCGTATTTCTTGTCGAGCGAGTACTCGCACAGGTAATTGACGGCTTCCCGCAGCCGCTTGACGGCTTCATCGGGTCGACGGCACGCATCGGTTTCCGTGCCCTCGCGGCCACCCCACAGCACGAAGATCTTCGCGCCAAGTTCTGCGCCGATATCCATTGCGGCGAGCGTCTTCTGCACGGCGTAGGCCCGGACACGCGGGTCGTTCGCCGTGAACGCGCCGTCCTTGAACACCGGATCGAAAAACAGGCTGACGGTCGCCATCGGGACGACGATGCCGTGATCTTTGCACGCCTTCTGAAAGGACTTCACGATGCGGTCGCGTTCTGAGGGAGAGGCATCGATCGGCACGAGGTCGTTGTCGTGCAGGTTGACACCCCACGCGCCAATTTCGCCGAGCAGCGCGACGGCATCGTTTGGCGCCAGCGCGGGCCTGACGACGTCGCCAAACGGATCGCGGCCGCGATTGCTGACCGTCCAGAGGCCGAAGGAAAACTTGTGTTCGGGACGCGGGGTGTAATCAGGCATTTTGATGCTTCAGGTTCTGCTGTGCGATCGAGCGAAGTGCCGGGTAGATCCGCATGTACCTCGCGTACTGGTCGTTCATGATTGCCACGGTGGCGGTGTTCGGCTGGATGCGTTCCGCGGTCTTCACGAGCGCATCGCACGCGTCATCGACGCTGTTCCATGTGCCAGCGCCAACGCCGGCGAGCACGGCAGCGCCAAACGCCGCCCCCTCGTCTGCCTTGACGGTTTCCACGGCGTGTCCGTAGACGTCCGCCTGGATCTGCCGCCACAGCGGCGATCGCGCGCCTCCGCCTCCGAGTCGAATCCGCTCCACAGGGATGTTGAGCTCCGAGAAGATCGTGAACGAGTCGCGCAGGCTGAACGCGACCCCTTCGAGCACCGCACGCACGACGTGTCCGCGGCCGTGATGGGCCGCAAGGCCCAGGAGCGCGCCCCTGATGTGTGGATCGAGGTGCGGCGTCCGCTCGCCCATCAGGTAAGGAGCCCAGAGCACGCCATCCGCGCCCGGTCGTGTCCCGGCCGCTTCGCGCGTGAGTTCGTCGTACGACGGCGCGTCGCCGGCAGCGTTGCGCCACTGATCGCGCACCCATCGCAACGACAAACCCGCCGCCTGCGTCACCCCCATCACGTGCCAGCGACCAGGGATCGCGTGACAGAACGTGTGCAGCCGGCCGCGCGGATCCAGCGCTGGCCGATCGGTCGCGGCGAAGACGACACCGGACGTGCCAATTGTTGCGCTGACGGCGCCCGGCCGCGTGATGCCCATTCCGACGGCTCCTGCCGCCTGGTCGCCTGCGCCTGCAACGATGGGCGTCCCCGCCGCCAGCCCGGTTGCTTCGGCAGCCTCGTTCGAGACGCGTGCGCAAATCGCCGGCGATTCAAAGACGGCGGGGAGCATCCGTCGATCGATATCCACGACGTCGAGGAGTTCCTCCGACCATTGCCGTCGTGCCACGTCCAACATCAACGTGCCGGAGGCGTCGGCCACGTCGATCGCGTACTCGCCACTCAACCGGAACCGCACGTAATCCTTTGGCAACAGCACGTGATGAACTCTGCGCCAGATCTCGGGTTCGTTGGTGCGCACCCAGAGCAGCTTCGTCAACGTGAAGTTGGTGAGCGCGGGATTCAACGTGAGGCGCAGCAGCCGCTCCGGGCCAACGACCCGATTGAGCCAGTCGCATTCGGCGTCGGTCCGCTGGTCGCACCAGATGATCGACGGACGAAGGACAGCGGCGCGCTCGTCGAGGAGCACCGCACCGTGCATCTGTCCTGACAGTCCCACGGCCGCGATATCACGGCCAGTGACAGCGGCCGACTTGAGTGCCGCTCGCGTGGCCTGCTGCGCGGCGCGCCACCAGTCGGCCGGATCCTGTTCTGCCCAGGCCGCACGCGGCGAGGTGAAGGGTGTGTGCTCCACCGTGGCGGATGCCAGCAGCCGGCCGTCTTCAGCGACCACGACCGCCCGTGATCCCCCGGTACCAATGTCGATGCCGATGACTGCGATAACGCGTCTCCTTGTAGCCAACGGAATTTATTCTGCCCGCGCGCGGCAGTCAACGTATGATGGCCGCCGATTGGAGGACAGTGTGAAACGTATCGGCATGGGTCTTGTTGGCGCCGGCTTCGTCGGGCCGCATCATTTGGACGCGGTACGGCGTCTCGGGTTCGTGGATGTCGTCGCGATTGCCGGCAGCACCGAGCAGTCGGCAAAGCAGAAAGCGGACGCGCTTGGCGTGCCGAAGGCGTACGGCAGCTACCAGGCGCTGCTCGACGATCCCGCGATCCAGGTCGTGCACAACGCCACGCCGAACTACCTGCACTACACGGTCAATGCCGCCGCGATCGCCAAGAAGAAGCACGTCGTTTCAGACAAGCCGCTGGCGATGACAGCGGCGGAAGCGAAGCAGCTGCTCGACCAGGCGAAGCAGGCGGGCATCGTGCACGCCGTCACCTTCAATTACCGCGGCAATCCGCTCGTGCAGCAGGCGCGGCACTCGATTGCTCGCGGGGACATCGGCACTCCGCGCTTCCTGACCGGCCAGTACCTCCAGGACTGGCTGATCAAAGACACGGACTATTCGTGGCGTCTCGAGCCAGACAAGGGAGGCGCGTCATCGGCGCTCGGTGATATCGGATCGCACTGGTGCGATCTCGCGCAGCACGTCAGCGGTCTCCGCATCACGCACGTGCTTGGCGACATTACGACGACGATCCCGAAGCGCAAGAAACCTGTCGGATCTCGTGAAGCATTCCAGGCCGCCACCGGCAAGGAGAAGTTCGAGCTCGTCGACATCACGGTCGAGGACCTCGCGTCCGTGCTGCTGCGGTTCGATAACGGCGCAAAGGGGAGCTTCTCGGTCGGGCAAGTGTGTGCCGGACATAAAAACGATCTCATCCTCGAAGTGTGCGGCTCGATGTCGTCGATGCGGTGGCGCCAGGAGTTCCAGAACGAGCTGTGGATCGGACACCGCGACAAGGCGAACGAGCTGCTGAACAAGGATCCGTCGCTGATGGATCCCGAGGGGCGTCATTACGCCCATCTGCCCGGCGGCCACCAGGAAGGGTGGCCGGATGCGTTCTTCAACGTGATGCGCGATATCTACGGATTCATTGCGGAAGGCAAGAAGCCCGACGAGGCGCATCCTCCCGCGTTCGCGACATTCGAGGACGGTTATCGGGCCAATGCGATCGTCGAAGCCATTCTCCAGAGCGCAACCAAGGGCAGCGTATGGACGGAGGTGAAGTACTGACGCAGACCGCACACTGCAAACCGCAAACGGTAGACGGCCGTGTCAGCGCTTGTGCGCCTTCAATGCCTGCACGATCGTCTCAGCGTCTACAACGCATCCACCCCACGGGCCACCGCTTGCGTCCTGCAGCGCGGCCCAGAGTTTCGTATCGTCGGGCAGCGCCGGGTCGGGCGCGAGGTCCGGCCGCGGCGCTCGCGCCACGAGCAGGTGCGTTGCGTCCTCCTTGTCCACGGCCTGCGCGCCCTCTCCAACAAAGTTGAGCGAACCTTCGAGTGACCGGACGTCGATCACGATCTCGATGAGATCGCCGTCGCGGACTTTCCCAATCGGACCGCCCGCAAGCGCCTCGGGCGACACGTGGCCGATGCACGCGCCGGTCGACACGCCGCTGAACCTGGCGTCGGTGACGATCGCCACGTGCTTGCCGAACGGCAAATAGCGAAGCGCGCCCGTCAGCTGATAGATCTCTTCCATCCCGGCGCCCATCGGGCCCCTGCAGATCAACACCATGACGTCGCCGGGGACGATCCGGTGGTCTTTGATGGCGGCGATGGCGGCCGGCTCGCTCGTGAAGACTTTGGCGCGGCCGGTGAGCCGATACACACCGTCGGCATCGACGACCGTCGGGTCGATCGCGGTGCTCTTGATCAGCGATCCTTCCGGCGCGAGATTGCCATGAGGAAAACAGATCGTCGACGTCAGGCCGCGGCTCCTCGCCTGGTCCGGCGACATGATTACCTCGTCTGCATTCACGCCATGGGTGGCGCGCAGCCGATCGCGCAAGCGCATACGGCGTTCGGATGATTCCCACGCGTCGAGTTGTGCGTCCAGCGTGACGCCGCTGACGGTCAAGGCTCGTGTCTCGAGCAGACCCGCGCGCCGCAAGTGCAGCATCACTTCTGGCACGCCACCAGCCAGGAAGACCTCGACCGTCGGATGATTGCGCGGGCCGTTCGGCAGCGCGTCGACAAGACGGGGAACCAGGCGGTTGATGGACGACCACTCCTGCGCGGTTGGACGGCGCAGCCCCGCCGCGTGCGCAATGGCTGGAACGTGCAGCACGAGATTCGTCGAGCCACCGAATGCTGCGTGCGTGACCATTGCGTTCCTGATCGCGGCATCGGTGAGGATGTCTCGCGTGCGATGGCCGGCCGCTTCCATCGACATGAGCGCGTTCGCAGAACGGCGGGCCATGTCGATCCAGATCGGATGGCCCGAAGGAGCGAGCGCCGCATGACCCACTGACAGTCCGAGCGCCTCGCCGACCACCTGTGACGAGGCGGCCGTGCCAAGGAACTGGCAGCCGCCGCCAGGCGTTGCGCACGCGCGGCATCCCAGTTCCGCCGCCTTCTCGAGCGTGAGCTCGCCGTGCGCGAACCGGACGCCGATGGTTTGCACACGCCCGGCGTCTTCCCCGTCGGCCGCCGGGAGCGTGACGCCGCCCGGCACGAGCACGCACGGCAGGTCGCGGCTGCCGGCCAGCGCCATCATCATCGCCGGAAGTCCCTTGTCGCACGTGGCAACGCCGAGCACGCCGCGGCGTGTCGGCAGCGATCGAATCAACCGTCGCAGCACCGTTGCGGCATCGTTCCTGAACGGCAGGCTGTCGAACATGGCCGTCGTGCCCTGCGACCGCCCATCGCACGGATCGGTGCAGGCGGCGGCGAATGGCACCGCGCCCGCCTCCTTGAACACATGCGCCGCCGTTTCGACCAGCAACCCGACTTCCCAGTGTCCGGTGTGATACCCGAGCGCGATCGGCGTGCCGTCGGGCGCGCGAATGCCGCCGTGCGTGGACAGCATCAGGAACTCCCGTCCACCGAGCGCGGCAGGATCCCATCCCATGCCGGCGTCCTGGCTCCAGCCGAACAGGTGGCCGGAGGGGAGCTCGCGCAACATCTCGGGCGTGAACGGCAGCGAGCCCGCCGGCCCCGCCGCGCGCGCGGGGACGTCGAGCAATGACGGGTCCTCAGGATCGAACGGGTTCCCAGCCACGGACCTATTATCAGCCACGGATCTCACGGATCACGGAAACGTCCAGACGAACGCCGCACGGACATTCATGCCGACGGTTCGGAAGTGGCCGGTCGCGCCTTCCGATCATTGGTGTAAACCTCCAGATCGGAGGCACGCAGATAATTCATGAGCTGCGCTTCGTGCGAGGGCTCGAGCTGTGCCGCTCGTCGCGCCGGCGGTGGCCAATGCCGTCTTCACCGCGACCGGCAAGCGCCTGCCTGCGCCGCCGCTGACCGCCGCCGCGCTTCGGACGTAAAATAGGAACCACGGATTAACACGGACGGACGCGGATCACGCATGGTGACGAGCCTGTTTCGTATCGGAGCGTTCGCAGCAGCGGTGGCACTTGCGGCGTGTGGCGCCTCGCCATCAGCGCCTTCAGAACAGGGACCGCTGCGCCTGACGGTCGAACCACTGCAGACTCTTGCCGGGTCCTCGTCAACCGCGGAATTTGCGTTGAAACTGCGCAACACCGGCACAACCCCCGTCTCGCTTACGTTCCCCAGCAGTTGCCAGGTGATGCCGTACGTCGTCGAGCGCTCGACAGGCCGGATCGTTGGACCGAGCGGTGGTGGTTGGGTCTGTGCGACCGTGATGACGAGCCTGACCGTTGGCGCCGGCGAGACGCACACGGAAACCGCGCACGTGAAAACCGGCACCGATACGCTATCCCCGTTCATCGTGGTTCCGGCCGGCGACTACGCCATCTACGCGCGGCTCGAAGACACGATGTTCAAGCTGCAATCCGAATCGCTGCCATTCAGCGTGCGTTAACCAGCAGGGCGCGCAGCGGCTCGATCGGAATCGCGCGGATCGTTCTGCCGTTGCCCGTCGTGTCGGTGGCTCTCAGCAGCGAGTTGTCTACCGCTTCTTCCGTCGCGTCGAGGACCGCTTCGAAGAGTCCCGAGATACCGTCGGTGGGAAGGACTGTTCGCGTCTGAGGCGCGCTCGCCCCGGTCACGCGAAGTGACGGGTGGATCGAGAACGCGATGGCGAAGTCGCCGCTGCCGTTCGAGTACGACGATCCGGTCCGCGCGAGCGCATAGATTGCGCGTGCCGCCAGCCGCCGCAGATCGCGCGCATCGACCGGCGCGTCGGTCGCGACGATCACCATACAGGATCCGTCGCCGGCGTTCGGCGCACGGTTGTCCGGCTGGAGTGACTTCCACACCGGCACGCCGCTGATGACCAGCTTGCCGCCATAGTTCGTCTGCACCAGCACACCAACCGTCCACGTGTTGTCGCCTTGCCGCACGACGCGCGACGAGGTGCCAATGCCGCCCTTCCATCCGAACGCAATCGTGCCGGTGCCGGCGCCGACCGCCCCCTCGTCGACGGCGCCGTCACGGGCGGACGTTATGGCTGCCGTCACGTGTTCGCGCGTGACGTGCATCCCGCGGATGTCGTTCAGAGTCCCGTCGTTCGTCTCGCCGACCAGCGCGTTCACGGAACGCACGTTCTCGTTGCCGGGCTGCGCGAGCGTCCAGCGCACCACCGCGTCCATCGCAGTGCCCACCGACAGCGTGTTGGTCAGCACGATTGGCGTTTCGATCGTTCCAAGCTCCTGCACCTGCGTCGATCCGGCGAGCTTCCCGAACGCGTTGCCGACGAACACGGCGCCGGGGACCTTCTCCTGGAACAGGTTGCCTTGGTGGGGAAGGATTGCCGTCACGCCCGTGCGAACGTTGTTCCCTTGAACGATCGTCGTCTGCCCGACGCGCACACCAGCGACGTCGGTGATGGCGTTCAGCGAACCGGTAGGAAAGGTGCCGGGCGCGACCCCGAGGTCACGCGCCCGCGGACGCCCCGGCGTCTGCGGGAAGAGGAGTGTGCAGAATGTGCAAACAATGAGCACCGCGCGCATGCGCGCGGATGATACATACGAAAAAAGGGGGCTGTCCCCTTTTTTTGTATGTCCCCGTTTCAGAAGCGCAGCGCCGTCAGCGGGCTGACGCGGGTGGCGCGGCGGGCGGGGAGCCACGTGGCAAACATCGCGGCGATCCCCAGCAGCGCCGGGGCCGTGACGAAGACGAGCGGGTCCAGCGGCTTCACATCGTACAGCAGGCTCGAGAGCGCCATGCCCAGCACCGCCGCGAGCGGCAGGCCAATGACGATGCCGACGAGCGAGAGGGCGGCACCTTCCTTCAGCACCATGCCCAGCACGTCGGCAGGGCGCGCGCCAAGCGCCATGCGAATGCCGATCTCGCGCGTGCGCTGCGAGACGAGGTAGGACTTGACGCCATATAACCCGACCACCGCAAGCAGCAGCGCGAGCACCCCGAAGATCATGAACATCCGGCCGCCGGACTGTACCAGCCAGAGCTCCAGGCTGCGATCGTGAAACGCCGACATGGTGGTGACCTGGAGAAGCGGCAGCCTCGCGTCGGCCGCGCGCACCTCCCCGCGCAGCGCGGCCAGAAGCTTGGTTTCGCTACCCGGCTGCGCCGCATGGACGTGAATGCTCATGGCGGATCGGTAGTTGCGCCCTGACGGCACGTAGATCGCCGCGCCCGCCTCGCGATCGAACAGCTGGTCGCGAATCGGCGCCGCGATGCCAATGACCTCGAGCGGCGTCTGATCGAGTTGCCGCCCGGCACCCGGCTGCTCGGCGAACCGAATCATCTGCCCGAGCGGATCCTCGGCACCAAAGAGCTGACGCGCCAGTCGCTCGTCGACGATCGCCACGCGCGGTGCGTTAGCGGAGTCCTCCTCCATCGCGTTGAACTCGCGCCCGCGGATCATCGGCAGCTGCAGCGTGCGGAAATAATCGGCGCCAATGATGCGGTACGTCGCCGAGACGTGCGGCTTGCCATCGGCCGTCGAACGCCCCAAGCGCTCGACGGCCTGACTTTCGTGGATGTCGCCGAACGGCACCGTCGAGGCAAATCCTGCGGCATCAACACCAGGGATCGCGCGCACCCTCGCGAGTGCGGCACGATAGGCCTGGCGCCCGCGCGCTTCGTCGTATTGCACGAGCGCGGGATCCGTCGCCACGAGCAGCTGGCGGGCGTAACTGAAGCCGGGATTCGCGGCGGCCGCTTTCAACGCGCCGCGGGCGAAGAGTCCCGCCGCCGAGAGCAGCATCAGCGAGAGCGCGATCTGTCCGACGACCAGCGCGTTGCGCGCGGTGAAGCGACGGCGCGTCTGGGTTCGCGCGCCGTCGGCCGCCAGTTCCTTCAGGTCCGACACGAGATCCACGCGCGCCATCTTCAACGCCGGGCCGATGCCGAACAGCATCGTCGCCACGATGGCGAAGATCGAGGTGACAGCGACCACCCTCATGTCGGGCTGCGGATCGAACGCCAGCGACAGCGGCAGCACCTCCGCCAGCGACGCAGCCAGCGCGCCAGTTGTCCACACCGCGAACAGCAGGCCGCTGGCCGCACCCACGAGCGCGAGCAGCAACCCTTCCGTGAGCAGTTGACGGATGATTCGTCCGCGTCCGCCACCGACCGCCAGGCGAATGGCGATCTCCCGGCGTCGCGACGTGCCGCGCGCCAGCAGCATGTTGGCAATGTTGAGACACGCGATGAGCAGGACGACACCCGCGAGTCCCATGAGCATCGCGGCCGCAACGCCCAGACCGCCGTCCGTCTGCGGTGAGGTGCTGGTGCTCAGCCGCGGCAGCGGACTGACGGTCAGCTGCTGGCTGCGATTCTCTGCGGGATATGCCGCTTCGAGCTGGCGTGACAGGACGTCGAGTCGCGCGTTGGCAGCGTCAACGGTGATGCCGTTCTTCAGGCGCCCGGCCAGCAACAGGCCGGTATTCGTCCGATCGTCGAGTCCGGTTCCCTTGTTCTTGAATACATCGTTGACGACCAGTTCGAACATCCCAAGGGGGACCCACATCTCGGGCGCGATCAGCGCCATCGTGCCGGTGAAACCGCGTGGCGCGACCCCGATGACGGTGAAGTCGATCGCATTGATCCGGACCGTCTGACCAAACAAATTGGCGCGGTCTGCGCCTACGATTACGACGGGAAGGCGGGCGCCGGGACGCTCTTCCTCGGCTGAAAAGCTCCGGCCTGCAGCAAGCGGCGCACCCAGGGTCTCGAAGTAATTCGACGAGACCACCTCGACGAACGTCTGCCGCGTCGTATCGCCCCTGGTGACGCCAACCATGGCGAACGTGTGCGCCATCACGCTGTCGTACACGTCGTTCCTGTCCCGAACGTCGACGAAATTGGGGTAGGAGAAGGCGCGGTAGGAATCGGGCTTCGTGCGGTCGTGGCTGAAGAGCCCGACGAGTTCGTCGGCCTGGCCGGCGAGCGGCTTGAACATCAGCGCGTTCACGAGCGTGAACATCGCGCTGTTCGCGCCGATGCCCAGCGCGAGGACGAGGATGGCGACGAGGGAAAAGCCGGGGGTCTTCAGCAGCGTGCGGGCGCCGAAGCGCAGGTCCTGGCCGATCTGAAACATATGGCCGCTAGACGGTCGCCAGCGGCCAAATGTTCATTTCACAATGAAATCCCCCTTCATGCCGACGGCGTAATGACCGGGGAACGAGCACAGATACGGGTAGGTGCCGGGCTCTTTCGGCGCCACGAACGAGACTTCCACCGTCTCACCGGGGCCGGCCAGGCCGGTATTGGCGATGATTTTGTCCTTGTGCTCCGGCGGGATGAAGTCGGTTGCTCGTGCGTTCATCGCGGCGGTGTTGAACTCGATCGGGCTCGCATCTCTCTTCAACAGAACGAAGTTATGCGCCATCGCCGCCTTCGGCGCCGTTCCGGTCGACTTCAGCACGACCCGCAGGCGTTCACCCGGCTTGGCGTTGATGGTCGTCACGTCGAATTTCATGTTGTCGCCGCCGATAATCTCAATAGTCCGGCCACCCTTGCCCGCCGAGGTGGACTTCGTCGCGGGTGCCGTGGTCTTCGGCTTTTCCTGAGCGGGTTTCTGTTGAGCGGCGCCGGCCGCGATGGGAGCTACCGCGAGCAAACACAACAGCGAGAACACTCTCATTGATGGTTCCTTTACTAATAGGCGCTTCAGCGCTTCAAGTTTAGCATCGCGCAGCAAGGTGTCCGACTTCGCGCTTCGATCTTCGTCGAGGTCTCGCCGTCGCGCGTTGGGCGAGAGCTACGGCAGCGTCTCGGGAACCGCGTTCGCCGGACGGAGCGATGCCTGGTACTCAACTGTGACGCGCTGCCGAGCTGGGATCCATCCATAACCCGGCGCGTCGAACAACCGGCCGCGCTCGATCATCTGGCGCCGGGTCTCTGGCATCGGCGAGACGCCGAACTCGAAGCCCCGCGTCAGCGTACGGCCGTTCCACGGAGCCGCAGGGCGGCTGTGATTCTCTTCCCAGATGCCCATCCATGGAAAATCCGTACGGCGCCATACGTAGCCAAACGCCAGCCGCGCCGACGGCGAGAAGGCGGCAAAGAACGCCTGGTCGCGCGCCGTGTCCATCAGGTGGGCCGTGTAGCCGCTGGACTTCTTTGCGTTGCTGCAGACGCGGAGGTCGGCAACGCCGCCGTCCGCACGCGGCGCGAGCGGCCAATCGAATTCGGCGCCCGGCACGAGGTAGTCGTCAGCGCCAACCGCGCCCTCGAACACCTTCGATCGCGTCGCGGACGCGCGGAACTCGGTGGATCCCTTTTCCAGGAACGGCGGACCAAGCGTGACGTGCTCCGTCCAGCCGATCGGATGGTCGGTTCCGGAAAGGTTCTCAACGGTCTCACGAACGTGGACCGACCGGTCGACGACCTCGATACGGCGGTCGATGCCGATCTGCGCCATTGGCAGCACGGTGCGCATGGCGAGGGCAGTCTGGCCCCCCTCGATCTCGAAGCGCGCGACCGATGTTTCACCGTGCACCGGCATGCCGGCAGCCTCTTCCTCGCTCGACGGCCCGCCAAAAATATCGAGGCACAGATTGTGGCCCATGATCCCGGCGAGCAGCGTCGCATCGGCACTCTTCCCGTAGATCGCGTGCGTCTCGCGCCTGTATTGTGACGGCTCAATCGACGGCCAGTCGGGAATCCACAGCGGGTTGATCCCCGACGCCTTGTCGAGAATCTCCGCGATGTGGCCTCCCTCCTCGAGCACGGTCACGCGAAGCGTGCCGTTCTCGATGCTATAGGAGCGACGGTTCCGAAACATCACTCATCGGGCGGGGAGATGCACCCGCACGCCGCCGCTGATCAACCGCGGAGTGCCGACAGTCGTGGGCAGCGTGCCGACCAGGTACACGCGATCCAGCAGGTTCTGGACGCCGAAGAAGACCTCCACGTTGCGCTGCAGATTGCGCGCGAGCGTCAGATCGAGAACGGTGTAGCCCGGCAGTCGGCGCGAGGGCGTGTTGCGGTCGTCGTCGAACTGGGCACCGACGACGAACACGCCGACAGCGATCGTGCCGTGTGCCGGGTGCGCATAGGCGAGGCGCGCGAAGCCACGATGCTTCGGCACCTGCGGGAGGTAATTGCCGACGAGCACGGGATTCTCGGAGTATTCGGTGATCGTCGCCCTGTTGTAGACGTAACCGCCGCTCAGCTTCCAGGCAGCGCCAAGCCGATATTCGCCATCGGTCTGCACACCTCGAACCTGTGTGCGCCCGAGGTTCTGCCGCTGCTGCGTGACGGCGTTGCCCACGGTCGCGATCGTCACGTTCGATACGGGATCCTTCAACCGGTTTCCGAACAGGGTGCCGCGAAGCGTCAGCTGGCGGTTCGGCGTCACCGTCGTCCCGGCTTCAAAGCCGAACAGACGTTCGGGGCCAAGCGCGTTGTTCGCGAGGGTCAGCGTTGTCCCCACGCGGAACTGGCGGTACAGCTCATTGAGCGTCGGCGCCCGGAAGCCCCAGCCGACGCCGGTCCACGCGCTGACGATGTCGTTGATGCGATAAAGCGCCGCCACGCGTGGGCTGTTGACCGTATCGCTACGCGAAGGCAGCGACGGAACGTTATTGGTTGGAACACCGGGGACGACTGCCGTCTCGAGGTTGTGCCCGTCGTAGTTCCGCCAGCTGTCGACGCGGTTGCTCAGCGTCAGCGTCAACCGCGACATGGGCTGATAGAGATCCTGAATATACGCACCCACGATGCGCTGCGTGCCGCCCGAGACGCGGTGCAAGGTGACGCGCGTCCCGGTCACCGCATCGAGCGCGTCTTCCTCGCTGTCGCCGTCGATCCAGCGCCAGTCGCCGCCCGCCGTAATGAAATGACGGCCGAAGCTCCGCGAGTACTGGACCGTCGATCCAACCGCGTTGACGGGGACCCGCTGATTGAGCGTCATCCGCCCGATGCTGCGAGGCGGAGTTGCGGCCGGGACCGCGAGGAAGTTGCTGCGGAAGGTTTCGTCGTCGACGAACAGCGTCGCGCGCAGCTCGCTGGCGTCCGGCATGCGGACGCGGACGCCGGCATTCCCGGCTGACCATCGCGTACTGTTGGCCTCTTCGGTCCCGTCGATCGTGCTGGCCTTGCCGTTGTCGCGGTTCTCGCGGAAATGCCCGCCGCCGAAAAACACGCGGACGCGATCCGTCAGCTGGTAATCGAGCTTTGCGTTGAAGTTGCGATAGTCGACCGCTGCGTTGTTGTCGACGCGGCCGCGCTCCGCCTCGGCGACGATGGGGTACCCGTCGGTGTCGAGCGCGCTCGCACTGGCCACGAGACCGACTCTTCCCCACAGGTCGCCAAACGTCACGTCGAACTTCGGCGTTGCGCGACTTGCATATTGGCCCCGGAAGTCGAGCTGCCGGCGCGCGGCGGGACGTCCCACGATGTTGATGACACCGCCCATCGCGTAGTTGCCATACAGGCTGGAGCTCGGACCGTCGACGATCTCGATCTGCTCGGTGCTCTCCAGCGGGATGCGCGTCCAATACACCCAGCCGCCAAACGGATCGTTGAACGGGATGTCGTCGAGCAGGACGAGTGTGCGGCTCACGCCGCTCGGCCCGATCCCGCGCAGCGACACGCCCTGCGTGGTGGGATGCGCGGCCAGGCTGCTCGTCCGTCTGAACAGGCTGAACGTTGGCACCTGCCGCAGCACATCGTCGGCGACGATTGCGGGTGATTGCCGCACGTTGTCGTTGTCGAGGATTGTGATGCTCGCGGGCACATCACCGGTGCGCTGCTCGCTTCGCAGGGCGGTGACCGTCAACGATTCCGAGAGGGTCGCCGGGACAAGCACCACGCTCACGCTGGGGGCCGAGTCTGCCGGACGCACGGTCTGGCGCGCTTCGGCGAATCCGGGAGCGCGCACGATCAGCAGCATGTCTTCTGCTGAATTGACCGTCACGTTGAACGTGCCGTCCGCGCCGCTGACCGTCGGACGTTCGGCGCCAGAGGCAGCGCGAACGAGAACGGACGCGCCGGAAATCACGCCGCCGCTGGGATCGCGGACGACGCCGCTGATGACGTGCGCGTCCTCGGCCCGCGTCTGCTCGAACCGCGGATCGACCGAAGTAAATGCCGCGGGCCAGAGCGACCACGCGACGACAGCGGTGAGCAGGGCAGTAGACGTCATGATGGCTTCACGGTTTCACGGCGATTCCCCACGGGCTTCCGCCAACGGAGATTCGCCTGTCGGTCTTGCCCGATGCGATATCGACCACCGAGACATCACCCGATGGTCCGTTCGCGGTGTACAACTGCTTCCCGTCGGCGCTGATGCCGATGCCCCACGGCCGTGCCCCGACGTCTTCAATGACGCGCAACACCTTTCGCCCGGCCACGTCGATAACGGCAACGGACTTCGCGCGTCCGAGCGACACGAACAATTGCGACCCGTCGGGAGACAGCACTCCACCCATCGGCCGGGGAGGCGTCGGCGCGTTCGCGCTCTTGGGGATCTGGATCGTGTCGGTGACGACATGCTTCGCGGGATCGAAGACCGTGACCACGCCCCCGTTCTCGCTGGTCACGAAGCCGGAGGCGCCATCCTTCGTAAAGGCGATCGACCGCGGGCGTGCACCGGTTTTGATGCGCGCAACGACCGCGCGCGTCCCGGTGTCGACGGCCACCACCTCGTTCTCCCCTTCGCACGTTACGTAAACGACCCGTCCGTCGGGTCGTACGGTCACGCCTTCAGGTTCTTCGCCGACCTTGACACGCGCAGCGATCTGCCCGCTCTCCAGCTCGAGCACCGACATCTCCGCGGCGTCCTCGTTCGAGACGTAGAGCGTTTTGCCGTCCGGGGAGATGTCAAACGATTCCGGGTCCTGGCCGCTCTGGTACTTGCGGACGACCGCTCCGCCCGGCAACTCCACGAGGCCGATCCCGTCCGCTTCGCGATCGGCGGGCGGTAGCTTCGACTCATCGACGCCCGGTCCGCCGATTGGCGACCCCGACAAGGCGACCAGCAGGTGCCTGCCGTCGGGCGACACCTTGATCCCGCGCGGGCGTTTGCCAACCGCGAGCCGCTGCACGACGCGGCCGGCTTCGGGATCGACGACGACCACCGCGCTTCCCGTTTCATCGGAGACGTAAACGCGCGGCCCTCGTCCATCGTCGGCCGCGGTCGAATCGGCGGGTGCTGATGTTGCGGGAGTTGATGTTGAAGAAGGTGGTGACGGTCGATCGCAGGCGACGAGCGCGACGGCGCCCACCGTCAAGGCAATGATCGTTCTCGGCAGTCGAGCCGGCAGCAGCATGAGTGACAAGATACCCGCGACCGGCGACGCCGGCAATTTCACGAAAAGGTAATCGCGTCCTTGTTCTTTTCCAGTTTCTCGGGATCGACTCCAGGAACCCTGGCGAGCGCGTCGAAATCCGTGAACGGTCCGTGCTCGTCGCGGTACTTGACGATCGTTTGTGCTTCATCCGCCGTCAGGCCGATGACGTCGGCAATGTCAGCGGCGACGCTGCGGTTGATGTTCACCTTTCCGTAGTGGTGAACGAGATAGGAAAGCAGGATGTCGTAGTTGTCGTCGGTGATCTGCGCGCCAAGCTTCGTCATCTTCTCCAGCGTCTCTTCCCACTGGGTTTTCGTGCGACGGGCGGAGACGATGCGATCTGGCGGATGACACTTCGCGCAGACAGCCTGGAACTCCTGCGCTCCGGGATCATCGGCCGGTTCCTGCCCGCGCGCGCTGCCGGTCACCACCAACAGCCCGATGAGTGCTGCAGCAGTTGCGGAGAGCCACCAGGCGGCGGCCGGGTTCATCTGCAAATCGCGGTGCTCGATCAGCCTTTTCATCTTCTCATCCGCAAAAGCGTCACAAAAAATTGTATTACAGTTCGCTGTTGGACCATGAAGTGATTGACCTCGGCCGCGTACTCCTGCTCGTGCTTCTTCTGCCCTCGAGTGGTCCGGTGCAGTTGCAGGGTCTCCGCAATCAGGGGCATCGTCATCGACGCGCAGCTTGCGCGTGGAACTCGCCAACGCCGTCGTGCTGCCGCTGACGCGGCCTGTCAATGACGAATGACGAACAACGAATGACGAATAACAAGTGCCATTCGATTATCCGTGTCCATCCGTGTAATCCGTGGTTCGTTTCGCTATGTCAAACGCTCGCCATGCGCGAAAGTGATCGTTACAATGCCGCGCCATGAAAGACATGCCTGCTCGAATTGCAGTGCTGCTTCTCGTCGCCGCCGTCGCCGGCACGACGTTGCTGGATGCGCAGGGGCGTGGCGGACCACCGCCCTGGACGACCACGGGGTCGGACGCGCAGCGCACCGCGGCGGTGAAGACAGATCCGAAGTTGACCAAAGAGAGCGTCGCGAAAGACTTCAAGTTCCTGTGGAAGCGCACGCTCGATAGCCAGCCGACGCAACTCACGTCACTCACGCAGCCGCTGCTGCTGCCGAACATCATTTCGTACAAGGGCTTCAAGGCGCTGGCATTTGTCGGCGCCAGCTCCGATGCCGTGTACGCCATTGACTACGATCTCTCCCGGATCTTCTGGCAGCGGCGGCTCGATACCGGCGTGGCGGCGCAGAACGCGTCCATCACGTGCCCGGGTGGTCTCACGACTATTACGCGCGCGACCACGCTCACGGCATCGACCGCGGGAGGAGGACGCGGACGGCAGGGTGGACCCGCGGGAACACCCGCTGCGGCAGCGGTGGGTGTGCCGCCGGCGCCCGGCGCGGCGGTCGTGGGCGGCGCGCCCGATCCC
>JBKOZS010000142.1:0-6398 GCA_046726015.1 Acidobacteriota bacterium
TCTGTCCGCCATTCTCGGTCTTGAAGATCCCGTCGACGTTACTGGTGCCACCGATCGTTGTCCCAGGCAGATTCTGCGTGCCACCACCGGTCGAGCGCGCGCCATCGCCGAACGCGCCAGGCGCGAGCTGCAGCAGCTGGAAGGGGTCGCGTCCCACCGAGGGAAGCGTCTGGAGCTGCTGGGCCGTAACCGTACCGCTGATGTTGGCAGTCGCGGTATCGACAAGGGGTGCAGCGTCGGTGACGGTGACCGTCTCAGTGGCGGCGCCAATCTCGAGCTGCACGTTGATGGAGTTCGCCTGCTCGGCGATGATTCGCACATCGTCCAGCACCTTCTTCTTGAAGCCAGCCAGTTCGACCGTAAGCGTGTACGTTCGCGCCGCCAGGGCCGTGAATACGTAACTGCCGGTGTCGCCCGTCACCGTTTCCAGCGTCCGATTCGTTTCCTTGTCCGTGAGTGTGACGGTGGCGCCCGGCACGACGGCGCCTTGTGGATCGGTCACCGTGCCCTGGAGACTGGCGCGATATTGCGCACTAACGGGTACCGCCGCGAAACTCACGCACAACAGCGCGAGGGCGGCAACAGCAATGCGAACGCTGGATGTGCCTGTCATGAAACCCCACCTTCGAAAAGGCGTACCGAAACGTGCGCTGGAAGAGCTTGGATGTGACGCGCTACTGGGGCAGGCCCGCGTATGTGGGGGAAGGATCCGGGCGTTGCTTCGCGTACTGCTCTCGAGGCGCTACGCGCAAAAATTCTAGGGCGTGCCTCCGTTGGTTGTCAAACCACACTGATGTGTTGGATCCACGGCGCCGGGCTTGATTAACCGATTAAGCGGGCACATCAGACCACCGGCCATTTGAACGTGGACACCAATGGAACCTTCCGTCCGCTCTGCCCGGACGCTCGCGCGGCTTCGATGATTTCCAGAACATGCAGCGCGTGTTCCACTGCAATCAGCGGCTCGGATCCAGTGGCCAGTGCTTCGGAGATCACGCTTGCTCCTTGCTGCCACACATACGTGCCGGGTTCGGGCACGAAGCGCTCCGCCGTTTCATGATCGTGGGTCGCCAGATCGACGCCGAACGGCGCCCAGTCGTATCCGACCAGGCCCAGGTTGCCCTCTGTACCCCAGATCGTAATGGTATGCTGGTCTTGTCCCTTGCCTTCATGGCCGTACGGATCGAAGTAGTTGAAGCCGCATTGCACGTGAGACATGACGCCGTTGCCGTGATCCATCAACACCATCGCGTTGTCTTCGGCCTCGACTTTGATCAGCCCCTTGTTGTCAACTGTCCGCTCCGGCGTGACGATGCTGGTCATGGCCATGACGGCTTTCGCCGGCCCGAGCAGGCCCGTCAGCGTCGCCAGGTTGTACACGCCAAGGTCAGGCAGGCTGCCGCCCCCCTTTTCATAGAAGAACGCCGACCACGTTGGACCCGTATGGCCGTATTGGGCGTGGGCGCTTGAAATCCTGCCAAGTTTGCCCTCGCGCATTGTCTTCGACATGAAGGCGAACTGTGGGCTGTTGACCACGGCAGGCGCGCCCCAGATGCGAAGCTGCTTGCTCTTCGCCAGATCGACCAGTTCCCTGCCTTCGCGGTAGGTATTGGCCAGCGGTTTCTCGCTCCAGACATGCCTCGCCGCATTCAGCGCTATTTTGTTGAGCCTGCCGTGCTCCTGCATGTCGGTGAGGGTCACCATCAGGTCGAACTGCGGCCCGGCGAGCAATTTGTCGATGTGCGGATAGCTGTTCGGAACGTTGAATTCCGCGGCGCGCTTCTGAGCGCGCTCGTAGATGATGTCGCACGCGCTCACGAGCTCCACGTAGGGCGACTTCGACAGGTGGGGAAAGTACGAGCCCGAGACACTTCCGCACCCGATGATGGCGACCCGGATCTTCTTCTGTTGCGTGATGGCGAGGCCCTCGACTGACGAGAGCAGGCAGGCAGCGCCGGCCATTGCGGTGCGCTGCAGGAATTCGTGACGTGAAATAGCAGTCATGAGCGATAGTGTAATCCTCGCGTGACAGGCAGGCGAAGCCGGTCATGTCTGTTCGTATGCTTCCACCGGGCCCTCGCGGGCTTCCGATCCTCGGCATGCTCCCGGCCGTCAGGCGCGACCCGACGGGCGTGTTCCTGAACGCCGCTCGTCGCTTCGGCGACGTCGTCTACTTCAGGATCGGCCCGCGGCACGGCTACCTCATCACGAACCCCGCGGATGTTCGCCATGTCCTGCAGGACAACGCGCGCAACTATCACAAGAGTCCGCTCTACGAGAAGCTGCGGATGACCCTCGGCAACGGCCTGTTGACCAGCGAGGACGACTTCTGGCTGCGCCAGCGACGTATCGCGCAGCCCGCCTTTCATCGTCAGCGCGTTGCGGCGCTGGCCGGCGTGATGGCCGCCGCTGCAAGAGATGCCGCGGCACGGTGGCAGACGATGGCGTCGGGCGACGAACCGGTGGATGTCGATGAAGAGATGATGCGTCTCACGCGCACGGTCGTGCTTCGCGCGCTCCTCGGCGCCGACCTGGGTCCTTTCGCCGACAAGCTGGACGACGCCTGGACCATCATCAATCAATTCATCGGAGAGGACTTCTGGTCGCTCGGACTCACCGATTGGGTGCCCACCTCGAAGAAGCGACGGTTCCTGGCGGCGCGAGCCGTGCTTCGTGCTGCCGTCGACCACGTCATCAGCGAGCGTCGACGCAGCGCGTCCGAGAGTGCCGACCTGCTGTCCATGCTGTTGTCGGCGCGCGACGAGGAAACCGGCGAGGGGATGACCGACGAGCAACTGCGGGTCGAGGTCACGACATTTCTGCTGGCGGGGCAGGAGACGACGTCGCTGGCGCTGACCTGGACCTGGTACCTGCTGTCGCAGCATGCGGGTCCGCGGCGGCGGCTCGAGGAAGAGATCGACGCCGTTCTCGACGGACGTCCACCCGAGTACCAGGATCTCGCGAATTTACCTTACACCCGCATGGTGATTGACGAAGCCATGCGGCTATACCCGCCTGCGTGGGGCTTCTCGCGCCAGGCGCTCGCCGACGATGAGCTGGGCGGGTACCGCCTCCCGCGCGGATGGCTTGCGTTCGTCATCCCGTACGCCCTGCATCGGCTTCCTGCGTTCTGGCAGGAACCAGAGACATTCGATCCCGATCGCTTTACGCTGGAACGCAGCGCCGATCGGCCGAAGTTCGTGTACCTGCCGTTCGGCGCAGGACCACGACAGTGCATCGGCAGCCAGTTCGCCCTGATTGAAGCGCAATTGATCGTTGCGACACTCGCGCAGGAGTACCGTCTTCAGCTCCAGCCGGGACACAGGGTCGAGCCGTGGCCGCTGATTACACTGCGTCCGCGGTTCGGCATGCCAATGTTCGTCGAGCGCCGGGCAGCTCCAGCTAGTCACTAGAAGGGAGATCGAGAACCGCGAAGGATTTTCGCGTCATGCCACTTCTAACGATTGGCGCAGGCTGCGGCTGCCGGGGCGATTGCCGTCCTGTCACCGCACGCTGATCTTGAGTGGGGAGGGGCATATGACGCGGCTGACAAGGGTGGCGTGCGTTTTCGCGACGGCAGGGGTTGTTCTTCTGGGGATCGGTCCAGCGAAGGTTCGCGGCGCGGGCTTCCCGGTCGCGCAAATATTCTGGGAGTACAACTCGACGGCCAACGATCTCGGTGTCCACGTTTCTCTTGACGCCGAAGACTGGAAGACCGTCGAGATTGTTCATCCAAACGGCCAGACGATCTTCAAAGTCAATGGTGGTGGGGGCCTCGGCCAGCTGGGACTGACGGAGCTCTTCTTCGAGGGCGCCGAGCCGAGCCTCGACGAATTCCCGCTCGAAGATCTTCTCGGGCTTTTCCCGGAGGGACGGTACACATTCATTGGCACGAAGGTCGACGGGCACCGTTTGACGAGCCGGCCGACGCTTTCCCACACGGTTCCGGCCGGGCCCGTCGTTGACGCACAGGTCGACGGGGACAACGTCACCATCAGCTGGGATCCCGTGACCGCCTCTGCGCCGGGCTTTCCAGCCAGGCCGATTGTGATCGTTGGCTATCAGGTCCTCGTCGATCCGTTCGAGGTAACACTTCCCGCGTCGGCGACCAAGGTCACCCTCCCGGTCGAGTTCGTCGAATCGCTCGCCTCCGGCGACCACCCGTTCGAAGTGCTGGCCATCGAAGCGAGCGGAAACCAGACGATCACCGAGGGCTCCTTCAACACTCCGTAGTCGCGGTCCTAAGTTGTTTCGGGTCCGGCGACCGCGAACACTAGGGCTGTGGCAGGCGCAAGGTCGGGTGTTTGTGAAATAGCGACGCCGCGACGCTGGCCGGGAACAAGCCGTAGACGCCCTACGTCCAAGGCTGTAGATTGTCTACGACTGTGACCAGATCCCCGACGACCGGCGACGAAAATCCCAAAGGAGTGAATTCCCGAAAGCCGCTCCGACTCTGGCCCGGCGTGGCGATCGTGGTCTCGCAATGGCTGGTCACATTCGGCGTGCCTCTTATAGCCCGTGACGCCGACGTGTTCTCGCTTCCAGTCGGGTTGATTGCGGTAGTCGCAGGAGTTCTGGGTGGAATCGCCATCGTCATATGGTGGGTATTTTTCAGCCGCGCGCCCTGGTCCGAGCGTCTGGGTGCCATCATTCTGTTGATTCTCGCGATGTTTGCGACAAGGCTCGTCGTTCACGAGTCGATCGCGGGCGCGGGGATGGGGATGTTGCTCTACATTTCGTCGATCCCGTACCTGAGCCTCGCCCTCGTCGCATGGGCGCTGGCCACGCGCAATTTCTCCCACAGTACGCGGCGCGCGGCGTTGGCCGCGGCCATTGTCCTCGCCTGCGCGCCATGGGCGCTGCTGCGAACATCCGGTGTCAGGGGCGGCGCTGGTCCGGAATTCCATTGGCGCTGGACAGCAACCCCGGAGGAGCGGCTGTTGGCTCGGTCCAACGACGAGCCCCTCGAGTCCATTCCAAGTGAACAGAAGGCGTTGACGTCGCCGAAAGCACCGGCGGAGATTCCGAAGGAACCATCTGCGGCGAAGGTAAGCGCCACGCCCGAAGTCGCGCGCGCGAACCCGGTGGCACCCCCGGAAGCTTCAGAGACAGCAAAGACCGAAGTGCCCGCTCGCGCCGCAACGGAGACACCTGAGTGGCCAGGGTTTCGCGGCCCCGAGCGCGACAGCATCATCCGCGGTATCCGGATCAAGACTGACTGGTCCGCATCGCCGCCCATCGAGATGTGGCGCCGACCAGTCGGACCCGGCTGGTCGTCGTTCGCAGTCCGCGGCGATCTCCTCTACACGCAGGAGCAGCGCGGTGACGATGAGACCGTGGCCTGCTACAAGGTATCCACAGGCAAGCCGGTGTGGCGCCACCGTGACCCGGTCCGGTTTTGGGAGTCGAATGCCGGTGCCGGCCCGCGCGCGACGCCCACCCTCGACAAGGATCGTCTATACGCGTTTGGTGCGACCGGAATCCTGAACACGCTCGACGCGAGTAACGGCAAGGTGGTGTGGTCGCGCACCGTCGCGTCCGATACGGCTCGAAAGGTTCCCGACTGGGGCTTCGCCAGTTCGCCATTGATCGTCGACGACGTCGTCATCGTCGCCGCTTCCGGCACGCTGGCCGCCTACGACATGACGACCGGCAAACGGCGATGGCTGGGTCGTCGTCAGCTCGGGAGTTACAGCTCGCCGCATCGAGCGACGATCGACGGCGTTCCCCAGGTCCTCTTGCTGAGCGGATCGGGCGCAGCCAGCTTCGCGCCAGCAACCGGCGCGGTGCTGTGGGAACACGAGTGGCAGGCTGGCGGCGCGACGATCGTTCAGCCGGCTCTGACCGCGGACGGGGACGTCCTCATTAACGGGCTGGCCATGACGGGAGGCGTTGGCGTCCGGCGGCTTGCGGTCGCGCAGAGACCCGGCGGATGGAGCGTCGCAGAGCGCTGGACGTCAACCGGGTTGAAGCCGTACTTCAACGACTTCGTCGTTCACAAGGGGCATGCCTTCGGCTTCGACGGCAGCATCCTCGCGTGCATCGACCTCGAAGACGGCACGCGCAAATGGAAGGGCGGGCGCTACGGGAACGGCCAACTCATTCTGCTGCGCGACCAGGACCTGCTGCTGGTGGTTTCGGAAGACGGGGAGCTGGCGCTGGTGGCAGCGGCCCCCGACGGGTTCCGGGAACTCGCGCGATTCACGGCGCTCGATGGCAAGACGTGGAATCACCCAGTGGTGGTCCGCGATATCCTGCTGGTTCGCAACGGCCAGGAGATGGCCGCGTTCCGGCTGCCGGTTGAGGGCGCTGACACTGCGCTGCAATGAACGCCAGTCGGCGTACGGCTAGGTCGTCCCGATGGCAACCAGTTCCTTTGATGTCCTGAAGTACAGCCG
>JBKOZS010000143.1:0-50802 GCA_046726015.1 Acidobacteriota bacterium
CTTTACGCTCGTGGGAGCGACGACCAGGACGGGACTGCTGACAGCACCGCTGCGCGCGCGCTTCGGCATCGTCCATCGCCTTGATTTCTATACCGAGGACGACATCCTCGAGATCGTGATCCGATCGGCACGGATCCTGGGCGTGGCGATCGAGGCCGAGGCTGCGCGCGAGATTGCGCGGAGGTCGCGCGGCACGCCGCGCGTGGCCAACCGGCTGCTGCGGCGCGTGCGCGATTACGCACAGGTGCGCGCGGATGGGCGCATCACCAGCGAGGTGGCCGGGCGCGCCCTGGCGCTGCTCGAAGTGGACGAGCACGGGTTCGACGAGGTCGACCGGCGCCTGCTGCGGACGATTATCGACAAGTTCAACGGCGGGCCCGTCGGAGTGGCCAGCCTCGCCGCGGCCCTGAGCGAAGAGCGAGACGCGCTCGAGGACATCTACGAGCCGTTCCTGATCCAGATCGGGTTTCTCGACAGGACGTCACGCGGCCGGGTGGCGACGGCGAAAGCCTACGAATACTTCGGACTGCCGCCGGTCGATCGCGACTCCCGGCTCTGGTAACCCCGCGCGCGCCAGGTAAGTCATAATTGATATTTTGCTGTTTGCTCAATGTCTTCTAATTCCCGTCTTCGTCCCGTCAAGATTGCCGGCCTGGCGACGTTTGTTCCTCCCCGCGTGCTGACCAATGCCGATCTCGAACGCATGGTCGAGACGAGCAACGAGTGGATCGTGCAGCGCACCGGTATTCGCGAGCGCCACATTGCCGACGCCGGCGTCGCAACGTCGGACCTCGCGGCCCACGCCGTGACCGCGGCGATGGAAGAGGCGGGCATCACCGCCGACCAGGTCGGCTTCCTCGTCGTCGGCACGACCACCCCCGACACGATCTTCCCGAGCACGGCCTGCATGGTGCAGGAGAAAATCGGCGCCCGGAAAGCCTGGGGATTCGATCTCGGCGCTGCCTGTTCCGGCTTCACCTATTCGGTGACCACGGCGATGCAGATGGTCGCGACCGGCGCACACGACTACGCGATTGCGGTCGGCGCTGACGTGATGTCGAGCATCATCGACTACACCGATCGCACCACGTGCGTGCTGTTCGGCGACGGCGCCGGCGCGGTCGTGCTCGCCCCTGCGAAGGAAGGTGAGCCGCACATCATCGACTTCGCGCACGAAATCGACGGCAGCGGCGGCCGGGCGCTGATGATGCCGGCCGGCGGCAGCCGCATGCCGGCGTCGCACGAGACGGTCGACAACCGGATGCACTACGTGAAGCAGGACGGGGCGGTGGTCTTCAAGTTTGCCGTCAAGAAGACGGAGGAGATCTCGCGGCGCTTGCTCGATCGGCACGGCATTGCCCCGTCACAGATCGACCTGTTCGTATCCCACCAGGCGAACCGCCGCATCATCGAAGCGTCGACCGAACGTCTCGGCCTGGACCCCAGGAAGGTCGTGATCAATCTCGAAAAGTACGGCAACACGACGGCCGGCACGATTCCGCTGGCGCTGGCCGATGCGCGCCGCGAGGGACGGCTGAAGAAGGGGGATCTCGTGCTGCTCGCGTCGGTCGGCGCGGGGTTCACCGTCGGCGCCGTTCTCCTGCGTTGGAGTCTCTAGGGAAAGCTCCACGAACTACAATCCGTAACGTGGCCAAGCGGCGCAAGCGGGACCCCGGCCGTATCTTTCTCCTCTCTCCGGCGAACTGCGGCGGGCCGCGGGCGAAGGTCGTCCTGTCGGAGCGCGCGACGTTCGATCTTGCGCAGCGTCTGCGCGGCAGGGAAGGGGCTGCGGTTGGCGAAGTCTTCGCCTTCATCAGTGGTCTCTACTTCAAGGGCAAGCTCGCGTATGCCCTCGAGTTCGCGCGGCCGCCCGAGCCGGGCGCGCCGCTGACCGGAAGTGGCGCGCTCGTCATCACGCCGTCCGCGGGACTCCGTCCGGCAGAAACGCGTGTGACTGCCGACGCGATTCGCGCGTTCGCAGCGGTCGATATCGCTGCTCACGACCCACGCTATCGCGCGCCGCTCCTGGCGAGCGCCCGTGCGCTCGACGAAGAGATTGGCCCCGACTGCGATGTCGTCCTTCTCGGCAGCATCGCGTCCGCGAAATACGTCGACGTCCTCACCGGCGTCTTTGGGGCGCGCCTGCGGTTCCCTATTGCGTTCGTCGGCCGTGGCGACATGAGCCGCGGCGGATTGCTCCTGCGATCCGTGCGCGCCGGCGAGGAACTTGAGTACGTGCCCGTCGAAGGCGCGGTCCGCCACGGCCCCCGGCCGCCGAAGCTCGCGCCGATCAAAGGAATTCTCGGGAGCGGCTGGAAGTAATGCCGGTAACCATCCCGGCTGCGGGTCATGCCACCCTGAAAGTCAGCGGGAAGGAAGTCCGGCTCACGAATCTCGACAAACTGTTCTGGCCCGAGAGACACATCAGCAAAGGCAATCTGATCCAGTACTACGCGGATGTTGCGCCGCTGCTGTTGCCGCACATTGAAGACCGCGCAATGGTGATGAAGCGCTACCCGCACGGCGCGGCGGGGGAGTTCTTCTTCATGAAGCGCGCACCCGAGCCGCGTCCGCCCTGGATTCGGACCTGCCGCATTCCGCACGACTCCGGCAATGTCATCGACTTTCCGGTCATCGACGACCTGCCATCGCTGCTCTGGGTCATCAATCTCGGGTGCATCGACCTGAACCAGTGGTATGCGCACTGTGACGACGTGGATCGGCCCGACTACCTGCACTTCGATCTGGATCCGGGTTCGGCAACGTGGGCCCAGGTCCTCGAGTCAGCCCGCATCGTCCACGATGCGCTCACCACGCTGAAGATGCCCGCGTATCCGAAGACGACCGGGTCGAAAGGCATTCACGTCTACGTGCCGATCGTGCGCGGCCCGGTGCAGAAGCAGGTGTGGACCTTCGCCAAGGCGCTCGCGCAGGAGCTGGCCGGCCGTCATCCATCGCTGATGACGTCAGAGTACAAGGTCGCGAAACGGCCCAAGGGGCGCGTGCTGCTCGACTACAACCAGAACGCGTGGGGAAGGACGCTGGCGTCGGTGTATTCGGTGCGGCCCACACCGTTTGCCGGCGTATCGACGCCGCTGACGTGGAAGGAAATCGACAAGGGAGTCCGAATCGAGGATTTCCGGATCGACAACGTGCGGGCGCGGTTCAAGAAGACCGGAGACCTGTTCAAGCCGCTGCTGCTCAAGAGCAAGCGGGTGGATCTGGGGAGGTACGTCGGTTGAAGCCCGGAAACGGGGACATTCGAACGTTGCACCCGCGAAAGTGTGAGTGTCGCCGTTCTGACTACCGGCGCAGGGGCTGGGTGTTCGTTACCCCCCGGCCTTCCGTGATCGTGTAGAAGCGGCCGGCCTGCAGCGGACCTGCCTTGTCCTGCCGGCCGTTCGGCCACTCGACGATGACCTCGTCGGCGACGTCACGCCGCCCGAGGCCGAACGTGAGCGGCAGTTCTGACTGGGATAGATAACTCGAGCCCGTCCGGACGAGGCGCGTGAGCCACGATGACCCGACGCGCACGCGGACGCGCGCGCCGATCGCGTCCCGATTCGCGCTACTGCCGCGGAGGCTCAGGCGAACCGACCCATTCGAGACTGCAAGCCGGTTGCGATACAGGTGCGCCGGCCCGCCGTTCGTCGTGATCAGCACGTCGAGATCGCCATCGAGATCGATATCGGCAAACGCCGCGCCGCGCGCGACCTTCGGCGCGGCGAAGTCGGCGCCAATCTCGCGCGCGACGTCAACCAACTGCCCACGGTTGTTGTGAAACAGGTGCGGCGGTTCGGCGTAGGCCACCCGTCCGCTCTTCGCGGACAACCCATCGTCGATGTGGCCGTTGACGACGAGCAGATCGAGCAGGCCGTCCAGGTCCGCGTCGAAGAAGAAGCATCCGAAGCCGAGCGTCAGGCGCGTCGCCCTGCCGAGATCGGAATTCGGGGCACGGTCGGTGTAGTGCCCGGCGGTGGTCGGCGTGTAGAGACCGAGCATCTCACCGGAAAAGTTCGTGACAACGACTGACGGGATGCCGCTGTTATCGAGATCAGCCGCGTCCGTGCCCATCCCCGCACGCGCGCGTCCGTCCTCGCTGAATGCGAGGCCCGCCTCGAGTGCCGTCTCCACGAAGCGCCCCTCATGGGTATTGCGATACAGCTTGTTCGGCTGGGTGTCGTTGGCCACGAACAGATCCGGCCACCCGTCGCGGTCGTAATCGAGCATGGTCACGCCCAGCGCCTTCGACGTGGGATCGAGCAGGCCCGCAGTGGCGGTGACATCTTCAAACGTGCCGTTCCCCTTGTTGCGAAACAGCCAGGAAGTCGCGCCGGGATATGCTTCGGGCGTGCAGTACGATTTGCGGGTACCGTCGGCGCTGCAGAAGATGTCAGTCTCGGGCGTCCATCGCACGTAATTGCAGATGAACAAGTCGACCAGCCCGTCGCGGTCGTAGTCGATCCACACCGCCGACGTGCTGAAGCCGCTTCGGCCGCCCAGGCCGGCGCGCGTTGTCACATCGACGAAACGCCCCTTGCCGTTGTTGTGAAAGAGATGGCTCTGTCCGACGGCAGTGATGAGCACATCGTCGTGGCCATCGTTGTCGTAGTCCGCGGCCGACACGCCCATACCGTACATCGGAACGTCGAGGCCGGAGCCTGCCGTCACATCCTCGAAGCCGCCGCGGCCGTTGTTCCGGAACACGCGGGCAGTAGCTTTTTCCTGGCTGGCTGCACCGGGCCAGTCGGTCCCATTGGCGATGACGAGGTCCTGCCAGCCGTCGTTATCGATGTCGACGAACGCCGCTCCGGATCCGAGCGCTTCGGGCAAATACTTGCGGCCGGCCGCGCCGGTGTAATGGGTAAACCGAATTCCCGCGGCCGTGGTGACGTCGGCCAATTCAAATCCCGCCGGGGACGTTGGAGCTTGCGCCTGCGCAATGGCGACTGCGGCCCCCGAGAGCACACCCAGAAACCCGACCCAGGAACGCAGGTTCACGGCTGTTCCACCAGCCCCTTCTTCACTGCCAGCAATACGAGTTCGGCGGTCTTGTGAAGGCCGAGCGTGTTCATCAGGTTTGTCCGGTGCACTGCCACCGTGTTGGCGCTCAATCCAAGAATCGCGGCGATCTCCTTGTTGGACTTGCCGACGGCGATCAAGCGCAGGACCTGGATCTCGCGGGCGCTCAGCCGCGAAAAGAGATCGTCCCCGTCGGTTCCCTCGGCGCCGCGAAGTCCCCGAATCGCCAGTGACGACAACTCGGGACTCAGGAACTGCCCGCCTCCCGCGAGCACGCGGACAGCCCGCGTGAGGTCGGTTTCGAGCGCGTTTTTCAGGATGTAGCCTTTGACCCCCGCGTCGAGCGCATTGCGGACGTACTGCTCGTCGGAATGCATGCTCAGGATCAGTATTCGGCACTCGGGACGCCGCCGCAGCATCTCGATTGCGGCGTGCAGCCCGTTGATCTCTGGCATCGCAAGATCCATGACGACAACATCCGGCGAAAGCGTGCGCTCGAGTTCAATCGCCTCGGCGCCGCCGCTCGCTTCACCGGCAACGATGATGTCCGGCTCGTCTTCGAGAATGCGCCGGAATCCCTGTCGAACCAGGGCGTGATCGTCTGCAAGCAGTACTCGAATGCGCTTCGCGCTCATGAGACCGCGCCTCCCGCCGTGCGTGCCGCATCGACCACATGAGGCACGCGCACTTCCACCGCGAGCCCGCCGTCCGGTGGACGCCGAAGCCGCAGGTGTCCTCCCATCAACTCCGCGCGCTCGCGCATGCTGACCAGGCCGAGGCCACTGTCCACCGTGCGCACACGTCCCGCCGGAAGTCCCTGCCCCGCATCCTGGATCTCCAGTTCGAGCGCGCCCGTCGGGTCGCACGCGATTCGAACGCGCGCCTCGGTGGATCCCGAGTGGCGCCCGATGTTGCTCAGCGCCTCCTGCACGATGCGGTAAACATGAATGGCGAAATCCGGGGGGATCGTGGCGATAGGTCCTGCCGCGACGAGCGTGGTGCGAATGCCGGTCTGCTGTTCGAACTGCTCGACGCACCGCCCAAGCGCTTTCTCCAGGCCGAAGTCGTCGAGCACACCGGGGTGCAGCCACTGCGACTGCGCGCGGATCCGTTCGAGCGTCCCTTGCGCAATGCCGCGAACGCTTTCGAGTTCCTCCACCAGCGCCGTGTCGCGCGGGAGATGACGCCGCGCACGGCCGAGAAGCGTGCCAATTGCGGTGAGGATCTGTCCGAAATCATCGTGCAGTTCGCGTGATACAGAACGCTGCACATCCTCTTGCGCGCGCATCGTGTGCCTTGAGAGTATGCGAAGCTGCGCGGTGACGTCCCGGACGGCTTCGAAGGCGCGGCGGTTCGCAACCACGATCCATGCGCCCGATACCGCAACGACGACGAGCAGCGCGCCGACGAGGACGAGAATCTCCGTCGCCACGCGGTCGTAGATGCTGCGGTTCGCCGCGGCCGCTTCTTCCTGCACGCGGTTGTTCGCGACCAGGAACTGGGCGACCATGCCGTCGAGCGCCCGCTGCTGGGCGATCAGGTTGCTGCGAATGAGCGCAATCGCGCCGGCATTGTCGCCGGCGCGCGCCAGGGAGAACATCCTGTCCACATCCGCCCAGTACGCCTGGTTCGTTTGCTCCAGCCGATGCTGCTGTGCAGGCTCTCGCGCCGCCGGCGCGAGCGTGCGCTCGAGTTCGATCGCCGCCTTCAGATCGCCGCGCAGACGCTCCAGCGCGGGCTGCCACGCAGACAGCGGGTAGGGTTCGGTCTGATCTGCCATGTCGCGCATGGCGACCGCGAGCGACGCGAGATCGTTCTGGATACGAAGCAACTGCAGCGCGTCCTTACGGTTGCGATCGCTGATCGCGGTCTGCTGATCCCGAAGATCCCGGATTTGGGTGAACGTATAGGCCCCGACCGCGGCGATCGTGGCCAGCGCAAGGGTGAGCCCTGCCAGCAGCAGGCGCGTCGGCGCGTGCCGCATGGTTGCGTCGGGCGTCTGGTCTGAACCGGCGGATGGGACCATGGTCGATGGCGGCGTTGTGGCGCCATCGTAACGCAGTTCCTAGCCGCTCACGAGCAGCGCGACAGGAAGGCGTTCGAACACCTGGCCGACGAAGAGCCAGGAGTGTTCGCCCGTGGTCACCGGCTTGACGGTCGCACCCGTAAAGGCATCGTGCCATGACAGCGTGCTGAGGAGAGGCGAGAGCAGCACGCGCGACGTCTTCCAACGGTCGCCCAGCGGCAACGGATGGTCGCGGTCGATCAGCGGCAACGTCAAGTGCGGGGCAACGGCGATGAGCGCGCGACCGTCGCTGTGCACGCGTGCGAACGCCAGCACCTGTGCCGGCACCGTCGACTCCACGTCGAGCGGCTCATACGTTCCCTCGAGGAAGACATCCTCCCAGCGGCGGCGAAGCTGCAGAGCGGCGGCCGTCACGAACATCTTGATCGTTCCGTCAGCCCAGCGGTCGAGCAGGCAATCGATGGCGGCGCCGCGCGTTTCCAGTGGCATCGCCGCGATCTTCGTGCATTCGGCGAGCGCGGCTTCGCGACGCGCGAAGTCCACGGACCGGCGATTGTCGGGATCCACCAGGCTGAATTGCCAGAGATCGGTGCCCTGGTAGAAATCCGGCACACCAGGCGATGCGATCTTCAGCACCACCTGCGCGAGCGAATTGATCATGCCGCTCCGCGCGATGCGCTGCTGAAATGGCAAGAACGCGGTCAAGAACTTCCGGCCCGGCTCGCCTGACAGCACGCGTTCGACGAACCGCGACACGCCCTCTTCGTACGCGACGTTCGGATTGATCCAGCTCGAATGCAGCTTGGCCTCTTTCACGGCCTTGTTCATGTAGGCCTGCAGCCGGGGAATCAGATCCTCGGGGGCGGTAGCAGTGGATCCGTCCGGCGGCCAGACGCCGAGCAGCGCCTGGTAGAAACGATACTCGTCGTTGCGATCCGGAGTCGGCTCGCCATCGACGATGGGCCGGAGGTTGCGATTCAGCCGCATCCAGCGTGAAACCTCGCGCCCCCATTCGTCCGGTATTTCCGACAACACGTCGATGCGCGTGCGCACATCCTCGCCGGCCTTCGTATCGTGGGTCGCGGTCGCGAGCATCTCGTACGGCCAGTCCCGCCGCCGGAGCAGATTGAGCTCGTGAAAGTCGCGTGCGGAGCATCCGAAGCGCGACGGATCGCCCCCCACTTCATTGAGCGACAGCAGCAGGTTGTATCGATAGAACGCGGTGTCCTCGAGGCCCTTTGCCTGCAACGGTCCGGTGTACTGCTGGAGTTTCATCGCGAAGCGCAGACGCGCAGCGGTCTCGTCTTCATCGGCAGACGGATAGCCGAGACCGCGTCGATCCTTGTGCCCGAGGTTCACCGCATCGTCCGGATCTCGCGGGAGGACGACTTCGCGGAAGAAGTCGAAGATCGTCGCATCCATCGCAGGGTTGCGCCGCCGCGCTCGTACGATGGCCTGTTCGACGACCATGCGATCTTCATGGGTCCAGCCCGGCTCGTTGACGTACGTCCGATAGGCGGGGAAGCAGGCCACGACTTCGACGATGGCATCACGCAGACTGTTCAGTGTGAAGTCGCGCGATTTCCGGTTGCTTTCGCTGATCCGGTTCAGCATGTCGGCAAGCACGTTCAGCTCGCTCGCCATCGACGTATCCATGATCAGTCGCTTCGTCCGGTAGAGGAGATCGTCGAAGCTTTCCGTCAAACCGGTCACCTTGGCGTAAACCCGGCGCATCCGGCGCGTGTTGGACGTGTTCACGAACAGGCCGTTGACCTGGTTCAGGAAGTTGTAGCCGGTGGTGCCATGCACGCGCCACGCGGAGGACAGACGTTCGCGTCCTGACAGAATTTTCTCAGCGACCACATACAACGGCGTCGCGCGCGCGCTTGCGGGCGTCTTCCATGCGGCCGCCGCGAGATCCTGGAGCATGTCGAAGTAGCGGGCCGGATCGAACAGGCCGTCCGGATGATCGATCCGCACGCCCGTGACGCGCTCTTCGCGCAGCAGTCGCGCGAGCAGCTGATGGATCGCGCTAAAGACTTCGGGATCCTCGACACGAAGGCCGGCGAGACCATTGATATCGAAAAACCGACGATAGTTGATCTCGTGCGAGGCCGTGCGCCAGTAGGCGAGCCGGTAGGGCTGCTCCTCGAGCAGCTCGTGCAGTGCATCGAACGATTCAGGCCGTCCCGGCACGCCGTTGAACTCGCGAACCGCGTTCTCGATGTGCTCGTTAATCGGTCCGGATTGCCCGGTAAGGCGCTGGAGCCTTCCTCGCGCCACTTCGCTCTCGCGATAGCGCTCCTCCATTCCTTCGGGTGAGCTTTCCGTGTAGGGCGGTATCTTCTGCAGTGCGGTCGCAATGCTGAGGAACTCGAGCAGTTGTGGATTCGATGCACCGAGCTCCTGTGTCAGCTTCGTCAACCCCGTCCGATAGACTCGAGGCGCCTGCCGCGGATTGACCGGCACCGAGTGATCGAAGTAGCAGAGCACCAGTTGACCGTCGCGGAACTCCAGCTGCAGCTCGCCCCGCTCGAGCACCTGGCCGTACTGATCGCCAAGGATCGGCAGCAGCAGCTTCCGCCTCAGTTCCCGCTTGACTGGATACCAGTCGATGTCGAAGAAGCGCGCGGCCCGCGCGCTTGGCCCGTGCTCCAGGACGTCGCGCCACCAGGGGTTCGTGGCCGTGCTGATGCCCATGTGATTCGGGACGAAGTCGACGACGTGCTGGAGCCCGGCGTTGCGCACCGCGTCGGTGAACGCCGTATGCGCTTCGGCACCGCCAAGCTCGGGATTGATCTCGTTGTGGTTGTGGACGTCGTAGCCGTGCCGGCTGCCCGGTTCGGCCGTGAAGTACGGCGAGGTGTAGACGGCGCCAATACCGAGCCGTTGCAGGTATGGCACGACGTCTCGTGCAGCGGTCAGCGGAAACTCACCATGCACCTGCAGCCGGTAAGTGCTCGACGGTACGAATCGGGGGCGCTCTGGCATCTCAATCGAAGGAATCGAAGCGGAGTCGAAGGAGTCGAACGAGCATCAGATTCGTTATCGAAGGAACATCGGATCACGACTGAATCGATTGAAAAATCACCGCTCCCGCACGAGAGAAATCGATGACCCGCCGTGCAAGATCGATGCGCGGCGGCTGCGGATCCGACGCGAATGCCGCCTCCTCGGTCGTCAGCAAGGTTCGCCAGGGCCCCCCGTCAGCGAGGGCCGCGCGAAGATCGACACGGCCCGCATCGCGCAAGCGAGCGCAGATCAGGAACTGCGTACCGGGCTGCGACCGTCGAATGACGATCGTCACGTCGTCGATGGCATCGGCTCCGCAACTATACGTGGAGCTTGCTTGAAGTGCTGGATACGCCGCTCGGAGCGCCAGCAGCGCCCGGTGGAGCGCCAGGCTGGTCGCATGTCGAGGCAGGCCAAGGTCGTCCCAACGAAGCTTGCTGGCGTCGAACGTGTGATCCGCCTGCGGATTCGGGATCTGCGCGGCTGCGCCGGGCGTGGCGAATTCCGGAAAGTCCAGGAACTCTCGTCGCCGTCCTTCCACGATCTGACACCCCAGCTGCGGCTCGAAATCGGTAAAGAACAAGAATGGCGTACTCGCCGCCCATTCCTGGCCCATGAAGAGCAGCGGCGTCATCGGCGCGACGAGCAGGATCACGACGGCCGCGCGCCAGGAGCCTTCATCGATCGTGTGATGTAACCGATCGCCGAGCGCGCGGTTCCCGATTTGATCGTGGTTCTGCACGCAGATGACGGAGCGGCGCATCTCGACCTCGGACGGATCGGTTCCGCGCGGGCCTTCCGAGTGTTGGGAGTGCTGACCGACGAACAGCCAGCCCTGCCGCAGTGTGTCAGCGAGCTCGAGCGCCGTTCCGGCATAGTCCACGTAGTAGGCGTAGTTGTCGCCGGCAACCGCGCTGCGAACGACGTGATGGAGGTCGTCCGCCCACACACCGTCCACGTCCCAGCCGCCGCGCGAGCGGTCCATCACCATCTCGGCCAGGTTGCGATGATCCTCGGCGAAGACCAGCGGGCGCGGTTTGCGCGCGTCGTGCACCAGGCGCGTCAGCTCGGCGACGAACGGACGATCGCTCGTGTCGATCAGCGCGTGAGTGGCATCGAGCCGCAAGCCATCGACGTGGTATTCGTGAACCCAGTGAAGCGCGTTGTCACTGAGCAGTCGCCGTACATGTTCGCAGCCCTTGTCGTCCAGGTTCACCGCATCCCCCCACGGCGTGGCATGCTTCGCCGTGAGAAATTCCGGGCTGAACTGCGGAAGGTAGGCTCCCTCGGGACCGAGGTGGTTGTAAACGACGTCGATGATGACGCCCAGCCCGATGGCATGCGCGCGATCGATCAGCGCACGCAAATCTTCAGGCCGGCCGTACGCTCGCGATGGCGCAAAAAGTGATACGCCGTCGTAGCCCCAGTTTCGCCGGCCCGCGAAGTCCGCGACCGGCATCAGCTCGATTGCCGTGACACCGAGGTCGCGCAGATACTGAAGCCGTTCCGTCACCTCCGCAAAGGTGCCGCGCCCCGCGAACGTGCCAACGTGGAGCTCGTAGATGACGACGGTTGCCGGATCGAGCCCCTTCCACGCCTGATCGGTCCAGGAGAAGCGCCGCGGGTCGATCACTTCCGACCAGCCGTGAACGCCATCCGGCTGAAAGCGGCTCGCTGGATCGGGGCGCGGGTCACCGCCATCAATCGAATACGCGTAGCGGGCACCCGCGTCGACACCAGGCAGATCGATTTCCCAGATGCCATTCTCGCCGCGCGCCGGCCGATGGATCGTCGTGCCGGCTGCCGTGGCGATGTGTAGTTTCAGGTCACGTGGCGCGGTCGCCCAGACGCGAAACCGCGTCCCGCCTTCCGTCGGCACCGCGCCAAAAAACGGTCCCACGTCACACCAACTCCAGGATCCCCCGCAGCGGGATGCGAACCCAATCGGGGCGGGTGTTCAACTCGTAGTTGAGCTCGTAGTAAGCCTTGCCGAGCAGGAACACATCGAGGAGCGTCGCGCGTTGCACGGGATCGAGCGGCAGAAACGACGAGCCCTCGGCAACTGACAGGTACCCTTTCAGGAAGGCAACGCTGTTCCAGGTCTGCCACGCGCGCGCCCACGGCTCGAGCCGGTCGAATGTCGAGTGCCGCGTATGCGTGTGAGCGAAAAGCGCCGCGTACGCAGCGTAGCTGAACGAACGCAGCATCCCGGCGACATCCTTGAGAGGCGACTCCTTGTCCCGCCGCTGCTCGAGCGGGCGCATCGGTTCCCCCTCGAAGTCCAGCAGGTAGAAATCACCCTCCGCCCAGAGGACCTGTCCGAGGTGATAGTCGCCGTGCACGCGAGTGCGCGCGGTGGTGATGTCGAGGTCGCGTTTCGCCTGGAACCAGGCGATCACGTGCTCCGACCGCGCGATCAATTCGTGTGCGTTCGGCGCGATGTCGGCGGGCAGGACCTCCAGCCGCTCTTCAATCAGCGCGATTGCGCGACGCGCCTGCGCGAGCGCGTCGGTGACGATCCGCCCCATGTGGTCGCGGGTGAACGGTTCCGGCGCGAATGCCGCCGTCCCGGAATCGGATGCGAGCGCGAGGTGGAGTTCGGCGGTCCGCCGGCCGAGCGTCTGTGCACTGTCGATGTAGGCGCCGGACAGATCGATGATCAGCGACGGCATCGGCTCGGCCGCAAGCGCGAGCAGGTGTGCCGACGGCAACAGCTCGTCGGCCATCGTGCCCTGGCCTTCGACCAGGTCGAAGAACCGTCCCAGCTCGCCCAGCGCGTGCCTCCAGCCATCGGCCTGGCTCCTGACGAATTCCTGCGCGACCGCAAGATGCGTCATCGTCTCGCCTGCCGGTTGATACTCGAGCGCGGCGGCCACCCTTGGCACGCGGCGGAATGTCCCGAGCCTGGTGAGCTGCTCGCCGATCTCGACATCGGGATTGGGTCCGGCCTCCACGTGACGGAACAACTTCACGATCAGGCGATCGCCGTAGGCGATTGACGTGTTGCTCTGTTCTGCTGACAGCCGGCGTGGCGGCAGGGGTCCGTCGCCGCGCACCGCTTCGAACTCGGTGGTCCTGTGTGCACGTACGATGCCGCGCTTGGTGTTCGCATCAGCACGATCGAGCATCTGCAGCAAGGCCGCGCCGAACGTCTCGTCGCCGATGGCGTCGGTGATCACGCCCTTGCGGGCGCCGGTCACGCGCGCCAGCGCGAGGTGGCTGGTGTTCGCAAGAAGAGCCTCCGCCGCGCCATCCGTCAGGATCGAGAGCGGCAGGAAATATCGCTGACGCCCGCCGTCGTGATACTCCACCTCGACCATCGTCAGGAACAGCGGATGCTGCCCGCGCCGGGCCAAGCCCCAATCGACGAGCCGCGCCGCGCGAATCGACCGCGCTTTGCCGCCGAACCATCGCTGGCGAAGCAGGAACGGTGCGAGGGCCTCCCGCTCGATCAGCGTGCGCACGTTGCCTTCGAGCAGCGTGTCCCACGCGACACCCATGAAGAACGCTGGCAGGTGATCAGGCGACGCCGTCGTCTCAGCCGCCAACCGCGCGCCGTGCGTCGTCGGCACCTGCTGCAGGCGGAACCAGTAAAACGAATACGGACTCAACGTGAGGAAATACGGCAGGTCGCCGATGCGAGGAAACTCGGTCAACCCGAGCATCTCCACCGGCGTCATCCCCTTGAACCTCGAGAGGTCCAGTTCCACTGGCTGAACGGAGCGTGCGAGGTTGGCGACGCACAGGATCAGCTCATCGTCGTAGCGGCGAACGTACGTGAGGATCTTGCGATTCCGCGACGACAGGAATTCGAGCGTTCCCCGTCCGAAGACCTTCGACTGCTTGCGCAGCCCGATCATCCGCTTCATCCAGTTGAGCAGCGAATAGGGCGTCCGCTCCTGGGCCTCGACGTTAATCGCCTGGTAGCCGTGGACGGCATCCATGATGGGGGGCGCGTAGAGCTGCGCGGGATCGGCGCGAGAAAACCCGCCGTTGCGATCGCCGGTCCACTGCATTGGCGTCCGCACGCCATTGCGATCGCCCAGGTAGATGTTGTCCCCCATCGCGATCTCGTCGCCGTAATAAATGACCGGCGTGCCGGGCAGCGAGAACAGGAGCGAGTTCATCAGCTCGATGCGGCGGCGGCTGTTCTCCATCAGCGGCGCGAGCCGCCGCCTGATGCCGACATTGATCCGCATCTTCGGATCGGCCGCATACGCCTGATACATGTAGTCGCGCTCTTCGTCCGTCACCATTTCGAGCGTCAGCTCGTCGTGGTTCCGGAGGAACAGACCCCATTGACAGTTCTCGGGGATGTCCGGCGTCTGCCGCAGGATCTCCGTGATGGGATGCCGATCTTCCTGCCGGACGCCCATGAACATGCGAGGCATGAGCGGGAAGTGGAATGCCATGTGGCACTCGTCGCCTTCGCCGAAGTACGGCCGCACGTCGGCCGGCCACTGGTTCGCTTCCGCAATCAGCATCCGGTCCGGGTAGCGTGCGTCGAGCGCGCTGCGAATCAGCTTGAGGATCGCGTGCGTTTCCGGCAGGTTTTCGCAGATCGTGCCTTCGCGCTCGATCAGGTACGGCACCGCATCGAGCCGTAGTCCGTCGACCCCGCGATCCAGCCAGAACTGCATCACCTTGATCACCGCGTCGATGACGCGCGGGTTGTCGAAGTTCAGGTCCGGCTGATGATGAAAGAACCGATGCCAGTAGTACGCCTTCGCGGTGTCGTCCCACGACCAGTTCGACGTCTCGGTATCCGTGAAGATGATCCGGACCCCTTCGTACTTCCGGTTGGTGTCGCTCCAGACGTAGAACTCGCGTTCCGGCGATCCGGCCGGCGCGCGGCGCGCGGCCTGGAACCACGGATGCTGATCGGACGTGTGGTTGATGACCAGCTCGGTGATCACGCGGATCTCACGCTTGTGCGCTTCCTCCATGAAGCGTTCGAAGTCCTGCAGCGTGCCGTAGCTCGGATGGATGTTCTCGTAATCCGCGATGTCGTAGCCGTCGTCGCGGAGTGGCGACGGATAGAACGGCAGGAGCCACAGGCAGTTGACGCCAAGGCCCTGCAGGTAGTCGAGACGGCTGGTCAGCCCCGGGAAGTCACCGATGCCATCGTTGTTGCTGTCGAAAAATGCGCGGACGTGCGCTTCGTAGATGACGGCATCCTTGTACCAGAGCGCATCAGCCATGGTCGCGCGCTCGAGGGTCAATTGCGAGGATGTGCGCCGTGCGGACGCCGGGGTCGAGTCGGACGTAGTTCCACTCGCCGCGCCAGTAATAGGTTTCGTCGGAGAGGACATCGTGCGCCTCGAAGGTGTGAGTGGGGCCGGTGCGCCAGTCCTCGAGCGGCAGCTGGATCCAGCCGTGCTGCATGCTGAACGGATCCAGGTTGACGACGACGAGGACGATATCGGATCGGTCTTCGGTCCGCTTGCTGTAGCAGATCAACTGCGGGTTGTCGGTGCGGTGAAACGCAAGGCCGCGATCGGTCTGGAGCGCTGGATGCGCGTGACGCATCCGGTTGATGCGCGCGATCATTTCGGCAAGGCTCTCCGGGTGCTCGAAGTCGCGCGGCTTAATCTGGTACTTCTCGGAGTCGAGATACTCTTCGCTGCCCGGTTTCACGGGCGTGTTCTCGCACAGCTCGAAGCCGCTGTAGATGCCATAGCTCGCGCCAAGCGTGGCCGCCAGCACGAGTCGCGCCTGGAAGGCGGCGCGGCCGCCGTGCTGCAGGTACTCGTGCAGGATGTCGGGCGTGTTCGCGAACAGGTTCGGCCGCATGTATTCACGGACGTCGGTCTGCGTCAGCTCCGTGAAGTACTCGACCAGTTCGTCCTTCGAATTGCGCCAGGTGAAGTACGTGTAGGACTGCGAGAATCCCACCTTCGCGAGATGGCGCATGACTTTCGGACGCGTAAACGCTTCCGACAGGAAGATCGTGTCGGGGTAGGTTTTCTTGATCCTGGCGAGCGCCCACTGCCAGAAGCGGAACGGCTTCGTGTGGGGATTGTCGACGCGGAAGATCTTCACGCCGTGCGACGCCCAGAACTCGATCACGCTCGCGAGCTCCTGCCAGAGAGCGGACCAATCCTCGGATTCGAAATCGAACGGGTAGATGTCCTGGTATTTCTTTGGCGGGTTCTCCGCGTACTTGATCGTGCCGTCGGGGCGGTGCCTGAACCACGACGGATGCGCCTTGACGTAAGGATGATCCGGCGACGCCTGGTACGCGATGTCGAGCGCAATCTCGAGGCCATGGCGCTCCGCCGCTTTCACGAAGCGATCGAAATCCTCGAGCGTGCCGAGGCCAGGCTCGACCGCCTTGTGCCCTCCCTCAGCGGCGCCGATGGCCCACGGGCTTCCAGGGTCTGCGGGCGCGGGCGTCAGCGAATTGTTGCGTCCCTTTCGAAAGCTGATCCCGATCGGATGGATGGGGGGTAGATAGAGCACATCGAAGCCCATGGCCGCGACGTAGGGGAGCCGCGCCGCGGCTTCATCGAACGTCGCGCTGCGCGTTGGATCGGTGCCGGCCGATCGCGGAAACATCTCGTACCACGCGCCGAAACGCGCGCGCTCGCGCTCCACCATCACGGCAAACACGCGATCGCTTCGCGTCGCGCGGCCGCGATCTTCGTGGCGCGCCATCAGGGCTTTGAGATCGTCCACAAGTGCGGTCGTCACGCGCGTGGCAGCGTCGGTGGCGGTATCCTCGAGCGCTGCCGCCAGGTCGGTGAGGCGCTTCTTGTCGTCGGCCCTGGCGCGGCCGGCCGCGTCGCGCAGCAGTGCCGCGCCTTCGAGCAGCTCGCTCGAGACCTCTTGTCCCGCCCCCACCTTCTTTGACAGCGCGAGCCGCCAGCTCTCGAACCGATCGATCCAGCCTTCGATCGTGTATTCGTAATCGATCATCTCGGCAATGCGGAACGTCGCACGCCAGCGATCGTTTCCGATCGCCACCATCGGCGCCTCGATCCAGCTCTGCTCGCCCTGCCGCCTCCAGAGCACGACCACGGCCAGCGTATCGTGCCCGTCGACGAACACGTCCGCCTCGACGATCACGTCCTCGCCGGGCGTTCGCTTGATTGGGAACTGTCCGCCGTCCACCGCGGGCGCCACGTTCTCGATGACCACGCGGCGGCGGAGCTGTGGATCCAGAGAGCGAAGGTCGTTGGTTGCGTTTGCGGTCGCGGTCGCCGTTGTCGAAGGTTGCGCTCTCTTTGCCATCTTGCAAATCGTCAATGAAATGTTTCAGTCACCGCCTGGAAATCCTGGAAGTCAGAGAACGCCCTGGGGTCCCCAGTCTGCCGCGCGACGCATGTCGTCCTTGCGATTGCTCAACTTGAGCACCGCCATCGAACGTGCATGCACGACGTAACGATCGGATGCCCGCAGGCGGCGCGGCGCCTCCGACGGGTCTGCCGTATCGAGCAGCGGTTCCCAGCGCTCGATCGGCGTTGTCGCCGGGAGCACGAACGAGATCGGTTCGGAGCCCGCGTTCAGCATCAACAGCAGCGTATCGCCGACGATCCGTTCCCCGCGTTCGTTCACTTCCTGGATGGCGTCGCCGTTCAACCGGACGCCAAGGACGCGGACCTCAGGAGAGTTCCACATCTCGTCGGTCATCTCCGCGCCGGTCGGATCGAGCCACGCGATGTCCTGGACTTCAGCGCCGCGAATGCGGCGCCCCTGGAAGAACTTGCGACGCCGCAGCACCGGATGATCTTTCCAGATCCGGATGACGCGGCGGGTGAAACTGAGAAACTCCTCACGCCCGGGCGTGGCGGTCCAGTCGGTCCAGCTGATCTCGTTGTCCTGGCAGTACGCGTTGTTGGTGCCCCGCTGCGTCCGGCACAGCTCATCGCCGCCGCTGATCATCGGCACGCCCACCGAGAGCAGCAGCGTCGCCATGAGGTTGCGCCGCTGTCGCGCGCGCAGTTCGAGCACGCGGCGGTCGTCCGTCGGTCCTTCGACGCCGCAGTTCCAGCTCAGGTTGTGATTCTCGCCGTCGGAATTGAACTCGCCGTTGGCGTCGTTGTGCTTCTGGTTATAGCTGACGAGATCGGCGAGTGTGAACCCGTCGTGCGCGGTCACGAAGTTGATGCTCGCGTATGGCCGCCTGCCGCTCTGCTCGTAGAGATCGCTGCTGCCCGACAAACGCGTGGCGAGTTCCGAGACGCCGCCGCCATCGCCTCGCCAGAACCGCCGGACGGCATCGCGGTACTTGCCATTCCACTCCGTCCACTTGGTGGGAAAGTTGCCGACCTGGTAACCCCCTTCGCCCAGATCCCACGGCTCGGCGATCAACTTGACCTGCGAGAGCAACGGATCCTGATGAATGATGTCAAAAAACGCACCGAGTTTGTCGACAGCATGCAACTCACGAGCCAGTGCACTCGCAAGGTCGAAGCGGAACCCGTCGACATGCATCTCCTTCACCCAGTAGCGCAAGCTGTCCATGATCAACTGCAGCACGCGCGGGCTCCGCATGTTCAGCGTGTTGCCGCAGCCGGTGAAGTCCTCGTAGTAACGCCGCGCGTGCGGCTGCAGCCGGTAATACGACGCGTTGTCGATCCCGCGGAGCGAAATGGTCGGCCCGAGATGATTTCCCTCAGCGGTGTGATTGTAGACGACGTCGAGGATGACTTCGAGACCGGCGGCGTGCAGCGCGCGCACCATCATCTTGAACTCGCGCACACCTTCGAGCGGTGACGCGGTCGACGCGTAACGCACGTCTGGCGCGAAGTACGAGAGCGTGTTGTAGCCCCAGTAGTTCCGCAGCCCGCGCCGGACAAGATGCCACTCGTCGGTGTGATGGTGGGTCGGCATCAGCTCGACGGCCGTGACACCCAGCGACGTCAGGTGCTGAATCGCGGGTTCCGACGCGACGCCGAGATACGTCCCGCGCAGATGGTCGGGGATCTCGGGGTGACACTGCGTGAAGCCCTTGACGTGCAATTCGTAGATGAGTGTCTCGTGCCACGGCGTGCGTGGCGGCTGATCTTCTCCCCACGTAAATGCAGTGTCGACAACCGCCGCAAGCGGCGCGTGCGCGGCACTGTCGCGCGTGTTGAACGTCGTGTCGTCTTCCCCGGCCCTGAACCCGAACAGCGATTCGTGCCAGTTCACGGTACGCCCGACCACCTTGGCGTACGGATCCATGACGACCTTGTTGGGATTGAATCGGTGCCCGCGGTGGGGTTCGTACGGCCCGTGCACACGATAACCGTAGAGTTGTCCCGGCCGGACGTCGGGCAGGTACCCGTGCCAGACCATGTCGGTCTGTTCGGTCAGCGGAATCGTCACTGTCTCGCTGTCGGCGTCAAGGGAATCGAAGAGGCACAGCTCGACGCGTGTCGCATGCTCGGAAAATATCGCGAAATTCACGCCGACGCCGTCCCACGTGGCACCCAGTGGATAAGGAGACCCCGGCCAGACTCTCATTGAGCGGTTGTGCACAGCAGACCTTCGTAACACGCCCGGCTCTGCCGACGCAACCGAGCTCAGCGCGGCTCTGGTGGCGCGTCGCTTGCTCCTCTATCGAAGAAGCATGCCGCTCGGGTGTCAGGAAGTCCCGCATGCGGCAACCAAATTCCCATCGAAAGGTATGGTGCAAACAATGGACACTGGCAAAGGCATTTCCACGTTGAACGATCTGATAGAGACCTGCCGGGACGGCGAGAACGGCTTCCGCACCGCGGCGGCAGGCGTGAAGGATCCGCATGTGAAGCAACTGTTCGACCGCTTCGCGCGGCAGCGCGCCGAGATGGTCCGCGAGCTTCAGCAGGAAGTGCGGAGGCTTGGAGGCAACCCGGAGCAGAGCGGCAGCACCTCGGCGGCGCTTCACCGTGGCTGGATGAACATCAAGTCGCTCGTGACCGGCAGCGACGACAGCGCGATCATCGCCGAAGCGGAACGCGGCGAGGACGTCGCCAAAGCCGCCTACGCGAAAGCGTTGAAGGAGGATCTGCCGGCCGGCGCGCGAACCCTGATCCAGTCGCAGGCCGACATCGTCAAGCTCGCGCACGATGAAGTGCGCGCGCTGGAGAAGACGCACACGCGATAATCGTTGCGCATGCAGTCACCTGCCGATCGGAACCTGGACACGCTTCGCCGATGGGCGGGGCTGCTCGACAACGCGTTCCGCGTGCCTGGCACCAACATCCGTTTCGGCCTCGATCCGATCCTCGGCCTCGTGCCGGGGATCGGCGACCTGGCCACACCGGCACTTGCGGTACTGCTCCTGGTCCACGGGGCCAGGGTGCGCGTGCCGAAGATCGTGCTCGCGCGGATGGTCCTCAATGCGCTGATTGATTTCGTGGTGGGCGCGATTCCGGTCGTCGGGGACCTGTTCGACTTCGGGTGGAAATCGAACGTGTGGAACCTGGCGTTGCTCGAGCGTCACGCGCGGCCGGGCGCGCGCGCCACGCGCGGCGACTGGATCTTTGTCATCGGCTGCGTGACGATCGTGCTCCTCGCGGCGGCCATTCCGTTCGTGGTGCTGTTCTGGCTGCTGCGGAACGTGTCGTTGATCTAAAGAGAGCAACGCCGCCGAGCGATCACTGAGAGCGCCGTGTCAATTACGGATGACGAATGCCGAATGCCAATATCTGGAAATTCGGCATTCGGCATTCCGCATTTGGCATGGATGGCCAGGCTGTCTCTCTCTTTTCAGCAGCCTGCCACCGATCAGTCCCCTAACAATTCAGCGACGGGTTGCAGTTCCTCGATGTGATCCGACAACGCCTTCAGCATCATCAACATCGGCACGGCAAGCAGCGCACCCCAGACGCCCCAGACCCAGCTCCAGAACAACAGGCCGACGAAGATCGCCACCGGGTTCATCCGCGCGGCGCGTCCCATGAGCGCCGGCATGAGTAGGAACCCTTCGAGGCTGGTGATCGCGAAGGCGACGGCGCACACGAGTATCGTCTGCGAGATGCTGTCGAACTGCGTGAACGCGACGACACCAAGACCGGCGGTCACGAGGATCGGTCCGACATACGGGATCGTGTTGAAGATGCCTGCCGCGAGCCCCCACACGATCCACTGGTCCAGTCCGAGGTACCAGAGCGCGACCATCGTGAGCACGCCGACCAGCGCGCTCGTCAACAGCTGCACGCGCATGAAGCTGGCGATCTGCACGTTGATGTCGTCGAGAATCTGCACCGTCAGCTTTTTCTGCCAGAGATGCGGCCCGGCAATCTTGACAATCTTGCGTTTGTACAGATCGCCGGCCGCGAGAAAGAAGTAGACCAGGAACAGGATCATCGCGAACTGGCCAATCGCGCCAATCAGCCCCGCGCTGCCCCAGTACAAGTAATCGCTCGCTTTGAATGCGGGCTCGACCACCTGCACCCTGGTGACGCCTGGTGGTGGTGGTGTGGTGGAGCCGGCCTGCTGCGACGCTTCCTGCGCCGTCCGTTCGAGTGACGTCGCCGCTTTCTGCACCTGCTGCAGCGCGCCGTTCGAATCCTTCCTGTGCAGCCTTACGCGCTGCTGGATGCGTTGCGCGGCCTGCGGCACCTGTCCAACGATCTCCATCACTTCATCGGTCAGGCTGTAGACGGCGCCTCCGAGCGCGCCGACGAGCAGGATCAACACCACCGCTGCGCCAACCGGGCGCGGCACCCTCACCCGCGCCAGTGCCGTGACAATTGGTTCCAGCGTGTATGCCATCAGGATCCCGAGGACGATCGGAATCAGGACGGACCGCGCGTAATACAGCATCCCGACGATGGCGATCGTGGCAAGCGCCACCAGGGTCACGCTGCGGACGTCAGTCGGTACTTCGACGACCACGGGAGGCGCATCTTCGGGGCGAACTTCGTCAGGCGTCTGTGTGTCGGCCATTACAATCTGAGCCGTGGGGTGCAAGATTAACGCCGAGGTTTGTGCTCTGCCATGAAGGTTGCGGAGTTCGACTTTTCGCTTCCGGCAGAGCTTATCGCGCAGACACCGGTCGCGCGCGGAGCATCCCGCCTGCTCGTCCTCGGTCGCGAGAGCGGCAGCGTGGCGCACGCGCACGTGCGGGATCTTCCAAAGTACTTACGTCCCGGCGACCTGCTGGTCGCGAACGACACGCGCGTCTTCCCCGCGCGCTTGCTCGGGCACCGGGTGCCGAGCGGCGGCGCCGTCGAATGCCTGTTGCTCGCACGGGAACCGTCGAACTTCGAGCCTCGGACCTCGGACGTCGGACCTCGACCCTCGGACCTCGAACCTCGACCCTCGGACCTCGAACCTCGAACCTCGGACCTCGGCACGGGTCCCGATCACACCCAGTTCTGGACCGCATTGATGCACCCAGGGCAAAAGCTCAAACCGGGTGCGCTCGTGCGGTTCGACGGGCCGGCGGGCGTGCTGATGGCGGAGGTGCTCGAACGGCAGTACTTCGGGCGCCGCCGCATTCGTCTGTGGGTCGATTCCGGACCGGGCATCGACGCGCTCGTGGACGCACTCGGCCACGTGCCGCTTCCGCCGTATATTCATCGCGCCGACACGACGGAGGACCGGGACCGCTATCAAACCGTGTTTGCCGCACACCGCGGTTCGGTGGCGGCGCCGACGGCGGGCCTGCACTTCGACACGTCGCTGCTCGCCACACTCAATGCCGCCGGTATCGAACGAACGTCGGTGACCTTGCACGTCGGGTACGGCACGTTCAAGCCCGTTCGCGTCCAAAACGTTGAGGAGCACGAGGTCGATCTCGAGCACTACGAGATCAATGAAACCGCCGCCACGGCGATCAATCGCGCGCTCGACAGCGGGCGCCGTCTCGTCGCGGTGGGGACGACAACGACGCGGGCGCTCGAGGACGCGGCGCGCCGCGGCAACGGCCGCGTCCCCGTTGGCGCCAGTGAGGCGCGCCTCTTCATCTATCCAGGGTTCGACTTCCGCGTCATCTCCGGCCTGATGACGAACTTTCACCTGCCGCAATCCTCGCTGCTGATGCTGGTGTCCGCCTTTGCCGGCCGCGAGCGCGTGCTGGCGGCGTACCGGGAAGCCGTCGAGCAGCGCTATCGCTTTTACAGCTACGGCGACGCAATGTTGGTGATCTGAGACAATGCAGCAGCGCCTGCGGCCCGCGCGAGGCGACGTCCGCCTTCGCGCAAAGCGCTTCGGCGCGACAGCCTTCGGCTGGAGCTGAGAGTAGCGGGTGCACAGCGCGAGCGCGTGAGAGCCTTCAGCTGCCGCGTAGCCCGAATGGGCGGAGCGGCAGGCGTCGGGGGTGGGGCCCCGACGCCGTTGAGGAGGGGTGGGCCCCACGCGCATTGAATAATGCTGACTGAAAGTGCGAGACAGCTTTGGCGTTTGACGTTTAGCATTATCACGTGCCGTTCTCCTACGACGACTTCGATCTCTCTGGTATTCACACCTATCCGCTCGCGTCGCGGCGGAGCAAGGCGAACGCGGCAGACTTTGCGAAGCCGTTCGCCCCCGGCACCGGCGTGCGGGGTCTCATCGACGCGATGCCGTCGATCCTGGCGGCGTCCGACTTCAAAACGGTCGTCACGGCCATGCGCGCAGCGCACGCCGGAGGGCGCGGGATCGTCTGGGGTCTCGGCGCGCACGTACTGAAGACCGGCTTGTCGCCAATCCTGATCGATCTCATGGAGCGCGGCTTCGTATCGGCGGTCGCGACCAATGGCGCCGGCGTCATTCACGACTTCGAAATCGCGATGTCAGGCTCGACGTCGGAGGACGTGGACGAAGCGCTCGGTCCCGGGCGCTTCGGCATGGCCGAGGAAACCGGCCGGTTGCTGAACACCGCCATCAACGACGGAGTAAAGGATGGCCTCGGTCTCGGCCAGGCCGTCGCTCGATACCTGCAGAAGGCCGCGCCATCGCACGCGCATCTCAGCATCATCGCCGCCGCGGCACGCCTCAACGTGCCAGTCACGGTGCACGTCGCGATCGGCACCGACATCATTCACATGCATCCCGCGGCATCCGGTGCCGCGCTCGGCGAAGGCAGTCTGCGCGACTTCCGCTATTTCGTGTCGAATGTCGCGCGCCTCGAGCACGGGGTGTATCTGAACTGCGGATCTGCCGTGGTGCTGCCCGAGGTATTTCTCAAGGCGGTGGCGCTCGCGCGTAACCAGGGCCGCTCCCTCGAGGGCCTGACCACGGTGAACCTGGACTTCGTGCGGCTCTACCGGCCGCAGACCAACGTGGTATCACGGCCGGTTGCCGGTTACGGCAAGGGATACTCGCTCGTGGGCCACCACGAGATCATGATTCCGCTGCTCGCGGCAGCACTCATCGACACGTAAGATCACCGGAGATCGGGGAGAGCGGAGAGATCGCTGTCATTCTCTCAAGAAAACAAAGCAGCCGCCCTCTCCGATCTCCGCGATCTCTCCGTGATACGGCAGCAGGTGAAAGTAGACGAATGCGCTTCGACCGCATCGGCCCGTATCGCGTGCTCGAACAGATCGGGCGCGGCGGCATGGGCGAGATCTTCAGCGCCGAGGACGAGCGCCTCGGCCGCATCGTCGCCCTGAAGACGATATCTCGCGAGGTCGTCCCTGACGAAGATTCGCGGCGCCGCCTGCTCGCGGAAGCGCGCGCGGCGGCCGCGCTCTCTCACCCGTTCATCTGCACGATTCACGACGCGCTCGAGCATGACGGCCTGCCGGTGATCGTCATGGAGTACGTGCAAGGGGAAACGATTGCCGATCGCGTGACGGCGGGCCCGGTGCCCCCTCCGGAGATCTGCCGGATCGGGATCGAGGTTGCCGAAGCGCTGGCGATTGCCCATGCGCGTGGCACGATCCACCGTGACATCTCCGCGGCGAACATCATGCTCGCCAGCGACGGCCATCCGAAGGTGATGGACTTTGGTCTCGCGCGCAGGCTGAAGGGCACGGCCGCGCCGAGCGCGACCGTCACCTCCTCGGACTTCACGGCCGGTATGGTCATCGGCACGCCGGCGTATGTGTCCCCGGAGGCCCTCCGCGGCGATTCGGTCGACGCGCGTTCGGACCTGTATTCGCTGGGCGTCGTCCTCTATCTGATGGCGGCCGGCCGGCTGCCCTTCATCGAGGAAACCACGACGGCGCTGGTTGCGTCGATTCTCACCCGTACGCCGGCAGCACCGCGCATGCTCGCGCCGTCGCTGCCGCCGGCACTCGACGCGATCATCATGACGCTGCTCGAGAAGGAACCAGCGGCACGGTTCCAATCCGCTGGTGCGCTCGCGGCTGCGCTGTCCGAGGCGCTGTCCGACACCGCTTCCGCACCGGTCCTGCGCTCGGTGGCCGTGCTGCCGTTCCGCTCGCTCGGACAGGCAAGCGCAGGCGATGACGACCTCGGACTCGGGCTTGCCGACGCAACGATCACCGAACTTGCCGCGGTACGCTCGCTGCTGGTGCGGCCGACGGCGGCAATCCTTCCGTATCAGGGCGGCGCCGTCGACCCGGTGCGTGCCGGCCGCGAGCTGTCGGTCGACGCGGTCGTCGACGGCAGCCTGCAGCGGCGAGGCGTGCAGGTGCGGGTCACGGCGCAGTTGCTCAGCACGTCGGACGGCCGTCCGCTCTGGGGCACGAAGATCGACGCGAACCTCGACGAGGTGTTTCGGCTGCAGGACGACGTGGCGCGGGAAGTCATGCGTGCGCTCGACATAACGGTCACCGCCTCCGACCAGCGCCGCCTGGAGCGTGGTCCGCGCGGCCAGGCCGCGGCGCGAGAGCATTACCTTCGTGGCCGCGTGCACATGACGAGCGAGTCGATCGAGAGCATGGATGCGGCGGTCGACGAATTTCAGAAGGCCATCGCGATCGACTCCTCGTACGCGGAGGCATACGTCGGACTGGCGACCGCGTTCAGTCGCATGGCGTTCAGCTTCAAGCCGGACTCCGACTTTCACACGCGTGCTGAAGAGATGTGCGCGCGCGCGCTGGCGATCGATCGAACGTTGCCCGAGGCTCGGTTCCTGCGCGGATGGCTCGCCTGGACGCCGGCCGCGGGCTTTCAACATGAAGCCGCCATCCGGGACGTCAGCCTGGCGATAGCGGAACGCCCGGGACTCAATGAAGCGCACCACCTGCTCGGCATGGTGCTGCTTCACATCTCGCTGTTCGACGAATCGGTCCGCGAGCTCGAGCGGGCGCTGGCCATCGACCCGAACGACAGTAGTGCGTACATGCACCTCGGTTGGACGAAATACCTGGCGGGTGACCTTGCGGAGGCACTCGACATTTCGACGGAAGCGTGGCGCCGGAGCCCCTCGGCGTGGGCCGGTTATCAACTTGCGCTGGCACAACTGCAACTCGGGCGCCTCGATGCAGCAGAGAAGACCTGCACCGCCGCGGCGCGCCATGCACCGGACGACGTGCTGCAGTATCCGCTGCGCGGCCTGATCGCGGCGCTGCGGGGCGACGACGAGGAAGCGGAGCGCCAGATCGAACTGACCGTGCAACACCGGAAGGCGTTCGGGCACTACCACCATGCGCAGTACGATGTCGCCTGCATCTACGCGCGGCTGGGCCGCGCGGACGAGGCGATGCGATGGCTGACCGACGCCGCCCGCAACGGATTCCCGTGCCACGGGTTCTTTGCGCGGGATCGGTTGCTGATGCCGCTGCGCGGCCGGCAGGATTTTGCGGCACTGCTGATGGAGCTGCAGACGGTCCGGGAGGGCTGCCGGCGGGCGTATTACGAGTCTCGGGAGTCGAAGTAGGCTCGGGTTCGGGGCTTCCGCCTTCGCGGCTACGCTGCTACGGCGGACAAGCGGGACTCGTCTGCTATAATCGACGTTTCCTGCCGGTGTAGCTCAGTTGGTTAGAGCACGCGGCTCATATCCGCGGAGTCCGGGGTTCAAGTCCCTGCACCGGCACCATTCTTTTTCCTTTCGCTGACACATGCTGAATACGGCGTGCTGACGATTCAGCATCCGGCATTGAGCATTCGGCATCGACATGACGTTGCGCGCGAGGGTCCGGCGCACGATCCGTCAGCACGCGCTTGCGCGTCGCGAGACGCGTGTGCTGGTGGCGCTGTCGGGCGGTGCGGATTCGGTCGCGTTGCTGCACCTGCTGCGCGAGATGCAGGCGGCCGGGGATCTCGTCGTCGCCGGCGCGGCGCATCTGCATCACGGCCTTCGCGGCGCGGACGCCGACGCCGACGAGGCGTTCTGCCGTGCGCTGGCGGAACGGCTCAACGTGCCGTTCGTGGCCGCCCGTGCGGACGTCGCTGCGCTCGCACGCGAGCAGAAGCGCTCGATCGAAGGTGCGGCGCGTTCAGCGCGCTATGCGTTTCTCGAGCGCGCAGCGGACCAGCTCGGTGCGGATGTCATCGCGACGGCTCACACGCGGGACGACCAGGCCGAGACCTTCTTGTTACGGCTCCTGCGTGGCGCGGGGACCCGTGGACTCGCGGCAATCCGGCCGAGAGTTGGCCGGGTAATCCGGCCGGTGCTCGACGTGTCGCGATCGGACCTGAGGCGTTTTCTCGAGGATCGGGGGGAAGGTTTTCGCGAGGATGTCACGAATGCAGACGTGTCGATCCCGCGAAACCGGGTCCGGCATGAGCTGATTCCGTACATCCAATCACGTTTTTCGCAGGGGGCGCCGGTGCGCCTCGCCCGGCAGGCGGCGCTCGCCAGGCAGGACGAAGAGTTTCTTCGGCAACGTGCAATCGAAAGTGCGGCTCGGATCGTCTTAAAAGGAAACGGCTTCGGCCTCGATGAAACCCGCGGAATTTCGAGGGCGGACGCAGGCGGGGGTCCTCCGGACCTGGGTCCTCGAACGTCGGCCATCGATCCTCCGACCTCGGATCTCGGTATCGATCTGGATGCATCGGCGCTGGCGACGACCCCGCGGGCGCTCAGCTCACGCGTGGCACATGACGTGCTGTCGCGGTTGGCGGGCACTCGCTCCATCAGCGCCCATCACGTCGATCGGTTACTGGCGCTCGCCGAAGGAGGCCGGGACGGGGAATCCGTCAGCCTTCCGGGTCATTACGCCCTGCGGCAGGGCGGGCTGATTCGGCTCAGGACCGGCCGGGGACCGACGCGCGAAGACGCGAACGCTTTCGCTTTTTCGTTGTCTATTCCTGGAGAGGTCGCATGGCTGCCCGACGGCTCGGCGATCACGGCCGAACGCCTCGATCCCGGTTCGAACGGGCGTCGCTGGGCCGCCAGAGGGGCCGAAGTGGGAATTGCCGCCGCGCCTCTGGCTCTGCCACTCGCGGTCCGGAGCCGCAGGCCGGGTGACCGGTTTCACCCGCTGGGCGCACCCGGCGAGAGAAAGCTTCAAGACTTCCTCGTGGACCGCAAGGTTCCCCGGGCCGAGCGGGATGCCCTGCCCCTCGTCGTGGACGGCCGGGATCGGATTGTCTGGGTGGTTGGGCACTCGGTGGCGGAGGACTTTCGCGTCATCGACCCCTCGGCAGGCGTGTTACTCTTGAAAGTCAGGCGGTTAGGAGGCGTAGGTTGAACTCAACCCTCAAAAGCTTGCTGTTCTGGATGGTCCTGATCGTCGTCGGGGTGCTGATCTGGAACTTCTCGACGACCTTCCAGCGCAGCGAAGCGGCCATGCCGTTCTCCATGTTCCTGAAGCACGTGCAGGACAAGGAAGTTGCGTCGGTCACGATTACCGGCAATGAGATCACCGGTGTCCTGACGACCTCCGCCACCGGCGACGGCAACACGAAATTCCGCACCTACGCGCCAACCCAGTACGAAGGGCTCGGCAATAAGCTGACGGACAACGGCGTCCAGATCACCGCGAAGCCGGAAACCACCAGCCCGTGGGCGACACTCCTGTACTCCTGGGCTCCGATCCTTTTGATGATTGGCTTCTGGCTGTTCATCATGCGGCAGATGCAGAGCGGCGGGAACAAGGCGCTGTCGTTCGGGAAGAGCCGCGCGAAGCTGTCGTCGAGCTCGCAGAAGAAGGTGACGTTCAAGGACGTGGCCGGCGTCGACGAAGCGAAGGAAGAGCTCCAGGAAATCATCGAGTTCCTGAAGGAACCGCAGAAGTTCCAGAAGCTGGGCGGCCGCATCCCGAAAGGCGTCCTGCTGATGGGGCCTCCGGGAACCGGCAAGACACTGCTCGCGCGCGCGGTGGCTGGCGAAGCAAACGTGCCGTTCTTCTCGATCAGCGGTTCAGACTTCGTCGAAATGTTCGTGGGCGTCGGCGCCTCGCGCGTCCGCGATCTCTTCGAACAGGGAAAGAAGAACGCGCCGTGCATCGTGTTCATCGATGAGATCGATGCGGTCGGCCGCCATCGCGGCGCGGGTCTCGGCGGCGGTCACGACGAGCGCGAACAGACGCTGAACCAACTGCTCGTCGAGATGGACGGCTTCGAGTCGAACGAGGGGGTCATCCTCGTCGCGGCCACGAACCGACCTGACGTCCTCGATCCGGCGCTTCTCCGTCCCGGCCGTTTCGATCGCCGCATCGTCGTCAACCGTCCCGACGTGAAGGGACGTGAAGGCATCCTCGCGGTCCACACGAAGAAGATTCCGTTGGCCGACGATGTGAACATTCACGTGCTGGCGCGCGGTTCGTCCGGCTTCTCTGGCGCGGACCTGGCGAACCTGGTGAACGAGGCGGCGTTGAACGCTGCGCGTTATAACCAGAAGGTCGTGCGCATGCACGACTTCGAGTTCGCGAAGGATAAAGTCCTGATGGGCTCGGAGCGCCGGTCGATGATCATCTCCGAGGAGGAGAAGAAGGTCACGGCGATCCACGAAGCCGGTCACGCGCTGCTTGCCGTCGTGCTGCCGCACGCGGATCCGATCCACAAGGTGACGATCATTCCGCGCGGCATGGCCCTCGGCGTCACGATGCAGCTGCCGGAAGGCGACAAGCACAATTACACGCGGGACTATCTGAACGATCAGATTGCGATCCTGCTCGGTGGCCGTCTCGCCGAGGAACTGACCAATGGCGGCATGACGACCGGCGCCGGCAACGATCTCGAGCGCTCGACCGAGCTCGCGCGCAAGATGGTCTGCGAGTGGGGCATGAGCGACGCGATGGGGCCGCTCACGTTCGGCAAGAAGGAAGAGCAGATCTTCCTCGGCCGTGAGATCGCGCAGCACCAGGATTACAGCGAGGACACGGCAATCCGCATCGATCACGAGATCAAGCGTTTCGTGACGAGCAACTACGAGCGCGCGAAGGAGCTGCTCGAGAAGCACAAGCCGGCATTGCTCCGCATCGCGGAGGAGCTGCTCTCGCGCGAGGTGCTCGATGCCGACCAGGTGCGCCGCATCATCGCGGGACACCCGCTCGAGGATCCGAAGCCGGCGGCCAGCCCGGTCGCTGCGGCGGAAGACGGCACGCGCAAGACGGCAAAGGAGCGGCCGGCCATCGTGCCGCCCATCCCGCCGCTCAACAAGCCCCTTCCACAGGAATAAGCAACAGGTGCTCGGGGTGCTCAGGGTGCGAAAGGTGCGGAGGCACCTCGCGCACCCGTGACACCCCGTCGGCCGTATTCCATCCCGCTCCCGGGAAAACCCCCGCTGCAGCTTGGTGCCCGCACGCTCGTGATGGGCATCCTCAACATCACTCCTGATTCATTCGCGGACGGCGGACGGCATCTCGACGTCGATCGGGCCGTGGCGGCCGGCGTGCGCATGGTTGCGGATGGCGCCGACCTCCTCGACATCGGCGGGGAATCCACGAGGCCCGGCGCGGATCCACTGCCTGAGGACGAAGAGTTGCGCCGCGTGCTGCCCGTGCTCGAGCGGCTCGCGTCACAGGTCGACGTGCCGATCTCCATCGACACCTACAAAGCGAACGTCGCGAGGGAAGCCGTGGCGCGGGGCGCCACGATCATCAATGACGTTAGCGGACTCCAGTACGAACCGGCGCTGGGCAGTGTGGCTGCCCGGACCGGGGCGGGATTGATCCTGATGCACACGCGCGGGCGCTCGCGGGGGATGTACGACCTGGCGGTGTATGAGGACGTGGCCCGCGAGGTGACCGCGGAGCTTGCGGCGGCAATCGAGCGCGCGACAGGCGCGGGTGTGTCGCGGGACGCGATCGTGATCGATCCGGGGTTCGGGTTCGCCAAGCGTGCGGAGCACAGCTATGAGGTACTTGCGCGTCTCGACGCGCTTGCCGCGCTCGACCGGCCAATCCTTTCAGGCCCGTCCCGGAAGTCGTTCCTGAGGGCCGCGCTCGGCGACCGTCAGCCGGATCAACGCGAGTGGGGAACCGCCGCCGCCGTCACGGCCAGTGTCATCTTCGGTGCGCACATCGTGCGTGTTCATGGCGTGAAGGAGATGGTCGACGTCGTGCGCGTTGCCGACCGAATTCGCGACGCCACGTCGGCCAACGCTACATATCTCCTCTGACTCATGCACCCGTTTCCCGCCACCGACAAGTCCGATTGTGAATGCGCGTGGCAGCAATGTTGCTCGAGCCCCTTCGGCAGCGGCTCGAGATGTAGCTCGTTGCCCGAGGGAGGTAGTGATGGGTGACATTGATCGCGATCGTCCGGATGATTCGAACGCGCCGCGCCACGAGCCAGGGTCCGTTGGGGAGGAAACGTCGGCGGCCGGCCAGCGCATCAAGGGCGCGACCGAAGACGCGATCGGCGAGATGACGGACGACGAGACGCTCGAGGAGAAGGGCGAACGGGAGAACGAGGCCGGCCGCGACCGGCAGGAGAAAAACGACGCCGTCTGAGTGGCTGGAGATCCGGGCGCGGCTTGCGGGCCGCGCCTCTTTCGCAACGACGATCCGAAGACCAGCCTTGCCCGCCTCGTCTCGCTCTACGTCTCCGCCCGCATGAGTTAAGCTACCGTCCGGGATGCCGGATTATCTCGCCAACCTGTTGAGGCGCCCACCCGTCGGCTGGTGGGACATCCTCGACATCGCCATCGTGTCGCTCCTGATCTACGAGTTCCTCAAGTTGATCAGGGGGACGCGCGCGGTGCAGATGGCATTCGGATCGTTCCTGATCCTCGCGCTGTTCTACCTGTCACGGCTGGCGCCGCTGCAGACGCTGAACTGGCTCATCCGCAATGCGCTCGTCTACGTCGCGTTTGCCGCGATCGTGATCTTCCAGTCCGACATCCGCCGCGCGCTCGCGCACTTCGGCCAGGCACCGTTCTTCCGCTACCTGACCCGGCAGCAGGCGGCGGACGAGACGATCGAGGAGGTCGTTGTTGCCGCCACGCTGCTGGCGCAGCACCGGACCGGGGCGATCTTTGCGATCGAACGCGAGATCGGCCTGCGGAACTACATCGAGAGCGGCATTCCGCTCGATGCGATGCTCACCTACGATCTGCTGGTGACGATTTTCAATCCGGGCTCGCCGGTGCACGACGGTGCGGTCATCTTGCAGGAAGGACGCGTCGCCGCAGCGGCCTGCTTCCTGCCTTTGACCGTCAACCCGCGCCTGAGCCGCGACCTCGGCACGCGCCACCGCGCGGCGATCGGCCTGACCGAAGAAAGCGATGCTGCTGCAGTGGTCATCTCGGAGGAGACCGGTCAGATCGCGCTGGCGCTCGACGGTCACATCGAGCGCGGACTCACGCCCGACGAGCTTCGCGATCGGTTGCGCAACCTCGTTCTGCTGCGCCGCGGCCGCGCGCAGGCCAGCTACGAGGTGTAATGAAATATCATCCGTTCAGGCATCTCGGGCTGAAAGTGTTGGCCATCGCGCTCGCGACGCTTCTCTGGTTCACGGTCGCCGGCGAGCACGTCGTGGAGCGAAGCCTGCGGGTGCCGCTCGAGTTCCGCAACATTCCACCCGAGCTCGAAATGGTCGGGAACCCGCCCGACAACGTTGACGTCCGCGTCCGCGGATCGTCTGCGCTCCTCAGCCGCGTCCAGCCAGGAGAAATCGTCGCGGTGCTGGATCTCTCGACGGCGCGCACGGGTTCGCGCCTCTTTCATATCCGCGCCGACGAGGTCCGCGCTCCGTTCGGCATTGAGGTGGCCCAGGTGGTGCCGCCGACGATTTCAATTGAAGTGGAGCGGTCCGCGCAGCGGAAGGTGCCGGTCGTTCCGGCCACGCAGGGCGAGCCTGCACCCGGATACGTCGTGGGTCGCGTCTCAGCCGAGCCGGCCACCGTGGACATCGTCGGACCCGAGACCCGTGTCCGCCAGATTGCGGACGCGACGACCGAGCCGGTCTCGATTGCCGGGTCACGGACGCGCGTCCGCGACGTGGTGACGGTAGGTGTCGCCGATTCGTCCGTTCGCCTGGTTCAACCTCAGAGCGCAACCGTGATCGTCGAGGTATGGCCGGCGCCGATCGAACGAGGAGTGCCGGATGTGCCGGTGCGCTGGCGCAACCTGGGCGCTGGATTGCGAGCGCAGGTCTCGCCATCGCTCGTGCGAGTATCGGTTCGGGGAGGCCGCGACGCCCTCGCGTCGGTTGGCAACGACAGCATTCAAGCGTTCGTTGACCTTGCCGGCCTTGGAACCGGTCGATACAATTTGCGGGTTCAGGTGGATCCGGCCGAGAGTTTCGGGGTGACTGCGGTCGACCCCGCCGTGGTTTCGGTAACGATCAAGTGATGTCGCAGACGAGACTGTTTGGTACCGACGGGGTGCGTGGAACCGCCGGCGAATACCCGTTGGATCACGAAACGGTGGCGCGGCTCGGCGCAGCGCTCGTCCGCGCGATGCGAGGTGCGGATGCCGGCGGACGCCCGCTCCGGTTCCTGGTCGGGCGCGACACGCGCGAATCCGGAGAGTGGATGGAACGCGAGCTCGGACGCGGCGTCCACTCCGAGGGCGCGGCCATTACGACCGCCGGCGTGATTCCCACGCCCGCGATTGCGTACGTGACGCGCGCGATGGGATTCGACGCAGGACTCGTCATCTCCGCTTCTCACAATCCATTCCAGGACAACGGCATCAAGGTATTCTCGGGACGCGGGGAGAAATTCACCGAGGAGCTCGAACGCCGCGTCGAGTCGATCATCGCGGATTCCTCCTGGCGAGTGCCCCCGATGGGACTCCCGCCGGTCGACCGAACCGACGTCATCGACGCGTTCATCGCCCACGGGCGCCTGTCATTTCCTGATCCACAGCGGCTCGGACGGTTCAAGCTGGCGCTCGACACCGCCAACGGCGCGACGACGACGGTGGCGCCGCGGCTGTTCCAGGAGCTTGGCTACGACGTCACCGTGATTGGGAACTCGCCCGACGGGCGGAACATCAATCTCGACTGCGGATCGACGCACCCGGAACGTCTCGCGTCCATCGTCCGCGGCGGCAATTTCCGGATGGGTGTCGCGTTCGATGGCGACGGCGATCGTGCGATCTTCATTGACCACGACGGGCGCACCGTCGACGGCGATGCCGTGATGTTGCTCTGCGCGCGCCACATGAAGGCGCAGAACCGCTTGAACGGGAACGCCGTCGTGGCGACCGTGATGAGCAACATCGGCCTCGAAATCGGGTTGCGCGAGAGCGGGATCGATCTCGTACGTTGCCCCGTCGGCGACAAGTACGTCATGGAGGAGATGCTGCGGCGGAACCTTTCCATCGGCGGCGAACAGTCGGGGCACATCATCTTCTCCGAACACCTGTTCACGGGAGACGGCATCGTGACTGCGCTCAACGTCATGCGGGTGATGGCGGATAGCGGCCGCGAGCTCTCGGATCTTGCGGCACAGCTCGTCACCTACCCGCAGGTGCTGGTGAACGTACGCGTGCGCGAGAAGAAAGAATTGCGCGCGGTGCCGGCGATCGCTGACGCGATGGACCGCGTCGAGCAGCGGCTCGCCGGGCAGGGGCGCCTGCTCGTCCGCTATTCCGGCACCGAGCCGCTGCTGCGCGTGATGATCGAAGGGCGCGACCAGCACGAGATCCAGGGCTGGGCGCGCGAGATTGCCGAAAGCGTGAAGCAGCACCTGGGATGAACATGGCGGGCCCTTCGACCCGGTCTTCGAGCTCGCCCAGGGCAGACGGGCCGCGTCTGAGCGTCAACGTCAACAAGGTTGCGACGCTGCGCAACTCCCGCGGCGGGGCGGTGCCGTCCGTGACGGACGCGGTTCGGGTCTGCCTCGATGCGGGAGCGCGCGGCATCACCATCCACCCACGCGCCGATCAGCGCCACATCACCCGGACCGACGTCACCGCAATCGCCACGTTCCTGGGGCCGCACCGCCACGACGTTGAATTCAACATCGAGGGAGACCCGAGGCCCGATCTCGTCGAGATGGTGCGCGAGGTGCGCCCTCACCAGTGCACGCTTGTCCCGGTGCGTCCCGGCGAAATCACCAGCCAGGCGGGCTGGCCGCCCGAGACGCCGGTGAAGGAGCTGACGGCGCTCGTCTCCGATCTTCAGCAGCGCGGCATCCGCGTCAGCATGTTCATCGATCCCGAGCCTGCCGCGGTGAAATGGGCAGCATCGCTGGGCGCGCAGCGCATCGAGCTCTACACCGAGCCGTTCGCCCATGCGTTCAAGGAAAGCGAGGAGGCAGCCGACCGCAGCTTTCGACGCTACATCGAGGCTGCGAACCTGGCGCACGCGCTTGGCCTCGGCATCAACGCCGGGCACGATCTCGATCTCGACAATCTCGTCCTCTTCCGCACGCTGCCGCATCTCGACGAAGTCTCAATCGGCCACGCGCTGATCAGCCACGCGCTCTACGTTGGCCTTGATCGCTCGGTGCGGGATTACCTGGCGGCCTGCGCCGGGCAATCACCGGTCGGCGCACTATAATTAGTCAACGTGTCAAAGGACGCCGTTGCTGTCGGGATCGCGGGTGTGTTTTTCGGGCTGCTCGTGGGCTGGATTATCGGCAGCCAGCAGGCAACCGGTGGCGCCCCACAACCGGCGGCTGCTCAAGCCACGAGCGGATCCGCTCCCGCAAGCTCACAGCAGCAACCGGCGCCACAGCCGGTCGACGAATCGCGCGCGGCCGCGATGAAGACCGCGGCACAGCAGAACCCGAACGATGCTGTCGTGCGGGTGCAGCTCGGGGACATGTACTTCGACGCCGAACGGCTGCAGGAAGCGGCCCAATGGTACGAGGCGGCGCTGAAGATCAATCCGAAAGACGTCAACGCGAGCACCGACCTTGGCATCGCGTATTACTACATGAACCAGCCGGATCGTGCCCTCGTGCAATTCGAACACTCGCTGTCGATCGATCCGAAGCACTCGAAGACGCTGCTCAACCAGGGGATCGTGCGCGCGTTCGGCAAGCAGGACCTGAAGGGCGCCACCGCGGCGTGGGAGAAGGTCCTGCAGGTTGCGCCGAACTCCGAGGAGGCCCGCGCGGCAAAGCAGGCGCTCGATGGGGTGCGCTCCGCGCACCAGAACCTCGACGCCGGCAGCGGCACCGGGCGTTGAGATGCTCCGCCTTCTCATCTTCCTGGTGCTCGTGTACTTCGTCGGCCGAGCGGTCTGGCGCCTGTTCCGCGGCATCGCCGAGGGCATGAGCGCATCGCGCGATCCACAGGCGCCGACAGCCGTCCCGCTCGTGCGCGACCCGGTGTGCGGCACGTTCGTCGTGCCCTCGCGCGCGCTGACCGCCGGCTCCGGCAACGACCTGCACTTCTTCTGCTCCGAACGCTGCCGCCAGGCATGGACGAAGCGGTGATGGCGGTTCCCAGCGTCGCGAACCTCCGCGAAGACATCGTCGAAGTCGGACGCCGCATGTATGCGCGCGGGTACACCGCGTCGAACGACGGCAACATCAGCGTCCGCCTCGATGCCGGACGGTTGTTGATGACGCCGGCGAACGTCTGCAAGGGTTTCATGACCCCGCAGATGATGTGCATCACCGACCTCGAGGGACGGAAACTCGAAGGGGATCGCAATCCCTCCTCCGAGATGCAGATGCACCTCGAGGTATATCGGCAGCGGCCGGACGTCAACGGTGTGGTGCATGCACATCCGCCGATCGCCACCGGCTTTGCCGTCGCCGGGATCGCGCTCGACCGCGCGGTGCTGGCCGAGGTGATCACGACGCTTGGCAGCGTGCCTATTGCCGATTACGCGACCCCCTCGACGAAAGAGCTGCCGGAGGCGGTGCGCCGCTACATCAAGGCGCACGACGGCATGCTGCTCGCGAATCACGGCGCCCTGACGGTGGGGGGCGATCTGTTCTCCGCGTACTACAAAATGGAGACGATCGAGCACTTCGCAAAAATCAGTTTCGTCGCGCGGATGCTTGGCGGCGAACGGCTGCTCTCGCGGCAGGAGGTCGATCGGCTGCAAGGGCTTCGCGGCCGCTACGGCATCGCCGCTCCAGCACCAATCTGCGCGGATCCGGAGGCGTCGCAATCGGCCGACCAGGTCGCCTGTCAGACGGTGTTTGCGCCGCAGGGCGACGGCGAGCGGCTCATTCCCGATTACCGGGCTGGCGCTGGTGGAATAGGTCCGGACGGTGAAATTCGGCTAACATACCGCGAACTGTCAGCACTGATTGAGGCGGCCGTTCGAGAACTCAAGTAACGGCCGCCGGTATAGCAGCCAGTTGCCAGTCAGCAGTTCTGAGACTGGAAACCGGAAACTGGAAACTGGAACTGGAAACAAGGAGCAAGTAAATGGGTGAGGCGCTCGGGATGGTCGAGACCAAGGGGCTGGTCGCAATGATTGAGGCGGCCGACGCGATGGTCAAGGCCGCCAAGGTGACCCTGGTGGGCTGGGAGAAGATTGGCGCCGGGTACGTGACGGCGATCGTCCGCGGTGACGTCGCTGCCGTGAAGGCTGCCACCGACGCCGGCGCCGCGGCGGCGCGCCGTGTCGGCGAGCTCGTGTCGGTCCACGTCATCCCGCGTCCTCACGCCAATCTCGAGGACACGCTGCCCATCGGGAAAGCCACGGCGAATACGAAATGACAAATGCCAAATGACAAATGCCGGACGAAACGTAATGAAGGCATTTAGCATTCGGCATTCGCCCTTCGAGAGCCTCAGCGCAGTCCTGAGCCATGTCGAAGGGTCGGCATTGACATGATTCTCGCGAGGGTGGTTGGAACCGTTGTCGCGACGCGCAAGGACGAGCGGCTCGTGAGCAACAAGCTGCTCGTCGCCCGGCCGGTCGATCCCACTGGCAAGGCGGACGGCAATTACCTGGTTGCCGTCGATACCGTTGATGCCGGCTTCGGCGAAACCGTGCTGATCGTCAGCGGCAGTTCCGCCCGCATGGCATCCGGCATGAAAGACTGCCCTGTCGATGCCGTCATCGTCGGCATCGTTGACACGGTTGAAGTACAGGATTGATGTGCAGCTCGCGCGCGTGCTCGGCGAAGTGGTGGCGACGGTGAAGGACGAGAACCTGACGGGGTTCAAACTGCTGGTCCTGCAGCCGCTGTCCTCGTCGGGAGAGGCGGCCGGCCGTACGCTGGTCGCGCTCGATTCGGTCGGCGCCGGTGTTGGTGAGAACGTGTTCTTCGTCCGCGGCCGCGAAGCGGCGTTTCCTTTCTATCCCGCTGAGCCTCCGACCGACGCGTGCATCGTGGGCATCGTCGATCACTGGCACGTACCCTAGCGATGCAGATTGCGCGCGTGGTCGGCACGGTCGTCGCGACCCAGAAGAACCGCAAGCTCGAAGGCGCGAAGCTGCTGCTGGTGCAGCCGCTGACGCTGGATGACCAGCCGCGAGGGGTGACGCTGCTGGCGATTGACTCGGTTGGCGCGGGCGTGGGCGAGAAGGTGTTGGTCGTGATTGAAGGCAAAGCCGCCGGCCAGGCGCTTGGGAAAAAGGCGGCCGCGGTCGATGCCGCGATCATCGGCATCGTCGACGCGGTAGAGTACGAACGATGAACGAGGACGCGCTCCGGGCGCTCGTGCGCGACACCATTGCGCGGCTCGGCACGTCGGGTCCGGGCGAACCGCCGTCGCCGCCGTTTGGTGCGAGTCAGCCGTTGCCGTTGGCGCGTCATGCGAGTCACTACCGCTACACGCTGACCAAAACCGACGGTCCGTGTCTCATCGAACCCTCGGTGCAGTGCAATCACTGCGGGTACTGCGAGAGTCACGGTCACTGACGCCGGGCGTCAGCCTTCAGGCTTGAAGTGGGTTCCGTCCTTCTCACGCGCCGCATCCCGTCATCGGTTTTCTCGCAGCTCGAGTCGCGGCACACGGTCGACTTGAACGACCGCGATTCGCTTCCACCACCGGAACTGAAGAAGCGCCTGGCCGACAAGGACGCCGTCATCTGCGTGCTCACCGACAAGATCGACGCGTCGGTGATGGACGCGGGGCCGGCGCTCAAAGTGATCTCGAACATTGCGGTCGGATACGACAATATCGACGTGGACGCGGCGCGTCAGCGCGGCATCATCGTCACCAACACGCCGGACGTGTTGACCGATGCGGTCGCGGAGCTCACGTGGGCGCTGATGCTCGGGATCGCGCGCCGCGTCGCTGAAGGCGATCGACTGATCCGCGCGGGTGAATGGAAGCGCTGGGGTCTCGACTTCATGCTCGGGACGGAGCTCCGGGGCAAGCAGCTCGGGATCATTGGGGCCGGCCGCATCGGCCGGGCCGTTGCCGCGAAAGCCCCGGCGTTTGGCATGAGCGTCGTGTTCTCGCGCCGTTCCGCCGATCCGGGCGACCCGCGTTACGTGTCACTCGACCAGCTGCTCATCTCGTCGGACGTCATCTCGATCCACACGCCGCAGACGCCACAGACGCGGCATCTGATCGACAAGAAGGCATTCGCACGGATGAAGCGATCGGCGCTTCTCATCAACACCGCGCGCGGGCCAATCGTGGACGAAGAGGCGCTGGTGTGGGCGCTCGGCGAGCGGCTGATCGCGGGAGCCGCCCTCGACGTGTACGAGAAGGAGCCAGAGGTGCATTCGGGCCTTCTGCGCTTCGAGAACGTCCTGCTCGCGCCGCACGTTGGCAGCGCCACACGCGAGACGCGCACCGCGATGGCGGAGCTTGCGGTCAAGAACGCAATGGCCGTCCTGGCCGGCGATGAGCCACTGACACCCGTCACCTAGGCGATGCCGGCACGCAGATCCGCAACGGCCGCGCCCGTCACGCTCGTGATGCGGCGGCTTGCCCGGGCGATTGACGGCCTCGACGAGCCCGCCGTCGAGAAGATTGCCAGGGACCAGCAGGAAGATCCGTTTCAAGTCCTCATCGCGACGATGCTGTCGGCGCAGACGAGGGATGCGGTTACGCATGCGGCGTCGACGCGGCTGTTTCGCGTTGCGCGAACGCCGCGGTCGATGGCGAAGCTTGACGTGTCGCGGATCGAGGAGCTGATCTACCCGGTCAGCTTCTATCGCCACAAGGCGGTGCACGTCAAACAGACATGCGAGCAGATCGTGAGCCGCTTCGGCGGGCGAGTGCCGTCCACGATGGACGACCTGTTGACGCTGCCGGGGGTCGGCCGCAAGACTGCAAACCTGGTCCTGATCCTTGCGCACAGCAGCGAGGACAACATCTGCGTCGACACGCACGTGCACCGGATTGCGAACCGCCTCGGGTGGGTGCACACGCGTACGCCCGAAGAGACCGAGCACGCGCTCTATAAGGCGACCCGGCGTCGCTGGTGGCCGATCATCAACCTGTATCTCGTGACGTGGGGACAGAACGTGTGCCGGCCTGTTTATCCGCTGTGCCCGCAGTGCGTGCTGGCGGATGTGTGTCCGAAAATAGGTGTGACCAAGATAGGCAAGTTGGTGAAAGCATAATGATCACATCCAACGACATGCGTACTTGGTGCTGCGCGTCGGCATTTCTCAATGCGCGTGGGGCCCCACCCCCACGCGCTCGCGCTCGCCGGCGGCGCTTCGCGCCGCTTCACTCCGTCGCCTCGCGCGGGCCGCAGGCGCTTCTCATGCTGGGGTTCACATTGATTGTCACCCTGCCTTGGCCGGGATCGGCTCAAGACAAATCCCCTGGCGCAGGGCCAATCGTGGTCCTCGAAACAGCGAAGGGCACGATCGAGTTCGAGACGTATCCCGAAGAAGCGCCGAAGACCGTGGCGCACATCCTGGAGCTCGTCAAGCGAGGCTTCTATAACGGGCTGCGGTTTCACCGCGCCGAACCGAACTTCCTGGTCCAGGTCGGCGATCCGCTGTCGCGTGACATGAGCCGCGAGGCGGCGTGGGGCCGCGGCGGCTCGGGGAAACCGATTGGCGTTTCAGAAGTGACGAAGAAACGCCGGCACCTGGTCGGCGCCGTTTCCATGGCGTATTCAGGCAGCCGGCGCACGGAGGCGGACAGCCAGTTCTTCATCACCCGCCGGCCGGCACCGGAGCTCGACGGCAAATACACGGTGTTCGGGCGCGTGCTGAAAGGACAGGAGGTTGTCGCGAAGATCCAAAGAGGCGACGTTCTTAGACGAGCGTATCTGAAGGACGAGGCGGCAAAATCCTGACGAGGCCCTTCAAGTCCGGATAGCGCTCGACGAATTCCTCAGGGTACTCGCCGTCGAGCGGCTGTCCGAGCTTGTGCTTGATCGTGGCGGCATTGGCGACGGACTTCGCTGAAAAATGATTGTTCGTGTAGAGGTAGGCCTTCTTCACCTCGCGTGACGCCGCGTCCGCAGCCTCGACGATCGGCTCCAGTTCGTCCGCCGTGTAGAGATAGTTGTAGCGATCCTCCGACTTCTCATGGCGCCACCACTGCCCGGCGTTCCGGCCGTGCAGCCGCATGTAATAAAACGTCCGCACGTTGGGGAGCAGTGTCTGCCTGATCGAGACGCGGAACTTCGGCTCGTCGATTTGGACGAGCGCCGCGCCGAACTCGCCAAGCACCGACAGCGTGCCCGCGGGATCGTCGCTGAAGCTCCGGTGCCGCAGTTCCACAGCCAGCTGGTAGTCCTTGAACGCCGTCAGCAGCCATTCCAGATAAGCGCGGTTGTTCCCTTCGTTCTTGAAGCTCGCGGGAAATTGCGCGAGGAGCGCGCCAAGCTTGCCCGCTTCCGCGAGCGGGTCGATCGCACGGCGGAATTCGTCGATGTCCCGGTCGCCGAGTGACAGCGCATCAGCGCCGGCCGCCTTCGCGAACATCTCCGGATGCGTGAACTTCTGATACAGCTTCAGTGAGAATTCGAAATTCGCCGGTGTGCGTTCGGCCCAACCCTTTGTGGCCGCTGGTTTCGGGACGCCGTAGAAGCTCGAGTTGATTTCAACGGTATCGAAGTGCTCGGCGTAGAACGCGAGCTCGTCGAAGGCGCCCTTCTTCTTTTTGGACGCGCCGGCACGAACCGGATAGAAAATGCCGTTCCAGGTCCCTCGACCCGACGGGTAGTTCCAGCCGGAAGTGCCGACCCTCACACTCATTTGAGCTTTCCGTATTCGTGCTTGTCGAAGCCGAACGTGACCTTTGATCCGCGGACCAGGATCGGCCGCTTGATCAGGTTTGGATTCTCCATCATCTTTTGCCGGGGGGCTTCGCCCCGCCGGACCCCCCTGCACGCTCGCTCGCGGGGCCCCCGTGCCCCGCGCCGCTCGCGTGGCTCGCTCGCTATCGCTTGCTCGCAATGTAGGCGTCGCGATCGAACCCGAACGTGACCTTCGATCCGCGGACCAGGATCGGCCGCTTGATCAGGTTTGGATTCTCCATCATCAGATCGATGGCTTCCTTCTTTGATTTCGGCAGCGGACGCTCCTTGAACACCGGACTGCGCGTACTTACGAAGTCGAGGAAACGGTCGGCGTCGATGTGTTTTTCGAGAAACGCCCGGTCGGGAGGTGTCTTGTTGATGTCGATCTGTTCCACGTCGATCTTGTGCTCGTCCAGGAAACTCCTGGCGTTCTTGCAGGTCGTTCAGGTCGGCTTCGAGTAGAAGGTCGGCTTCGCCATTTTCGCATTCTAATGGACCTCGGACCTTCCGCCTTCGCCGCGAAGCGGGGTTCCAGCTTTGCGCTTCGCGCTCCGGTGGACAAGACGGCGGACAGGCGGACCTCGGACCTCGGCGCTCGCGCATCGCGTAAAATAGCTGATTGGGACTCTGGTGCTGACCGTCAACGAGATCTTCCATTCGATCCAGGGGGAGTCGACCCACGCCGGGCGGCCGTGTGTGTTCGTACGCCTCACCGCGTGCGATCTGCGCTGCTCGTGGTGCGATACGCCCTATGCCTTCTATGAGGGCCGGAAGATGGCCGTTGACGAGGTCGTCGCGAAAGTGCGCGATTACGGCTGTGACGTGGTCGAGATCACCGGCGGCGAACCGCTGCTCCAGAAGGACGTGTATCCCTTGATGGAGCGCCTTCTCTCGGAAGGCCATACGGTTCTGCTCGAGACCGGCGGGCACATCAGCGTCGAACAGGTGCCGCAGGGTGTGTTCCGCGTCATTGACGTGAAGTGCCCGGGCAGCGGCGAAGCCCGCAAGATGCACTGGCCGAACCTCGATCACCTGCGCGCCACCGACGAAGTGAAGTTCGTGATCAAGGATCGCGAGGACTACGAGTTCGCAAAGCGCGTGGTCGACGAGCGTCAGCTGGTTGGCCGGTGCGCTGCCGTGCTTTTCTCACCCGTTCACGGCGTGCTGGACCCGAAGCAGCTCGCCGAGTGGATCCTCGCCGACAGGCTGCCCGTTCGGCTGCAGCTGCAGGCTCACAAGTACATCTGGGATCCGCAAACGCGCGGCGTTTAGGCTCACGTCTCATGGCTCAGGGCTCAGGGCCTCTCAACGCCGTCGTCCTGCTCAGTGGCGGGCTCGACTCGTATACGGCTGCCGCGATCGCGAAGGCCGACGGCTATCAGCTCTTTGCCCTGACCATCGGCTACGGGCAGGTGCACGCTCGTGAGATCGAGGCCGCGCGCGATGTGGCGAAGGCGCTTGGCGCCGCGCGACACCTGGAGCTCGATGTGCCGCTATCGAAGATGGGCGGATCAGCGCTGGTTGGCGATGGCGCCATCCCGAAGGACCGTGCGCTCGACGGGAATGACATCCCGGTCACTTATGTGCCTGCGCGGAACACCGTCTTCCTGTCCCTCGCCCTCGCGTGGGCCGAAGTCGTAAACGCGGAAGCCATCGTCATCGGAGTGAACGCACTCGATTACTCGGGGTACCCGGACTGCCGGCCCGAATATCTGCGCGCATTCGAGCGGCTGGCGTCGTTGGCCACCAAGGCCGGCGTCGAAGGCCGGCCGCTCCGTATCCTCGCGCCGCTCATCAATCTCTCGAAGGCGGAAATCATCCGCAAGGGGCTCGCGCTCCGCGTCGACTACGGGCTCACTCACAGTTGCTACGATCCGTTACCCGACGGTACGCCGTGCGGCCGCTGCGATAGCTGCGTGCTGCGGGCCCGCGGCTTTCGCGAAGCCGGCGCCGACGATCCAGCCCTCATGCGGAGACGCGCGTGACCGACCGGCTCTACTATCACGACCCTTATCTTCGCGAGTTCGACGCCACGCTCCTCGATACGGTTTCGCACGAGGGGCAGACCGCGCTCGTCCTGGATCGGACGGCCTTTTATCCGACGTCGGGTGGTCAGCCTCATGACGTGGGCGCATTCCACGACGTCCGTGTTCTCGATGTCGTCGACACGGACGAGAAAGGCATCCTGCACATCGTCGACCGCGCGCCGTCGACGACGCGCCTGCATGGGACGATCGACTGGACCCGGCGGTTCGACCACATGCAGCAGCACACCGGTCAGCACGTGCTCTCTGCCGCATTCGATCGCCTGCTCGGTGTGCGCACCGAGAGCTTCCACCTGGGTACCGAGTACTCGACGATCGATCTTGCCCGCGACGTGACGGCGAATGAGGTCACACGCGCCGAACAGGAGGCAAACCGGATCGTGTGGGAGGATCGGCCGGTCGCGATCCGATTCGCGTCGTCGGACGAAGCCTCGTCACTCGGACTGCGCAAGGAATCCAGGCGGGAAGGGACGCTGCGCCTGATCGATATCGAAGGCTTCGATCTCTCAGCCTGCGGCGGCACGCATGTCTCGCGCACGGGAGCGATCGGCCTGATCGCCGTTGCTGCGACCGAGCGATTCAAGGGGGGATCGCGCGTGACGTTTCTCTGCGGCGGACGCGCGCTGGACGGCTTCCGTTCGCTTCGCGACATCGTTGCCGCCAGCGTGCGCGCAGTGTCTGTCGTGCCGCCGGAACTGCCGGCCGCGATTGAAAAGCTGCAGGGGGACGCGAAGGAGCTCCGGCGTCAGATCAAGGATTTCCAGGGGAAGCTGGCGTCGCAGGAGGCGGACACGCTGGCGGACGCTGCCGCCCCGCTTGGCTCGATGAAGCTGGTGACGGCGACGTTACCGGGCTGGGATGTCCTGGCCATCAAGACCGTCGCATCACGCATTACCGAACGTCCGGGTCATGTGGCAGCGCTGCTGTCCGAACCTGCACCTTCCGCGATCGTGATTGCCAGATCGGCAGATCTCAGCGTGGACTCGGGCGCCATCCTGAAGGCGTTGATCGCCAGACATGGCGGCAAGGGAGGCGGCCGCGCCGAGCTCGCGCAGGGAGGGGGAATCACCGCGCCCGCGGCGGATGTGCTGCGATCGATCAGGGAGCTTCTAGAATAACCACGTGTGGCGCTTCGTCGCATTGTTCCTGGCGCTCCTCGCCGGCGTCGCCGCAACGGTGTGGTATTACCGCACCCCTGACGTACGCGGCGTCGCCCGCGTCCGCAACGACGATCGCTGGATCGATGATCTTCAGAGCCGGGCCCCGAAAGACGCGGAAAGAGCGGCAGCCGAGCTCGAGCAGCGAGGGACGGCCGCGCTCCCGGTCATCCGCAAAACGCTCCAGGATCCCGGCGCTGATCCGCTGCGCCGCAAGGCTGCACTGAAGGCGTCCGGCCTCCTTGGTCCACGCGCTGCCGAAGCGATTCCCGATGTCGCAGCGCTGCTCGACGATTCCGACTACACACCCGAAGCCGCGTTGGCCCTGAGCTTCATGGGTTCTGCCGCGGTCGCTCCGCTGAACGAGGCATCCCGTTCGGAAGACCCGAACGTGCGGCGCGAAGCGCTGCGTTCCCTTGGCAAGCTTCGCGAACGCGCATCAATCGATCCCCAAATCGTCGTTCCGCGCCTTCTCGAGGCGCTCGACGACGTCGACCCATCGGTCCGTCACGTCGCCGTGACTTACCTCGGGATCGTCCGCGACCGTCCGGAAGTGGAGGTCGCGGGGCTCATCAAGGCGCTGGACGATGAAGAAGCCGACGTTCGGCAGGCAGCGGCCGTCGCTCTGGCCGAGTACGGTGCGCTGGCCGAACCCGCAGTGCCGGCGCTGAGGAAGGCGGCGAGGGATCCCGACGAAGACGTCCGGCGCGAAGCCGGGCGAGCGCTCGTGACCATCGCGGAAAAGAAAAAGGCGGCGGTGGCTAGCGGCGGGTGAAATTCGCCAAGGTCTCGACGGCGAGATCCGAGATCCAGTTCACGGTGGTCGCGGGAATCGTGAAACTGTTGGCCACGATCGAGAACGCCAGCGTCTCGCCATCCCGCGTGCGCACGTAACCGGACAGGCTGCGCACGTTCGCAATCGATCCTGTTTTCGCGATCGCGTTTCCTTCCGCGCGCGTCTTTTTCATCCGCGACACGATCGTCCCCTCTTTTCCGGCAACCGGCAGCGACGCGACGAACGCGTCCTTGTGCCGCGGGTCCGCGTGCATGCGTTCGAGGATGGTGACAATGAGGTTCGCGGTGAGGTAGTCGTAGCGCGACAACCCGGAGCCGTCATATTGGACGTAAGTGCTCTGCGGGACGCCCCACGATGAGAGCAGCGTGCGCGTGGCGATGCGGCCGCCTTCGGTCGTGCCGAGTCCACCCTTTGCCGCACCTGCAGCCTTCAACAGCGTTTCCGCGTACAGGTTCTGGCTGACCTTCATCAGCACCGTGGCAATCTCGCGGAGGGGCGGCGACTGCGACTGCACGAGCACGCGGCGTGTATCTGGGGCGGGCAGATCGAGCCGGTCGTCGCCGTCGACTGCGTCTGCGGTCACGTCGATCCCGCGCGCGACCAGCGCGTCTTTCAGCGACTGCGCGAAATACAGCGTTGGATTGACGACGGCGACGTCGCGCGTCGTCGGCTGAGCATCGACCGCAACGCTGCCGGTCACCGTCAGGATGGGAACGTCGACCCGCCGCTCGAAATCAATCGTGGCCGCCGATTGTGCGGCCGCCGTGTAGGCATGATTGACAACCTGGAGGCCGGACCCGGGCGCGAGATCGAGCAGGACCGGATCTCCTTCCTTGGCCCCCGGACGCACGGTCAGGCCAGCGACGTTTTCATTGAATTCGAGCGCGCCGACTGGCGCCGCATAGCCGTACTGGAGATAGTCCCAGGACCATCCTGCGCCAAGCCCCTGTTCGTCGAACGCGTTGTCGTCGCCGACGATGGCGCCATCGATGCGGGTAATGCCGGCCGATTTCAGGGCGTTCGCCCACTCGTCGAGCACGAGCGCCGCACGTCTGTTTCTCGTATTGATCGTCGGATCTCCCGAGCCGCGGACGATCAGATCCCCCTTCAAGACGCCGTTCTCGATCGCGCCCGCCGTCTCGAGTGTCGTTGTAAAGGAGTAGTCCCAGCCGAGCGTTTCAGCAGCGGTGGCCAGCGTCAGGATCTTCATGTTCGACGCCGGCATCACGAGCGTGCGCGCGTTGTGCTCGAAGAGCACTTTTCCGGAGTCAAGCGACCGTACCTCGACGCCCCAGATGGCCTGGTTCATGACCGGGGCGCCAAAGACACGTGCGAGATCGGCGGCGAGTTCCCGCTCAGCCCGTGGATTGGTGGTGGGGCCTTTGTGCGTAGCACAAGCCGTGGAGGTCAGGAGCACCGCGAATAAGCCGGGTCTGAAGACCCGGCCTGCAACGCGTCGCTTGGTCGCTGCCATCGCGCTATTTCAGCGCGTCCAGGGCCTTGCCGAACCCGTCGAGGGTGGCGGTGTCGATCTTCGCCGCGCCGTTGTCGCCATCGCGGCGCGCGAAAGCGTCCGATCCCTGGCGCCCGAACGCGACGCGTTCCTCTTTCTTGCCGTCCTCGTATTTGATCGTGACGGTGAGTTCCGGCTTATCGAGCGCGGTGGTCTTCTCGACGAACCCTGTGGCGCGCGCGCCGGTCAAGGAGGAGAGCAGTGCGTCCACTTTCGTCGCGTCCGCATCCTTTGCCGCGGGCGCGACCTGCTTCCACTTGTCGCCCGCCTTCTCGAACGCGAGCGTCTGGCCGTTGCGGATCGCTTCGACGCGTGTCGTGTTGAACGCCCGCGCATCGAAGATGTCCTTGACCCGGAACTCGTCGGCCGGCTTCTTCAGCTCGTCGACCAGCGCGGATTCAACGGTGAACACGATCGGCCGCGAGAGATCCTTCGCGTAGAACGTATTGTTGTCGGCGGCCTTGCCGATGACCAGCCCAGCCTGCGAGCTGCCGGATCCGAGGCGGACCGTAACTGACGGCTTGTCGAGGCCGTACTGCTTCAGATCCTTCGGTTCAGCGGCGGCAATCGTTTTCATCTGCGCCGTGTTGATACGGCCGATGAGCCCGTCGATGGCACTCAGGTCCGCACGTGCATCGACCGGTGACTTGATGCGCCAGTCGGACCCGCTCTTCGCAAGCTTCACGGATTGAACGCCAGACGTGAGGTCGACCGAACCGATCTTGTCGCGGTCGATCTTCACGATGCTCTTGTCGCGAAGATCGAACGGCGATTTGTTGAAGGTGGAATCGAGGTACGACGAAATGAGGAATACGCGCGGCTTGTCCGGCAGCTTCGCGTACAGGTCGGTTCCCGAGGGCGTCTTCTGCCCGACGAGCAGCCGATGGTCCTGTCCACCAGCCTTGAATGTCAGGTCGAGCCGCGGCGGATCGAGGCCGTACTGCTTGAAGTCGGTGGCCTGCTCGTCGACGACGCGCTGCACTTCGAGCGACGCGAGGTTCGACGTGATGCCGGACAGTTCCCCCGGATCCGCCTCGACGGCGACCGGCTGCGTCAACTGCCATATGTCCGACTTCTTTTCGACGGTGGAGGTCTCACCTTTCTCGGATTTCACCGTGACGCGTTCGATCTTGTCCGACTCGACGCCGGCGAAGACTTTCTCGTTCTTCTTTCCATCGCCCGGCTCACGCTTCGATTCAACGAAGTACAAATAGGCGCCGAGACCGGCAGCGATCAGGACCAGGACCAGTACGGATCGGAGGCCGCGCATGCTAGCGCCTCCGCCACCAGGTCTGCACGCCCGCGAGCAGGATCAGGCCCGGGACGATCAGCACGGTCAGGTAGAAGATGAGCCGCGCCTTATCTGCCGTCATCGTGACGCGGCGGTCTTCGGGATCGCGCGGCCGGATGGCAATCAGGTTTTCCTGTTGCGCGAGCCAGTTCACCGCGTTCAGGAACAGGTCGCGATTGCCCGAGACGCCGAGCGCGGCATTGCTCGCGAAATCCGAGTCGCCGAACACGACCAGCCGCGTCTCAGGCTTCCTGGCATTCGGTTCCTCCATGTTCGGCTCCGTCTTGGGTTCCGGTTTTTGCGCCTCGGCGATTGGTGCGGAGACCGCCGCCGCAAGCGCCACCGGCCCGCGCTTATCCGCATCGTCCGCCTTGGCCGGCTGGCCGCTGGTCAGTCCCTTGATGTCCGTTTCGGCCCAGCTGCTCGGCCCCGTTTCGACGATGGATTGCGCATTGCGGCCGTTCACGCCGCCTTCCACCGGCGAGACCGAGCGGGCAAGCGGAAACGCGGTCAGCATGCGGAAGTTGTCGGTGATCGGGTGCGGTGGATAGCTGGCCGCGACCGGTGTCGATTCGCCGGCGCCGAACAACTGACCCATGCCGCTGACGTCGAGCACGACGTCGTTCCCGACGTTGATCGCCCAGTCTTTCGCCAGCGCCTCGAGCGCGGTGAGCCGGGGCTGATCCGGCTTGAGCACCGGGTCGAGCATCAGCATCACCTTGCCGCCGCGCGTCAGGTACGCCTTGAGCGCATCCATTTCGGGTGGCAGCAGGTCCGTCTTCGGTCCCGCGATGATGACCACGTCGGCGTCGGTCGGCACGGCGGTGTGCTGTGCCAGCACCAGCTTGTCAGTGACGAAGTTGCTCGAGGTGAGCGCGGTGTTGATCGCGTTGTAGCCGCTTCGCTCGGAGCTGACCGTGTCCTTCTCGCCGTGACCCTGGACGAAGTACACCTTGGGCTGCCGTCCCTGGATCACCTTGATCAGCGCGTTCGTGAGCTCCTGTTCCCCTTCGGACGTCACCTTCTCCTGGCGTCCCTTGTACTCCAACACCACCGTGCCGGAGCTCGTGATGCCGTACTGCTGCGCGGCAACCGGCGTCTTCTCCGGGTCGATGTACTCGACCGACACCTGCTTGCTCGCATACGTGTACTCGTCGAGACGATCGCGGAACCGTTCGAACTCGTTGCTCAGCGCGAACACTTTGAGCCGCACGGGCTCCTTCAGATCCCCGAGCACTTTGCGCGTTTGCTCCGACAGCGAGAACTGCTTGGCGGCCGTCAGGTCCCAGCGCTTGTTGTGTCGCGCACCGAGGTAGTTGATGGCGGCGAGGATGCCGAGCACGAGGAGGATGCTGGCCGCGGCGAGGGTGCCGAATCGTGCCTGCCGGCCGGCGAACGCCTGGCCGATCTCGCGCCATTGGCTGAGGATGTAGAGCAGCGTGCACACGAGACCCGCGATCGCGAGCGCGTTGTAGTACTGCTGCCATTCGGGTTTCGTAAAACGGATCGCCACCGCCGTGAAGACGAGGACGACGCCGAGCCACCCGAGCAAGCCGAGGATGCGTTTCAACATCGCTAGCCTCGCCACCTTTCGGAATCGACCGACTTGGCGGTCAGGAAGAGCCCGAAGGTGATCAGGCTGGCGTAATACAGCACATGCTTCGTGTCGATGATGCCCTTCGAGAAATCATCGAAGTGCTCGGTGATGGAC
>JBKOZS010000144.1:0-5769 GCA_046726015.1 Acidobacteriota bacterium
AAACAGCACCACGCCCGCGGCAGCGAGCAGCGCCAGCAGCGTCGTTTCCGACGTGGCGATGATGTCGGCTCGCAGGGCGCGCACGTGCGTGGTCCATCGCTCGTTGGTTTCGGGATACTGCTTCGCCAGCTGCGCGGAGATCCGTTTCAGATCGTCCTGTGCCTGCGCCGTCGTGACACCCGGATGCATCCGGCCGATCACGCTCAGATAATGCTGCGCGCGATCGCGCCGCTGGGGCGACGAGGGCAGTGTCTGTGGCCACCAGATATCGACGGATTCGCCGTGGGGGTAGGAACGGTAGGTGCCGCCCACGTGCTGCACGCCGGGTGGAAGTACGCCGACGATCTCATACGTTTCACCCGACAGCGTCACGGCCTTTCCAACGATCGATGGATCCGATCCAAACCGGCGCGTCCAGAGCGCGTGCGAGAGAATTGCCACGCGGTTCTGTCCCGCCGCCTCGTCGCGACGTGTGATGTCGCGTCCGAGCTGCAGGTGAAACCCGAGAAGCTGAAAGAAGCCGGCTGTCACTCGCATGCCGCGGAGTTGCTCGGGACGTTCGCCGCCGAGTTGAAGATCGCTGCGCTGATACGCAGCAATCGCATCGAGCGCGCGTGTCTGGTCGCGCAAGACGAGGAACCCTCCAGGGGAGACTGGGAATTCGGGAACGTCTGGCAGTGATTCCTCGAAGACGCGGATCAGCCGATCCGGTTGCGGATAGGGCAGCGGTTTCAGCAGGACACCGTGCACGACGCTGAAGATTGCGGTGTTCGCTCCGATCCCGAGCGCCAGCGTCAGTGCCGCGACGATCGTGAATCCCGGAGAACCGACGAGCATTCGCGTGGCGTAACGAATGTCCTGGATGGCGCTGTGCATGCCGACTTGGACGGGCACGTCAAGTGAATGGTTGGCAGTGTCACGTCCAGACCCCCGACCTCGGACCTCGCCGCGCCTCGGACCCCGGCAAGTCTCTCGGATGCTATAATTTAGCCTTCCGAACCGCATGGATCCGCAACGCATCCGCAACTTCTCCGTCATCGCCCACATCGACCACGGCAAGAGCACGCTCGCCGATCGGTTCCTCGAGATCACCGGCGCGCTCCAGCCGCGTGAAATGGAGGCGCAGGTCCTCGATTCGATGGACCTCGAGCGGGAGCGCGGCATCACGATCAAGGCCCACGCGGTCCGCTTGTCCTACAAGGCAGACGACGGCGAGACCTACGTGCTCAACCTGATCGACACGCCGGGGCACGTGGACTTTTCCTATGAAGTAACCCGTTCGCTGGCCGCCAGCGAAGGCGCGCTACTCATCGTCGACGCGTCTCAGGGGGTCGAAGCGCAGACCCTCGCGAACGCCTACCTCGCCGTCGAAAACAACCTCGAGATCGTTCCGGTCATCAACAAGATCGATCTGCCGGGCGCGCAGCCGGACGAAGCCAAGCGCCAGATCGAGGACATCGTCGGCCTGGACGCGAGCCACGCGATCCTTGCGAGTGCGAAGGAAGGCACCGGCGTCAAGGAGATCCTCGAGGCCATCGTCCATCGGCTGCCCGCGCCGACCGGCGATCCCGGCGCGCCGTTGAAGGCGCTCATCTTCGACTCGTGGTACGACGCGTATCGCGGCGTGATCATTCTCACGCGCGTGATCGACGGCGTCATGCGCGCGGGACAGAAGATCCGCTTCATGGCCATCGGGCAGGAGTACACCATCGAGCAGGTCGGCACGTTCTCGCCGAAGCCGCAGGTGGTCGACGAGCTCGGTGTCGGCGAGGTTGGATTCATCTTCGCCGGAATCAAGACCGTCGGCGATGCGAAGATCGGCGACACGATCACCGACGCGGCCAATCCGACATCGGAACCGTTTCCGGGCTTCAAAGAGATGAAGCCGATGGTCTTCGCGGGCTTGTATCCCGTTGAAGGCAGCGAGTACCCGCAGCTGCGCGACGCGCTCGAGAAGCTGCGGCTCAACGACGCATCGTTCTTCTTCGAGCCGGAGACGTCCGCCGCTCTCGGGTTTGGATTCCGCTGCGGGTTTCTTGGCCTCCTTCACATGGAGATCGTCCAGGAACGTCTCGAGCGGGAGTTCAACGTCGATCTCGTCACGACCGCGCCGGGCGTGCTCTATCGAGTGACTACGACCGACGGGGAGGTCCAGGAGATCGACAGCCCCGCCAAACTGCCCGAGACCGGCCGCATCGAGAAAATCGAGGAACCGGTCATTACCGCAATGATCCTGACGCCGTCGGCGCACGTCGGCGCGATCCTGGAACTCTGCCAGGAGAAGCGCGGCGTCCAGAAGGGGCTCGAATATCTCGCGTCGGATCGCGTGCTGATTACCTACCAGCTGCCGTTCAACGAGGTCGTGATGGATTTCTACGACCGCCTGAAGACGATCTCGCGCGGGTACGCGTCGCTCGACTATCACGTGACCGGGTACTGGGAATCGCCGCTGGTGAAGCTCGATATCCTGGTGAACGAAGAGCCGGTGGATGCACTATCGACGATCGTCCATCGCGACTCCGCGTATACTCGGGGCAGGGCGCTGGCGTCGAAGATGCGCGAGCTGATCCCCCGGCAGATGTTCGAGATCGCCATCCAGGCGGCCATCGGAAGCCGCGTGATTGCGCGCGAATCGGTGAAGGCCCTGCGGAAGAACGTCCTCGCGAAATGCTACGGCGGCGACATCTCGCGCAAGCGCAAGCTGCTCGAGAAACAGAAAGAAGGCAAGAAGCGCATGAAGCGCGTCGGCCGCGTCGAGATTCCGCAGGAGGCGTTCCTGGCGGTGTTGAAGGTAGGCCAGGAGTAGAGCGCCTTGGGGTAGGGCCCCACGCGCTTCCGAATAATGAGCAAGACTGCCGCATTCAAGAAATCCGTCATCCGCGAGTACTTCGAGTCGATCGTCATCGCGGTGATCCTGGCCCTGTTCGTGCGCACGTGGGTCGTGCAGGCGTTCAAGATCCCGACGGGGTCGATGGAGAACAACCTGCTGATCGGCGATCACCTGCTGGTCAACAAGTTCGTGTTCGGGCCGACGCCGCTTGCCATCGGCCGCACGGTGCTGCCCGTCCGCGATCCGAAGCGCGGCGACATCGTCGTCTTCAAGTATCCCGACGAACCGGATCGCGACTTCATCAAGCGCATCATCGGCCTGCCCGGCGAGACGGTGGAGCTCCGCAACAAGAAGGTGTACATCAACGGCCAGCCGGTTGACGAGCCGTACGTGCATTTCCTGTCCCCGCCCTCGAGCGACTACCAGGAAGTCACGTCGTTCGACGTGCGCGAGCGCTACGGTCCGGTGACGGTGCCGCCCAACCAGTACTTCGTGATGGGGGACAACCGCGACAACTCGCAGGACAGCCGCTACTGGGGCTTCCTCCCGCGCGGCTACATCAAGGGGAAAGCCGCGCTGATCTACTGGTCGTACGAGTCAGGGCGCGAGGACTACATCGACGAGGGCTGGGGCGCAACCATCAAGCGCCTGGCCTCCGTTGTTGCGCATTTCTTTACGAAGACGCGCTGGGAGCGGCTGTTTCACCAGATCCGCTGACATGATCAAGAAGCTGATTAGCCTCGCGATTTTTGCCGCGATTGCGTATGCCACGTTCAACATCGGTGCATCGTGGCTCCGCTATCAGCAGTTCAAGGATGCCGTTCGCGAAACAGCGCTGTTCGCCGGCGACAAGTCGGACGATGTGCTGAAGGCGCGGGTGATGGAGTTGGCGGAGCGGGACAACGTTCCGCTCGAACCGGAATACGTGCACATCGAGCGCCGCGCGGATCGCGTGACCATCACCGCATCCTACGTCGAGGTGATCAAGGTCCTGCCTGGATACGGGCGCCCCTGGCAATTCGATATCGTTACGCGGTAACGCGTCCTCGCGCTTCGGTCACCGCCTGGACCGCCGCGCGCTCCAAACCCGCTACCTCCTCTCGCATCTGCTCCGCGTAGGCGGCGTCCTTCACGCTTCCAAGATTGATCTCGACGTTCAGCTTTGCGCCGTGTAAGCCGGCCATCAGCAGTTCCAGGCCGACCTGCACGTCGCTGGCAGCAGACGGACTGCCGAACGACGCAATTGGGATGGCCCGGACACAGGCGTTGGCGCACGCGCGCATGACGTCGATGGGCGTGCCGATCGCGCTCCGCAGCGCCACCTGGATCGCTTCCGAGCGGGCGGCCTTCTCTTCATCAGTCCCCTTGGGCCGCTTGTAAGCCGCCATCACCAGGTCGTACGCCTCGCTGTCGCGATCGATCAATGTCGTCAGCTCCTCGCTGAGCGCCGCACAACGCTCTCCGGCCTCGCGCAGGGCGTCTTCGTCGTCCGCGTTCGACGCGCGCGTCTTCGGGAGCGCCGCCACCATTGCGAGGAGTGATGCCCCCACGGCTCCGGCAAGCGCAGACGCGGATCCGCCGCCGGGTGTCGGGTCCGGGGAACGGAAGGCTGCGATCAGGTCGTTGAGGGGTCGTTCGCTTAGCCGCACAGAAGTTTTCCTCGTTTGATGACGCCGGTAATCGATCGAGCGCCAATGCGAATGAGCTCGATGGCATCACCGGAGACCAGCACCGCGTCCATGAGCTTGCCAGGTTCGAGACTGCCGACCGTATCGCTGCGATCGAGAGAGCAGGCGCTGTTAATGGTTGCCGCGACCAGTGACTCCTCGAAGGTCAGCCCCATCGCGAAGCACGCCAGCGTCATCGCGAATGGCATCGACGGCGAAAACCCGCCCCCAGGATTGACGTCGGTCGCGAGGGCGACCGGTACACCAGCGTCGATGAGCGCTCGCGCGGGTGCGAAGCGTCCCAGCTTCAGGTAGAACGCGGCGTTTGGCAGGAGGGTCGCGACAACCCCGGCATGTGCCATCGCCTCGATGCCTTCGGCGGGAACGAAAATCAGGTGGTCGGCCGATCGTGCGCCGACCGCAGCCGCCACGATCGAGCCGCCGCTCGGGCCGAGTTCGTCGGCGTGAATTCGCGGCTTCAGACCGTGAGCCAGGCCTGCCTGGAGAATCCGTTCAGACTCTGCCGGCGTGAAGACGCCCGACTCGCAGAACACATCGCACCACTCGGCCAAACCGTCAGCGGCTACCCGTGGAAGCATCTCGTGGGTGACGAGGCGAACGTAATCGTCACGCCGTTCACGGTACTCCAGCGGGACCTCGTGGGCGCCCATGAACGTCGGCACAACGTCGACCCGGTGTGACGCCGCGAGTGTCCTCATGGCCCGCAGCATCTTCATCTCGGTCTCGACGTCGAGACCGTACCCGCTCTTCACTTCGGCCGTGGTGGTGCCACACGCGAGCATCTCGTCGAGTCGCGCCCGCGTGGATTCGACGAGATCGCTTTCGGAGGCGGCGCGCGTCTCGCCCACGGTGGATACGATGCCGCCGCCGGCGGCGGCAATCTCCGCGTACGTCGCCCCGGCCAGCCTTCGCCGCAGTTCGTCGCGGCGATCCCCCGCGAACATCGCGTGGGTGTGCGCGTCGACGAAGCCGGGCACGACCGACAGCGCACGGCCGTCGATCGTTTCCGCGTTCGAAGCGGTTGCAAGGTGACCGGGCAGATCCGCGTCGCGTCCCGCGAAGACGATGCGCTCCCCGTCGGCCGCGATCGCGCCGGCGGCGATGATCGGCACGTCGCGCTGCGCTGAACCACGCCGCGGCCCGCCCGCGCACGTGATCAACTGACGGATGTGTCTGAGGAGCAGCACACCTAGATGCTAATGCAATACCGCAAGCCGCAAACCGCAGACCGTGAACCGCAAACGTCAGCGG
>JBKOZS010000145.1:0-28541 GCA_046726015.1 Acidobacteriota bacterium
GATTTGCACGCCCCAGGCCCCGGAGCACCACGGCTCGCGCGCAATCGGGTAATCACCATCTGACCATCAGTATCCAGACGGCGGACACGAGGATTGTCGACAATCGAGCGAGGATTCGCTCAAAAAAGGAACCAGATCAGCGCAAGGCCGCCGAGCACGGCAAGGACTGCGACGGCTTGAAGCAGGCCTATTTTGACGCCTCGGGGCCGCCTGGCTCCGCCGCGGGTGGCGCGCGTGGCCGCCCCCGCGCACGCCATCCGGATGGCCGGCGCGAGCTCCGTCAGTCGATCGCGCTGCCGCGGGTTGACCGTGAGCCCCTCGAGCGAATCGAGCGTTTCGACCTCGAGATCGAGCTCTTCGATCAGCGGCATCGTCAGCGATCGCAGGTCCGGCAGGTTGCCGCACGTGATGATCGTGTCGACGCGCGCGCCTTTCTCACGCGCTCCCGCAATCGCGCGCCGCAATTCGGGCGCGAGAAACGCGACCAGCGAATAACGCTGGAGCATGCGCGCCTGGCTTCCGCTCGCACCGACTGACGAATCCCAATTGAACGAGTGGGAATAGAGCAATTCACCCGGACGGACCACAACGATCGCGACGCCCGCGCGGTCGACCGCGAGCCAGCCGGTGGCGCCATCGGGCCGGGGCGTGCGAATCCGCGCGAGCGCCGCGAGCGCGTTGCACGGTGACACCACGCGCTCGACGCGAAACCCCGCGGATGCAAGCGGCGAGAGCCGTTGACGCACGCCCGGGTCGCGGGGCTTCGCGCCCTCGGGAAGTCCCCACAGGACGACTCGCGTGCGCCTCGGCAGCTTCAACTTGCCCCGCGATTGTTTCAGCATCGCGATGAAGGCGTCGCTGCCGGGAAACGCCGCCGGGTCGAGAATCTCCACGCCGATCACGCGCACCTTGTCCTTGTTCAGCGACGCTCGTACGAGGACGCATGTGTCCGGACCGAGCTCAACAGCCGTCAGCGCGGGCATCAGCAGTCACAGGATACCGCCGCACAAATTTGCTATGGCGCTAGTAGTTCGATTTCGAAATTGTATTTTGGATGGGGTACCTCAGAGCGGTGTCCATGGCCTGCTACCATTGGGCGCAATGAGTCACGAGTTCTCCCGGCTCGCCACTGGCGTGCGTGGCCACACGGCCGGAATCATTCGCAACCGGCAGCCGGTGCTGACGATCGATCTGGCCTCCGCGATCGCCATCAGCCTCGACGCCCTGGACAGCGGATCCTGCCGCGGCTTCGCGGAGTTGCTCGTGCGGCTTATTGCGATCGGCGTAGAGTCCGACGTGCTCGACCCGCAGTCGGCGGCGGTCCGCGAGCTCGGTTCGTATTCGCCACCGGTTGGCACGCGCCAGATGCTCGACGCCGTGCAGAACGCGGAGACTATCACTCTCGATGAGCTCGCGCTCGACCAGGGCGTGGGCGCGACCACCGAGGCCTGGCCCGTGGTGACCCACGCGGTGCGGCGCGCGTCGCTGGAGATCCTGGCGGCGTACGCCGACCAGATTGCGGGACGCGAAGTGCCGGTCGTGGTCCGCGACGGCCTCACCACGTTAATCGCGGCACCGGTGTTCGAGCTGGCGCTTGCGCAGGAAGTGCAGCGCTCCCATCGTTACAAGCACGCGCTCGCGTTGCTACTCTTCGACGTCGACGAGTTGGCGGAGATCAATCGGGCCTACGGCCGCGGCGTTGGCGACCGCGTGCTCGAACGCCTTGGCATCCAGGCCCGCCGCTTCTTTCGCACGCACGACTGGGTGGCGCGCTACGGGGACGATGCCATTGGCGTGCTCCTCCCGGACACGCCGCTGGACGATGCCGCCGTGCTTGCCGGGCGCTTTCGCGAAATGGTCGAACAACGCCTGGTGATGAGCGATCACAAGAGCGACACGAGCACGATCGTCACCGTGAGCGCTGCGGTGGTCGGAACCGATCGCGTGCAGACCGACATCGACGCGGGATACGTGCTGGCGGAAGCGGAAGCGGCGTTGATGCGGGCCAAGCTGAATGGACGGAACCGCGTCGAACGCGTCGCCCTGTTGCCGACGTCATTGACGATCTTTGGCGCGGCGACCTTACTGGGACGCACGCCGCGCGACGTCACTCGCCTGATTCGCAGCGGCAACCTCAAGGCCGCGCGGCGCGGCCGCCACTTTCACATCGATCGTACGGTCATTGAAGATTATCGAAGAAGCGTCCGCTAGTCTCGTTCGTCAGCCTTCCTTTTCCTCGTACTCGGTCTTGAGCTTGGCGACGACAGCCGGATCCGCCAGAGTCGTCGTGTCGCCGAGCGCCTTGCCCTCGGCGATGTCGCGCAGCAACCGGCGCATGATTTTCCCCGAGCGTGTCTTCGGCAAATCTGCCGCGAACAGGATCTGATCGGGCCGGGCGATGGCGCCGATCTTCCTGACGACGTGCTCTTTCAACTCGTCGACGAGCGCGTCGGACGCCGTGTTCCCTTCCTTCAACGTCACGAACGCGGCGACCGCCTGTCCCTTGATTTCGTGGGGCTTGCCAACGACCGCGGCCTCCGCGACGCGCGGATGATCGACGAGCGCGCTTTCAACTTCCATCGTGCCGAGACGATGCCCGGCGACATTGAGCACGTCGTCCACGCGGCCGAGCAGCCAGTAATAGCCGTCCTCGTCGAGGCGCGCACCGTCGCCGGTGAAATACGCGCCGTCTTTCCACTGGCTCCAGTACTGCTTCACGAAGCGCTCGGGATCGCCATAGAGGCCGCGCAGCATCGCCGGCCATGGGCGCGTCAGCGTCAGCAGACCGCCGCCCGTTTCGACACGCTCTCCTTTTTGATTACGGATTTCGGCAGACACGCCAGGAAATGGCCGCGTGGCAGAGCCGGGCTTGAGGCTCGTGATCCCCGGCAGCGGCGTGATCATGATCATGCCCGTCTCGGTCTGCCACCACGTATCGACGACGGGACACCGCTCGCGACCGATGTTCTGGTGGTACCACATCCAGGCTTCGGGATTGATCGGCTCGCCGACGGAGCCGAGGAGTCGCAATGACGAAAGGTCGCGCTTCGCGGGCCACTCGGTTCCCCACCGCATGAACGCGCGAATTGCCGTTGGCGCGGTGTAGAAGACGGTGACGCCGTGCCGCTCGATGATGTCCCAGAAGCGATCCTTCTGCGGCCAGTCGGGCGCCCCCTCATACATCAGCACGGTCGCGCCGTTGGCCAGCGGCCCGTAGACCACGTAGCTGTGACCGGTCACCCAACCGATATCAGCCGTGCACCAGTAGACGTCGTCTTCGCGAAGATCGAAGACCCATTTAGTCGTGGCGTACGTGCCGACGAGATATCCGCCCGTCGTGTGGACGATGCCCTTCGGCTTTCCAGTGGTTCCTGACGTGTAGAGGATGTAGAGCATGTCCTCCGCGTCGACTGCCTCGGGCTCGCAGCGCGCGGGCGCGTGCTGCATCAGGCGGTGATACCAGTGATCGCGCCCTTCACTGATGTCGACAGGAATGGGCGCGCCGGGCTGCCGCTGGACGACAATCACGTTCCTGATTGACGGCGTGTCGCGCAGCGCTTCGTCTGCCATCTGCTTCAACGGCACGACCTGCCCGCGCCGATACCCGCCATCGGCGGTGACGAGCAGCACCGCCTTCGCATCGTTGATGCGATCGCGCAGCGATTCCGCGCTGAACCCGCCGAACACGACGCTGTGTATCGCCCCAATGCGCGCGCAGGCGAGCATCGCGATGGCGAGTTCCGGGATGAGTGGTAGATACAAGGCGACGCGGTCGCCGCGCTTGACGCCCAGCGACTTGAGGACGCTGGCAAACGCGCCGACCTGCCGGTAAAGATCCCAGTATGTGAGCGTGCGGCGATCGCCCGGTTCGCCTTCCCAGATGATGGCCGCCTTGTTGCGCCGTTCGGTGCGCACATGACGGTCCACGCAATTCACGCTCGCGTTGAGCTTGCCGTCGACGAACCACTTGGCGTAGGGGGCCTTCCACTCGAGGACCCGCGACCACGGCTTCATCCACTCGAGCTCGCGCGCAAACCCAGCCCAGAATGCTTCGGGATCGGCGGCCGCGCGCTGATAAATGGCGGGGTCGGTGACATGGGCCGCACGCTGCCACTCGTCGGTTGGAGGGAAGCGGCGGTCTTCCTTCAGGAGCGCGTCGATTTCAGACATCGCCCCTTACTTTATTCGATTCGCGAGGCCTACTGCGCCGCGGCGGCCACTCCCGCCAGAGCGGCGCGAGCGCCGGCCGCAAGTGACGCCACGCGCTCTCGGACCCAGGTCAGCCTGGGTAGTGCTCCGGTTGACCCTACAACCCTGTCGGTGGCTCGGGCGGAAGGATCTCGACGGTTCCGGGTGGTGGCGGGGGTGGAGGCTCGTTCTTCTTGAACAGCGCGACGCCAAGGAGACCGCCGAGCATGCCGAAGACGGCCCCGACGATCGCGCCGAACACCATGCGGACGAGAAACATCACGGCCGACTGGCCGCGCGCGACCAGGTTCTCGATCATCGCACGCGTTTCCTCGGGGACGTCAGGATTGGACAGGATGCGTTCGACCAGGCGGCCCTGGAGGGGGCCCATCATCATCTCGATCGGCACGGAGAGCAGCGCGCCGAGCACTCCGCCGAGCGCGCCAGCGAGAAGGCCGACGAGCGCGCCATCGGCGGCGTTGACGGCGTACGGATAATTCTGCTGCATCAGGTACGCCGCGAGCACGCCGCCGCCAATCACCCACAGGCAGCAACAGTTCGCAAGGTTCACGAGCGGCAGCGCCGAGAGCACCCCGATGAAGATGCCGCCGAAAACCGCCGGTTGCAGTCGCGGGGGTGCCGGATACATCAGTCGTAATACTCCAGTCCGAGATGCGTGATGAGCTCTTCGCCCTGCAGGTGGCGCAGCGTGTTCTTCAGCTTCATCAACTGAATGAAGAGATCATGCTCCGGGTAGACGCTCGCCGCATGCATCGGGCTCTTGAAGTAGAACGACAACCATTCCTGGATGCCCGACATGCCGGCGCGCGACGCGAGGTCGAGGAAGAGCGCGGTGTCGAGCACGATGGGCGCGGCAAGAATGCTGTCGCGGCACAGGAAGTTGATCTTCAGCTGCATCTTGTAGCCAAGCCAGCCGAAGATGTCGATGTTGTCCCAGCCCTCCTTGTTGTCGCCACGCGGCGGATAGTAGTTGATGCGGACGACGTGATGGAGATCCTTGTAGAGATCGGGATAGAGATTCGGCTGCAGGATGTAATCGAGCACCGACTTCTTGCTCTCTTCCTTCGTTTTGAACGATTCGGGATCGTCGAGCACTTCGCCGTCGCGATTGCCGAGAATGTTCGTCGAGTACCAGCCTTCGACGCCGAGCAGCCGCGCCTTCAGTCCGGGCGCGAGCAGCGTCTTCATCCACGTCTGCCCGGTCTTCAGGTCTTTGCCGGCTACCGGTGACCCGGTCTGCTGCGCGAGCTGCAGCAACGCGGGCACGTCGGCGCTGAGGTTTGGCGCCGCGTTCGCGTACGGAATGCCCTCCTTGATGGCCGCGTACGCGTAGATCATGCTCGAAGGAATCGACTCGTCGTTCGTGTCGAGCGCCTTCTCGAACGCGTCGATGCTGGCGTGCGCCGGCGATTCCTGCAGGTAGATCTCGGTGCTGCCCGCCCAGATCAGCACGAGACGGCTCAGTCCATTGTCTTTCCTGAACCGGCGGATGTCCTCGCGCAACTGCTCGGCCAGGTCCCGCTTGTTCTTCCCCTTCTTCACATTCGGGCCGTCGAGCCGTTTCACGTACTTCCGTTCGAACACCGCCGGCATTGGCGTGATCTGCTCGAGCTCGGGCCGAACCTGATCGAGAAGATCGGCATCGAGCACGCCTGCGGTCTTCGCGGCTTCGTACGAGTTCTCGTCGAAGATGTCCCAGCCGCCGAACACCACGTCGTCGAGCGATGCGAGCGGAACGAAATCACGGATGGCGGGAGAGCGTCCTTCTGTGCGCTTGCCGAGCCGGATCGTGCCCATTTGCGTCAGCGATCCGATCGGCCGTGCGAGACCACGACGAATGGCAATCACGCCCGCGATTGTCGTCGTGCTGACGGCGCCGAGCCCCACCAGCAGGACGCCCAGCTTGCCATCAGCCTTTGCAATCTTCTGCGGATTCTTCACAACCGAAAAACTATATCATCGAACCATGGGGTGGTTCCGGAAGGGCGCTGCGGCCGAACCGCTCGCGATCACGATGACCGGCGTGAAGCTCGGCGATCGCTTGCTCGCGATCGGCGTGAGCGATCCTGCGCTCATCGCTGCGCTCGCCACGAAGGCCGGCCTCACCGGACGTGCGTGCGCGGCCGACGCCGATCCGGAACGCGTTTCTCGCGCGGCGGCCGCCATCGAACGCGAAGGCGCGCTCGTCGAAACGATCAGTGCGCCGTGGAATGCACTCCCATACGAGTCAGACAGCTTCGATATTGCCGTCATTCGTGATGCGCTCGCAGGGATGGCGCATGATGGACGATCGCGATGCCTGCTCGAAGTGTTTCGAGTCCTGCGCACGGGCGGCCGCGTGATCGTGATCGACCAGCTGCCACGCGGCGGCATCGGTGGTCTGCTTGGCGGCCGGCAGGTCGACGCGTCGTATGACGAGAAGGGTGCCGCGGGCGCACTCGCCGCCGTCGGATTCGCGGCAACGCGCGTCCTCGCCGAGCGCGACGGCATGCGGTTCGTCGAAGGCGCGAAGAGATCGGCTCAAGGCTCATGACTCAGGACTTACGGCGGCTCACGGCCAGGATGGCTTATGCCATGTCGCCGTGAGCGAGTGAGCCCTGAGCCCCTAAGCCCTAAGCCGGCCTTGAGCCGTGAGCCGTGAGCCGGCTCACCGTGCGCACGTCAGATGTCGTCCGCCATCGATGGAGATCGTCTCGCCGGTGATCCACGACGCGCGATCCGACGCAAGAAAGACGATCAACTCCGCAATCTCCTCCGCGTTTCCCGCGCGTCCCATTGGATGCGTTTCTTTCGAGCGTTCGAGGAATGCCGCGTAATTCTCCTCGGCCATCCCGGAACGTCGATGGAGATTCGTGACGACGACACCGGGGTTCACGGCGTTCACGCGAATCCCCTTCGCCGCGAGCTCGAGTGCCGCGCATCGCGTCAATTGATCGAGCCCGGCCTTGCTCGCGCAATACGCGAGCACGCCGGGAAATGCGCGCAGGCCCGTCACGCTCGACACGTTCACGATCGCGCCGCGTGACGCGGTCAGTGCCGGCACCGCGGCGCGCATCAGGCGAAACGGCGCGCGCAGGTTGATGTCCATCATCTGATCCCACGGCTCGTCGGCCGTGGATTCGATCGTCCCCGACGCAATGATGCCTGCGGCGTTCACGACCGCGGACAGCGTTCCAAACGCATGAATCGCGGCGCGGACGATGGCGTCAGGCGCATCGGCGGCGGTGATATCCGCAACGCATGGGACGGCTCGTCCGCCATCCCGCTCGACCGCCGCGCACACCTCGTTCAACGCATTCGCGTCCCGGCCGACCGCCAGCACAGCTGCACCGTCGCGCCCGAACCGCACTGCCGTCGCGCGGCCGATGCCGCTTGACGCTCCCGTCACAATCACCGACTGCACTGGCATCTCCGCCTTGTAACACAGTTTGAACAGGTGTCTCTTGGCGACGACACCCCGGGCGCACCCGCTCGCAACAGATCTGGCCGGGAACAGCCGAAATACCGAAGGAACGGCTTTTGCCCCTACGCTCGCCCGGACCTCCGTCTTTATGCGCCCCGAGCTTGAATTAACGCTCCCCGACGTCTACTCCCCCCACGAGATTGCGCGGGCCGCCGCCGTTCGGACGCGCGACGTGAGAGCGCTGATTCACGCTGGATCCGTTCGCACGGTCGACGGCGAATTCTTCACGAAGACCGAGGCGGTTCGCGCCGTCCGCCAGCTCACCGGTCACGCGGTGATACGGCAGGAGCGCGAGCTGTTCCGGACCGCGGCCGGCAGGCGCCGCGACGCTGCGTTCCCGATCGCCATGTCGGGTACGATGCACGCCGCGATCGCCGGTGTCCTTCTCCTGCTGGCGACGACAGGAACCGCGAAGCGGGAGGCGGTGATTCCGCCTGCGGAGCGGCTTGAGGCGCGGCTCGTGTTCGTCGCGCTGCCCGGCCCTGGCGGTGGCGGCGGTGGCGGTGGCCGGCGCGAACCGGCTCCCGTAGCGAAGGCCCAGCGTAAGGGCGCGAGAGCGATGCGCAGTCCGCTCCCGGTTCGGCGTCCGCCGCCGTCGGTTGAAGCGCCAAAGGTTGTGCGGGCCAGCATCCCTCAGCCGGTTCAAGCTGAACCGCTGCCGCCGGTGGTCGTCCCCGCGGTGCCTGTTGCGGCCGACCCTCAGGATCGCCCAGGCGTGCCGGCTGAAATGGCGCCGGAGAACGACAGCCACGGCCAGGGCGTTGGCGGCGGTGCGGGCAGCGGACAGGGGGCGGGACTCGGAGAAGGCGAGGGATCCGGCGTTGGCCCCGGGTCGGGCGGTGGAACAGGCGGAGGACCATATCGTCCCGGCAGCGGCATTACTCCACCGTCACTGTTGCGCGAGATCCGCCCGGACTACACGGAAGAGGCCAGGCGCCGCGGTGTAGAGGGGGATGTCGTTCTCGAGATCGTGGTTCGGCGCGACGGTGCGGTGGGTGACGTGAGGGTGATCCAGGGCCTTGGCTCGGGTCTCGATCAACGCGCGATCGAGGCAGTGCGGCAGTGGCGATTCTCTCCCGCGCAGCGACTCGGCGCACCCGTCGACGTCATCGTGGAAGTGGCCGTGGAGTTCAAGCTTCGATAGTCGGAGGACGGAGGACTGCTGTCGGAGGACGGCTTGCCCGCCGTAGCCGCTTCGCGGCGAAGGTGGGCTGTCGGATAACGGTCAGCCAGGAATAACCAATGGATAGTACGTTAATTGGCGTCACGCTTTTATCAATGACCATGGCGGGCGCCCTGAGCGTGATCGTGTGGCGGATGCTGCGGGTCGAGCGCCGGCGATCGGAAGCACGTGTGATGGCACTGGCGGAGCTGGCGGCGCACGAACCGCCTGCGCCGCCGCCGCCCCGCGAACGGGTGGCGCCACGGCCACCGGTTCGCGCCGCAAGTCCCGCGTACGATTTCCCGACGCGAGATTCACGGGTCCCCGTACCCACGACGTTATTTGAAGAGCACGAACCGTCTGCGTCACCATGGGGGACGCGGATCGCGGTGATGACAGGCCTTGGCCTGGCAATGGCGGCGCTGATCCTGTTCACGCTTGCCGCACGGGAGGGATCGAGCGGGACCACGCCGAGACCGGCCGCTCAGCCGGTTCCGGCGGCGGCCCCCGCGGCGCCCGGGCTCGAACTGCTGTCGCTGCGCGACACGCGACAGCCCGGCACGCTGACGATCACCGGACTCGTGCAGAACCCGCGCGACGGCGCGATGCTGACGCGAGTCACGGTGACGGCGTTTGCATTCGATGAAACCGGCGCGTTTCTCGCGAGCGGGCGCGCATTGCTCGACGTCACTGCGCTGGCGCCTGGTGACGAGTCTCCGTTTGTCGTGACCGTGCCCGTCTCGGAAAGCGTCGCGCGTTATCGCATCGGATTCAGAGGCGACGATGGCCGCGTGATCGCTCATATCGATCGGCGTCAGCAGGGAGCGATCGCCGTGGCCGACAGGCAGCAATCGCTGGCGGGGATCTGAGCCCAGGGGTCGCGCCATGAAGACACACATTCCGGTCTTGCTCGCGGCATGCCTGGTGGCAGCCGGCAGCGTGCTCACCGCGCAGAGCGGTCAGCCGCCGCAGGAACCTCAGGGCTTCAAATTCAGGACGGGTGTGGATCTCGTGAACGTCACCGCGACGGTGACGGACTCGTCGGGCAGATTCGTTTCCGGCCTGACGAAGGACGACTTTCACGTCTACGACGAAGGCGCCCCGCAATCGATCACGCACTTCAGCAGTGAACGCGTCCCGGTGAGCCTTGGCATCGTCCTCGACACGAGCGGGAGCATGGATGGCGAGAAGATGTACGCCGCGCGGCAGGCGCTCGATCGCTTTTTGTCCAACCTTCTCGACGTCCAGGACGAAGTGTTTCTGTATCGGTTCGACAACGCGCCGGAGCTCGTGGAAGGATGGACGACCGACAAGCGCCGCGTGAGCGCGTCGCTGGGGCGCATTCAGCCGCGTGGCGGCACCGCCATGTACGACACCGTCGCCGAAGCGGTGCAGATGGCGCAGCAGGGACGGAACCGCAAGAAGGCGGTGGTGATCATTTCCGACGGCAACGACACGAGCAGCCGCACGGACGTGTTTTCCCTCAAGCAATTGATTCGCGAAACCGAAGTGCTGGTCTATGCGGTGGGGATCGATGGGCCGGGGTTGTCGTACATCAGCAATCCGCAGCCGCAGCCGCAGCGAAGGCAGCCGCCACGGACGCCATTTCCGTTTCCATTTCCTGGTGGACGCCGGCCGGCGCCGATGCCACCGCCGCAACCGCCGCAGGGGCCGCCGGTCGGCGGAGGCAATCCTCGCTGGCGCGGCAACAGCCTCGAGGATCGCGTGAACGTGGCGGCGCTGCGCGATATCACCGACGACAGCGGCGGACGCACGGAGATCATCCGCATGCCGCGCGACCTCGATCCGGCGACGGCCGGCATCGCCGACGAATTGAGCAAGCAGTACTACCTGGGATATCCCGCCGCGGGGGCGAAGGACGGGCGGTGGCACACGATTCGTGTCGAGGTGCGCCAGCCGTCGTATCACGTGCGGGCACGCAAGGGATACGTTGCCGCCAAGCAGTGAGCTTTGCGGTTTGCGGTTTGCGGTTTGCGCGTTGCTTCATTGTGGCCGGGTCTTCCACCTTCGCGCGAAGCGCTTCGGTGGACCACCGTAGCCTTGGCGGACATGGTTAGACCCGGTATCAGAGCAGCGCGATCGTTCCAATGCCCGCGCCGATAAGCAGGAGCTGGTGCACGCCGCCGTTGGCGCGGCGATCGCGGTGCAGGTCGGGAATCAGGTCGGCCATCGCGACGTAAAGGAAGTTGCCCGCGGCGAAGGCGAGCACATACGGCAGACCGTGGGGAACCAGGCGGGACGCGATGACCATCGCTGCCGCACCGAGAATGCCTCCCACACCGGACAGCACATTGAGCGTGAAGGCGCGCCATCGGGAGTAGCCGGCGCGCAGCAAAATCGCCACATCGCCGACTTCCTGCGGAATCTCGTGCGTCGCGACCGCGATGGCCGTCGTGACGCCAAGCGGAACCGAGGTCAGCACCGCCGCTGCGATCACCGCGCCGTCCACGAAGGTATGGAATGCATCGCCGATGATTACCAGCGATGCCGCCGTGTTGTGCACGCTGCAGGCTTCGTCATCGTGACAGTGGCGCCACAGCACGGCCTTCTCGAGGACGAAGAAGACGAGGATACCGGCCGCGAGCGTCAGCATCGCGGGTCGCGGCGGAAGCTGCGCCAGCGCCTCCGGAACGAGCGCGAGCAGCGCGACACCCACCAGGGTGCCGACCGCGTAGCTAATCAACCATGGCACCAGGCGCACGCGAATCGCGTCGCCGAGCAGCAGGAATGAAGATGCGACAATGACGCCGCCGAGACTGCCGAGGACGCTGAGGCTGACGGCGGTAGTGAACGTTTGCACAGGTGCTCAGTAGTATCACCTATCTGCCGTAGGGCGGGTCTTCAGACCCGCCGTCGCTCAACAGATCACCGGCGGCATCGACGCGACGTAACGTAACTCGCTCCACCGGCGTATCGTTTAAATAGCAGGTATGCGCAGCCTCACCGCGCTCATCGCGTTGTTCTCGTTCGCCGTTGCCTCAGGCATTGCGCAGCGTCCCGCGCGTGACACGGCGCAACCGCCACCGCCGGGCACTGCGGTGATTGCCGGGCGCGTGCTCACGGCCGACACCGGGCGGCCGGTGAAGCGCGCGCGTGTCGTCGTGAACGCGGGTGGCCGCCAATCGCGCGCGTCCACGACCGACGATCAGGGCCGCTTTCGCATCAGTGAACTCGCCAGCGCCAACTACACCATCACTGCCTCGCGCACCGGGTTCGTCGACGCCATTTACGGCCAGCGGCGCCCGCTGCAGCCCGGCACGTCCGTCCAGCTCGCCGACGGCCAGGAGATCGCCAACATCGATCTTCGCCTCGTGCGAGGTGGCGTGATCACCGGACGTGTCGTCGACGAAGATGGCGAGCCGCTCGCGCGCGCGCTCGTGACCGTGCAACGCTATCAATACGTCCGCGGCGAGCGTCAGCTCTCCCCTGCGGGCGGCGATCAGTCCGACGACCGCGGGCAATACCGCGTGTTTGGCCTTCCGCCCGGGGACTATTACGTCAGCGCCAACGCCGGCGGGCTCGCGCAGGGCCTTGGCCGCGGTCTGCCGCAGCTCGCCGCTGCGATTGGAGCGGGCCGTGGCGCATTCTTTGGCGGTCCGGCTCCCGATCCTGAGCCGGTTGGCTATGCGCCCACTTACTATCCGGGAGTCGTTACCGCGGCAGAGGCGGGAAAGATCGCAGTTGCACCGGGACAGGAAGTTGCGGGGATTGATTTCCAGGTACAGCTCGTCGCAACCGCCACCGTGTCAGGCATCGTCGTTGGCGCACAGGACTCGGTGCCGGTGCTGCTCGTGCCACAGGACCGCGGCGGCATGCTTCGCGGCCAGATCCTCCGCGGCAGCTCGCAGCCGGATGGCACGTTCTCGTTGGTCAACGTGCCACCAGGCCGGTTCACCGCCATCGCTCGATCGGGCGGCGGAGGCTTCCTCGCAGGTGCGAGCACGCTTCGAGTCGGCACGCAGAGCATTACCGTCGCGGGGCAGAATCTCGCGGGCGTGACGATTGCGCTGCAGCCCGCGGTCTCGCTTTCAGGAAACATCACCATTGAATCGTCCGGAACTCCGGCGCCAGGTGACTACTCGACTTTCCGCATCGACGTGCCCGATGTGGAGCCATTGCCATTTGGCGGTGGGCCTGGCGGGCGCGGAGGCGGCCCGCTCGCCAGCGGAGCACGCGCGAACGGGAACGGCACGTTCAGCGTTCCGAACCTGTTGCCGGGCCGCCACTACGTCCGCGTCACGGGAGATGGCGCGTGGACGATGAAGTCGATTTCCATTGCGGGACGCGACGTCACGGACGAGCCCATCGAATTGCGCAGCGGCGAGGACCTCGACAACGTCACCGTCGTCATGACCGATCGCTCGACTGAGATTAGCGGGACGGTCCGCGACTCCAACGGTACTGGCATTGGTGCAATCGCTGTGATCGCATTTCCGACCGATCCGCGCCAGTGGTATCCGCAGTCGCGCCTGATCCGGGCGGTTCGGAGCGGGCAGGACGGCGCGTTTCGACTACGCGGGCTGCCACCGGGAGACTATCGCATCATCGCAACCGACGATGTGGAACAGGGCGAGTGGTTCGATCCGGCGTTCCTGGAACGCGTACAGCCGGCGTCAGCGAAGATTTCGCTCACAGAGGGAGAGAAGAAGACGCAAGACCTCAAACCTGCGGGGTGACTTCCTTGGCGCCACGCCGCATGGTGAGCCAGATGAGAAACGCGAGCACGGCAATGGCGGCGGTAAAGGCGAGACCGAACAGCCACAGCGTGCGATAGAGAATCGACTGGCTGTCCATCCGTACTTCCATCACGCCAGGCGCCCGGTCCTCGGCCCACGCGATCGGCTTGCCTTGCAGGCGATCGGCGAGCTGCTGTTCCCAGGTAATGATGTTCCCGCGATCGATCGTTCGAATCCTGGACGGATCGTCAACGTCTCGCGCGTTATAGAAAAGCACGCGGCTCGGCAGGTGCACCCGGAATGCCACGAGCTCGTTCCCTTTCCACGCCACATCTGGTTTCGCAGCGCCGGACGGCGGCGGACCGAGCGCGTGACGGAAGACGTGGTGCCCGTCTTCTTCGCGCACGACGTACGAGGACCACGCGAATGGCGCGGCCTTCGGCAATTCACGCACGTTGGGAATCCGAAGGCGCACGCCGACGAATCGCCGTCGGTATTTTGTCCAGGTATTCACGCGAAGAACTTCCGCGTACGGCGAGGTGTAAACCTCTCGCAGGCGGCGGCGCGTTTCATCGGCGCGAACGCGTGGATCAGGATTGAGCGGAAGACCGTGCAGCGCGATCAGCGCAGGGATCGACGCGTTGACGACGAGCGTCGCCGACCCATCGAGCTTCAGCGTGAGATCTTCTTCGTATTCGTACTGCGGGCTCAGCAGGCCGGCCCCGCGGCCGCACGCGGCCCCTGCGGTTGCCGCCACGAGAACGGCGAGCAGCACCGCACGCGTCCGGGAGAACATCTCTCGAATGATATACTGAAGTTTCCCTCCCAATGAGCACGCCGCGTCTGTACCTCATAGACGGCAGCTCGCAGATGTATCGCGCGTATCACGCGATCCGCGGGCTGACCGGGCCGGATGGCAAGTCGACGAACGCCGTCTACGGATTTGTGACGATGCTGCGCAAACTGATCAACGATCATCAGCCGCAGTACATTGCCGCATCGTTCGATCTCGCGGGCCCGACGTTCCGCGACGAAATCGTCAAGGACTACAAGGCGAACCGCGCGCCGATGCCGGGCGATCTTGCCGAGCAGATCCCGTGGGTTCACGAGGCCTGCGAAGCGCTGGGCGTGCCGATCCTGACGTCACAACGGTTCGAAGCCGACGATGTGATCGGAACGCTGGCGACGAAAGCCGCCGCGCGGGGATTCGAAGTCGCGATTGTCACGGGCGACAAGGACTTCTTTCAGCTCGTCCACGACGGCATCAAGGTCTACAACCCGAAGGACGAGGGTACCTGGTTCGATGCCGATGGTGTGAAGGAGAAGTTCGGCGTCGCCCCGTCGCAGGTCGTCGACGTGCTCGCGCTGATGGGGGACTCGATCGACAACATCAAGGGGGTCCCTGGCATCGGTGAAAAGGGCGCGCGCGACCTGATCGCCACGTTCGGCACGCTTGAAGAGCTCCTCGCGCATGCGCCGGAAGTGCAAAACAAGCGTCAGCGCGAAGGGCTGCTGAACCACGCCGAGGATGCGCGGCAGAGCCGTACCCTGGCAAGGATTCACACCGACTGCCCCGTTGATTTCGATCCCGACGCGCTGCGCTACCGCGGCGCTTCGCAGCAGCGCTGTTTCGAACTCTTCGCGCGACTGGGCTTCCGCTCGCTCGTGATGGAGTATGCGCCGACGGCCCAGACCATCGGCAAGGACTACTCGATGGTCGACACGATCGAAGGCGTGCAAGCGCTCGCCGGAGAACTTCGCGCCGTCGGGCGATTTGCGCTGCGGGTGCTGCCGGACACTCCGTCCGCGATGCGTGCCGCGATCGTGGGGCTCTCGTTCTCCACGAAGCCGCGGCAGGCGCGCTACGTGCCATTCGTCGCCGCCGGTCTCGGTTTTGACGGTGGACTCGATCCCCGGGCCGCACTCGACATCCTGAAGCCGGTGCTCGAGGATCCGGCGATCCGCAAGATTGGGCACGATCTCAAGTTCGACGCGATCCTGCTGAAGCGCCACGGCGTCGAGCTCGCCGGCCTCGAGACGGACACGATGCTCGCGAGCTACTTGATCGACGCGACGAGATCGGCGCACCTGCTCGAAGATCTGGCGCTCGAGCACACCGGGTACAAGGCGCTCGCTGAAGAGGACGTCTGCGGACGGGGCGCAAAGGCGGTCTCGTTCGCGCAGATTCCGGTACAGGCGGCGCTCGATTACGCGGGCGAGCGATCCGACCTGGCACTGCAGGTGGCGACGCCGCTTCGAGCGCTGTTGCGGAAGGAGGATCTCGAGAATCTGTACGAGACGCTCGAGCATCCACTCATCCCCGTGCTGATGGACATCGAGCGCGCGGGCATCCGGATCGACGGCCCTGCCCTGGCGTCGCAGTCGCAGAACATCGACGAGGAACTGAATCGCCTCGCCGCGCGCGTCTACGAGTTCGCGGGCGAAGAGTTCAACATCAACTCACCCAAGAAGCTTGCCGAGATCCTGTTCGACAAGATGGGCCTCAAAACCGAGACGCTGCGCCGGACGACAAAGACGAAGGCGCACTCAACGGCCTTCGAGGTCCTCGAGGAGCTGGCGCTCGCGCATGAAATGCCGCGCCTGGTGCTCGAGTGGCGCGCATTGATGAAGCTGAAAGGGACTTACATCGACGCACTGCCGCAGCTGAAGGATCCCGAGACCGGGCGCGTGCACACGTGCTTCAACCAGGCGGTCGCGGCGACCGGCCGGTTGAGCAGCAGCGATCCCAACCTCCAGAACATTCCGATACGGACCGAGCTTGGCCGCGAGATTCGGCGGGCGTTCATCGCCGACTGTGGCAACGTGCTCATCTCCCTGGATTACTCGCAGATCGAGCTGCGGGTGCTCGCGCACCTGTCAGGCGACGAAGCGCTGATTGGCGCGTTCACACGCGGCGACGACATTCACGACCAGACCGCCTTGAAGGTGTTCGGTCCGCGCAGCGGGCTCAGCAAGCACGAGCTGCGGCGGCGCGCCAAGATCATCAACTACGCACTGCTCTACGGAAAGCAGGCGTTCACGCTGGCGAAGGACATCGGCGTGTCGCGCGAAGAGGCGCAGGCCTTCATCAATGCGTACTTCGCCGGCTTTCCGTCGGTACGCGCGTTCATTGACGGCCTGCTCGCGGAGGCACGCGCGACCGGCACCGTGAAGACGATGTTCGGACGTCGGCGCCTGGTGCCAAACATCAACAACAAGAACGGCCAGGTTCGCGCCGCCGCCGAGCGCGAAACATCGAACATGCCCATCCAGGGCACCGCCGCCGACATCCTGAAGCGCGCCATGATCAACGTGCACGCAGCACTGCCGCGTATTGCCGGAGGCGAGGCCCGCATGATCCTGACGGTGCACGACGAACTCCTCTTCGAGGCGCCCAGGGCTGCCGCGGATGAGACCGCCGGCGCCGTGCGCGAGCTGATGGAATCTGCAGTGACGTTGAAGGTGCCGCTGACCGTCGATGTGGGGATCGGCGAGAACTGGAAGGAAGCGAAAGGCTGATGCGCCGGTCGCCTACCAAACCTTCTTGAAGTTTTCCCAGTCCGCCAGCATCGCGGTCGTGGCCTGGCGGCGGTCGCGGGCCGGCCCCTTCGCCGCGCGGTCCGGGATAATCGCCTGGGTGACGAGTCGATCGAGATCGGCACGCAGCGCCGCCCCGCGCTCGCGCGCGGCGACGCCACGAACCCATCCCGCGGATGCCGCGGCCCACGCACGGTCGAGGTCCCCGGCTCCTCGTGCCGCGGCCGCCAGCCAGTACGCAGCCGGAACCGACGCGGGGTCGCGCCGCAACTCCTGCTCCATCCTGACGACGATGCGCTCGTAGAGCGGCGCGCGGTCCGTTGACGACTGCGCCTGGCGATCGAGCGCACTCGCCCACCAGTCCAGCACCCGTTCGTGCGCGTTCGGTCCCAGCGCTGATGAGGCCTCCAGCACCGGATCGAACAGTTCCGCCGCCGCGCCGAACTGTTCGTCGAAGTACAGGAGCTCGGCGAGGCCGACCTGCAACTCGAGCCGCTCGCGGGAGTCGAGCGTCTGCGGATCGAGCGCTCGTAACGCGGAGTGCGCTTCCTCGAGGTCGGCGCTCTGTGCGGATTGACGATACCGCTCGAGATTGATCCGGCCGATTACCAGGCGGGCCGATGCCGCGGTTGCCGGGTTTTGTGCCGCTTCGCGTGCGGCCGTCAGGGCGCCGTCGTACTGCCCGAGGTTATACAACCGCCGGGCGGTTGCCAGCGCGTCTGGAGCGGCCCCGGCCACGCCGATGGTACTTATTACGAGGAGGAAAGCCGTCACCTGCACGCGCATGCAGCGATGGTAGCACACCGCTGAGCCCGCCCTAACTCTCTGCGGTACTGTCACTTAACCCCCGTCTGCCAGAGCCTGATGCTATAATCGGCATCGATGGTAGAGCCAACCATCGTACCCCGATCCGCACACGCAATCTCGCGTCGCGAGATCGATCCCGATGCGCTCAAGGTTCTCTACCGGCTGCACGAACACAATTACGTCGCCTACCTCGTCGGCGGGAGCGTACGCGATCTGCTCCTGGGCCGGCGTCCGAAAGACTTCGACATCGGGACGTCGGCGCACCCGCACCAGGTCAAGAAGCTGTTCCGCAACTGCTGGATCATCGGCCGCCGCTTCCGGCTCGCCCACGTGAAGTTCGGACCGAAGACGATCGAAGTGGCGACGTTCCGCCGGCAGGTTGACGCCGCGGAGCTTCCTCCTGAAGTGGATGAAGCCATCGAGGCGCTGCCCGAACCGGAGCCCGGTCCCACGTTGCTCGAGCAGACGCAAGCCGAAGCCACGCACCTCGCGAAGGTACGCGCGCACGATCGGCTGATCCATCGCGACAACACGTTCGGCACGCCGGAGGAAGACGCGTTCCGCCGCGACTTCACCATCAACGCGCTCTTCTACGATATTGGAACGTTCTCCGTTATCGATTACGTGAATGGCCTCGAAGATCTCGAGGCACGCCTGATCCGATCGATTGGCGATCCCTCTGTGCGGTTTCTCGAGGACCCGGTGCGCATGCTGCGCGCAGTCGTGCTGGCCGCGCGCCTCGACTTCAGCATCGACGAGCCGATCCTCGATGCGATCGAGACACACCGTCACGAGATCGGCCGGGCCGCGCCGGCGCGCATGCTCGAGGAGTTCTTCAAGATCCTCCGATCGGGATCGGCGGAGAAGAGCCTGCGGATGCTGAAGCAGACGAAACTCCTGCGCGCAATCACGCCGGAACTGCACGAGGCGCCGGCCGCGCTCTGGGAATCGGTGGCGCGCATCGATGCGTATCGGCAGCAGTTCCCCACCGCGCCGGAAACGCTGACCAACGCGATTCTCGCGGGCACGCTCCTCGTGCCGCTCAGCCTTGCCGGCCGGCGGCAGCGCTTCTCAGCGGATCCGCTCGAGCGCCGCGTGGAACTCGGCATGCTGCAGATGCCGCGGCGCGATATCGAGCGCCTGCACCAGGTGCTTTCAATCCAGTCGCGCCTGCTCGACCTGAATGCGCCGGCCCGCGCGCAGCGCGCGCTGCTCCACCGTCATGTGCTCGATGAAGCACTCGTCTGGCTGGAGATTCACGCAGGCCGTCCCGAGGTCGTGCATCACTGGCGCGCCCTGCTGCGCGACGCCAGCGCCACGCCACGGGATGAAGAGGCGGGCAGCTTTGCTCCACGACGCCGCCGGCGCCGCCGCCGACGCGGCCGCCGGGCCCCGCCCGCAATACCGCGCGAATAGCCTTTCGCCTGGGTCCTCGGACCTCGGACTTCGAACCTCGGACCTCGAACCTCGGACCTCGAGCCTCGGGCACGCGAGACTACGGCTCTGCGATGAACCGATAACCGACACCACGCACCGTCAAAAGGTGCTTCGGATGGGCGGGTTCCTGCTCGATGTAGCGGCGCAGGCGCACGATGAAGTTGTCGATCGCGCGCGTGTCGGTGTCCTCGCGCAATCCCCACACACGCTCCAGCATGGTCTTCCGTGAGATGGCCTTGCCTTCGTGCTCAATGAGGAACCGCAGCAGGTTGGCCTCCATCAGCGTGAGCTGCAGCGTGCGATCGCCGACGGAGAGCTCCAGCGCGTCGAAATCAATCGTGCGGCCGGCAAACGTGTAGCGCTCGTGCTTGGCCTGCTGCTTCGCCCACGAGCTCCGCCGAAGCAGGCTGTCGATGCGAGCGAGAAGGATCGCGAGCTCGGTCGGCTTCGGCAGGTAGTCGTCGGCGCCGGCGCCGAATCCCTTCAGAACATCCTCGGGACGGCCGCGCGCCGTCAGCATCAGCACCGGCACGAACTGCTGGCGGTCGCGCAGTTCGGAGACGACCGCGAAGCCATCCTTGCCGGGAAGCATGACGTCGAGCACCACGAGATCGTAGTGCGACGTGGAGTCGAGGAGCCGCTGCAGCGCGCCTTCGCCGGTATCGACAACATCCGCCTCGAACCCCTCCGCCTCGAGATTGAAGCGCAGACCTTCCGCGAGATGTTGCTCGTCTTCAACAATCAGCACTCGCTGGGGCATCGATGCGTATGCGGGCTTCCTCATGCGGAGGCCGGCGGCGCCGCAGGCAGCTGCAGCGTGAACGTGCTGCCGTGCCCGGTTCCCGCGCTCTCGGCGAACGCCCGTCCGCCATGCTTGCGCGCCACCGATCGCACGATGAACAGCCCGAGACCGGTACCTTTCGTTCGCACCGCGACACCGGCAGGAATGCGATAGAAGCGGCGGAAGATCCGCTTCAGTTCCGTGGGAGAAATGCCGAGCCCACTGTCGGTCACGCGGATCGCGAGCCGCTGGTTGTCGGCCTCTTCGAGTTCGACGCGCACTTTGATGTCGCCTGACGAGTATTTCACCGCATTGTCGATCAGGTTCCACACGGCCGCCTTCAATTCATCGCCATCGCCAAGCACGACCGGGCGCGACGCCGTGCGGTCGACATATTCGAGCGCGCCCGGCTCGAGATGAAAGCGCGTCCGCGCGAGCTCGACGCATTCGCGCGCGATCTCGCCGAGGTCGAGCCGCACGCGCGACGTCCGCCGCAGCCGCGATCCCGTGGCGCCGGCGCGCAACACCTGGTCGATGGTGTGCAACAACCGCTCGCTGTCATCGAGCATGATGCGATAGAACTCGCGGCGTTTCGTCTCGTCAAGCTCGCGCGATTGCAGCGTCTGCAAGTACAGCCGGATCGAGGCGACCGGTGTCTTCAGTTCGTGGGTGACGGCGTTGATGAACGAGTCGTGCTGCTCGTTCCGCCGGATTTCGCGCACGAGAAAGATCGTGTTGAGGACGATGCCGCCGGTGATGAGGATGAAGAAGATGATGCCGAGCAGCCACAGCACCCCCTGCCGCCAGTACAGGACGACCCAGCTCACGTTGAGCGTCGTCGCCAGCGCGACGAGGCAGATGCCGAGAATGCTGAAGAAGATGGCGGACCGGCGGCGGCCGCTGATCATTCTTTAAGGATAGCCGTACCGAGGTGCGAGGCGCGACGCACGAGGTGCGGGACGGACGCTGCGACACGGCGCGCTGCTTGTCCGCCGGAGCGCGAAGCGGGAAGGCGGCTTGTCCACCGGAGCACGATAGCGCGAAGGTGGAAGGTTCGAGGTTTGACACTCTGTGTTCCGTGATGGAACACGTGGCTTCAAATTGGACATCGCGCCGGTCCCTTATAAGCCTTTAGATATAGCGGGTTAGCGCAGCTTACACGGCTGGCGCTGAGCTTGCTCTTACGCGCGCCCGTGACCCCTCCTGTGCCGTCCCGGGGCAACGCCGACCACTCGCCGGGCCGGTCCAAGACCTCTTTTCGGATGCCCGTGCCGTCGCGCGGCGTGCACCCACGCCCGCGCGGGCACACGGCACTTGGCGGATTGCTGGTCGAGCGCGGCCTCATCACGGCAGAGCAGCTCGATTCCGCCATCGATGAACAGCGGCGCTCAGGACGCCGGCTCGGGCGCGTGCTGGTGGACCAGGGAGTCCTCACACCCGAAGTACTGCTCGAAGTACTCAGCGAGCAGCTCGGGGTGCCGACGGTTCGCGTCAACGCGCACACCGTCCAACCGGACGCGATTGCCGCGCTGCCCGAGAAGGTCGCCAGGCGTCACACGGCCTTCCCGCTGCAGAGGACCGGCTCGACGCTGACCGTCGCGCTCGCGATGCCGAAGGATCTCACGGCGCTCGACGATTTGCGCTTTGCATCCGGCTGCGAGATCCACACCGTTCTCGCCCTCGAGGACGAGATCATTGCCGCGCTGAACCGCTACTACGGCGACGAGTGGCTGCCCGACATCTCGCAGGAAGATACCGACTCGGTCGTCATTGAAGCCGCGGCCGCACAACTGCTGCAGCGTGACGAGGCCGCGGAGCGCTCGGCCGTCTCGGTGCTCGAGCGCGTCATCGCCCGTGCCGCGGGCGACGGCGCGAGCGACATTCACTTCGAGCGGCGTCCCGACGAGTTTCACATCCGCTTCCGCGTGGACGGGACGTTCCGCGACGTTGCCGTGCTGCCAACCGCACTCGCACCGGCGGTTGTCGCCCGAATCAAGGTGCTGTCGGGCATGGACATCGCGGAACATCGCCTCCCACAGGACGGCCGGTTTAGCGCGTCCGTTGGGGATCAGCACCTCGATCTCCGCAGCTCGACCTACCCGACCGTGCACGGCGAGAAAGCCGTGCTGCGTCTCCTCGACAGCACGCGCCTGCGGCTCCAGCTCGATCGTGTCGGGATGAGCGGCGCGACGCTCGACACGGTGCGCGAGCTGATTCACCGGCCGGAAGGCATCCTGCTCATTACCGGACCAACGGGCAGCGGCAAGACGTCCACGCTCTATGCGGCACTTGGCGAGCTCGTGCAAACCGGCAAGAACATCGTCACGATTCAAGATCCGGTGGAGTACGCGCTGGCGGGAGTGAACCAGGGCCAGACGAACGACAAGGCGGGCTTCACGTTCGCCAATGGTTTGCGATCGATCCTGCGCCAGGACCCCGACGTCATCATGGTCGGCGAAATCCGAGACTGTGAAACGCTGGAAGTCGCGATCGAAGCGTCGTTGACGGGACATCTCGTGCTCTCGACGCTGCATACCAACAGCGCCGTCGCGACGATCACGCGACTGTTCGAAATGGGGCTCGAACCGTATCTTCTTGCATCGAGCGTGATCGGCATCGTCGCGCAGCGACTGATCCGTCGGACTTGCAAGAAGTGCCGCACTGAAGTCCAGACACCGCCGACGCTTCGTGCGATGTTCCGCGACGGCGAGCCTTCGACCTACTTCCGCGGACGCGGATGCCAGGATTGCCGCGGTACCGGCTTTCGCGGACGTCTCGGGATTTTCGAACTGCTGCGCATGACCGAGTCGTTCTCGGAGCTCGTACTGAGCCGCGCGTCCGATACACGCATGCACGAAGCGGCACGCGCGACCGGCATGGTGTCGCTTCGCGAGGAATGCCTGGCGCTGGTCGCGCGCGGGGAAACGACGCTGGAAGAAGTGCTGCGCGTCACCCACGACTGGCGGCCGGCCGCGGCGGCGCCGGACCTGCGCGGCGGCCTCGAACGTCGCGCGTAGTTACAACCGCGGAAAGAAGCGGCCCGTGGTGTTCATGTACTGCCGGTAGGCATCTCCAAAACGCGACACCAGGTTTTCTTCCTCCTTGCGCGTCCGGATGACGAGGAGCGATAGCACGACGGCCTCGCCCAGCAGGATGAACCAGTTTGCCGTCATCAGCCCGATGCCGAGCATGAACACGGCGACCGAGCCGTAGAACGGGTGGCGCACCCATCGGTATGGACCATGCGTGACGAGCGTGTGGTTCTTTCGCGTGACGACGGTGTCGGTGATGTTGGTGCCAATCGATCGAAACGTCCATGTCACGAGCACGGCGCCGACGATCGCGAATACGACTCCGGCCCAACGGATCCCTGCCGGAAGCGGCATCGAGGACCACGCCATTGCGCGCGGGCTGATCATGTAAATGAACACGCCCAGCATGACCGCGATACCGATTGGCCGCAGAGTGGCGAGAATGAAGAGCCCCTCCTGCCGACGATCGAGGGGTTCGCGCGTCGCCTCGGACCTGATGCGGTGGTACAGGCCGATGGGCATCACCACGGCCACAGCGACAATGAGCGCGATGCGGAAGATCTGGTCGTGATTCATTGTCGGCGCCAGCGGCACGCTAATGATGCACGGTGATGGCCTCGTCGATCCAGCGATCAATCGAGCCCCAGACGTCCCCTGACAGCGACCGATTGTGGCCGACGCCAGGCACCAGAATCAGATGCTTCGGCCCGCGTAACGCGGCCATCACACGCTCGGAATGGGCCGGAGGCGTGTCTTTATCCTCAGCGCCATGAATCAGCAGCACCGGCACTGAAATCCTGGAGGCCGCCGCCATCGGACTGACCGCATCGACCTTGAACTGTCCGTCGCGCTCCGCGATGCGAAACGCCTCGTCGATCGTTCCGGCCGACAGAAAGAAGGGCGCCCGTTCGCGCGCGACCGTCCGTAAATCCGAGAAGATTTCCGCCGCGACAATACCGCTGACGCGTGCGTCGTCAGCTGCCTCTTGAACCGCGACCGCCGCGCCGAGGGATGTTCCGAACAGAATGACCGGCCCCGGCTCCGCGGTGTCGATGATGCGCCGAAGGTCCCCTTTTTCGAAGAAGCCGTAGGTGCAGGTATCGCCTGCCGACTCGCCGTGCGCGCGGCTGTCGTAGGCGAACACGTCGAGGCCGCGGCTCGTGTATCGCTGAATGATCCCCCGTGCGCTGGATCGGTTGTCGGCAATCCCGTGCAGGTACACCAGTGTCCCGCGGCGCTCCCCGGCGGCGCGACAGCGCCAGCCAGCAAGTAACAGTTCGCCTGCCTGGAGGTGGCCGTCGTCACAGCCCGGCGGCGCGGGGTCTTTCAGATGGCGGCGCGCCGGATGAAGGAGGCCGCCGGCGGCGACGCCGCTGAGCGGGTAGCAGGCTGCCAGTGCGCTGGCAGCGGCGAACACAGCAACGGCAATCGTCAACGGGCGCGTCGTACGCATGCGTGCTGATTCATGTGACTGACCGCCCGCGCCGTTTGTTCCGTGATTACAGAATTCGCTGCGCGTCAGCGCAGCGCGGTGGCTGTCGGGTGCGTCGGCTGATAGAGCCCGATACGGCCGCCGCTTGGCAATGGAATCGACGTGCGGATGCCCCAGGGTTCCGTGGCCAGCGGAGCACACGTCACGCGCTTTGCCTCCAGCGCCTTCACCGTGGCTTTCACGTCGTCGCACATCAGGTACAACTCCGCGCCCAGCATCTCCCCGCCGCCACGCGCCTGTCCTTCCGCGTCCTCGGTCGGATGGAGGGCGAGCTCGGAGGGAGGTAACCCGAAGATCAGCCACCCGCGTCCGACGTCGACGGATGGGAACTGCAGCACGTCGCGCAGGAATGCGCGGTCCTGATCCGCGTCGTTGCTATAGAGCAGAAGATGCGCTCCGTTAATCATGCGGAGACGATACCGCAAGACGGAGGACGGTGGGTGGAGAGGGCGGAAAACAAAAGACCGGGCTTGCAACGTGTGCAGCCCGGCCCTTCCGTCTTCTTTGCGTCTTCCGGCTTCCGTCTTTTACGCGGCTTCCTCTTCCGGCAGCGGCTGACGGATTCTAGCGACCTTCAGGTCCGAGACGAGACCGATCGCGTTGAACATCTTGAGCGTGATCCAGCTGACGTCGAACTCGTACCACGCGAGGCCGTGCCGTGCCGACACAGGGTGCGCATGGTGGTTGTTGTGCCAGCCCTCGCCAAACGTCAGCAGCGCCACCCACCAGCTGTTGCGCGAGTCGTCGCGGGTTTCGAACCGGCGCGAACCCCACATGTGCGTTGCCGAGTTGACCAGCCAGGTCGCGTGCAGGCCGAAGACGACGCGGAGGAAGATGCCCCACAGCACGACCGACCAGCCGCCGACCGCGAGGAGGATAAGGCCGAAAGCGGTGAGCGGCACGTAGTGATAGGTGTTCAGCCAGCGATAGAACGGGTCGCGTCCGAGATCCGGCGCGTAGCGCACCATCAGCGCGGTGTTGTTGTGGTGTGAATCGCCGAAGAGAATCCAGCCCATGTGCGCCCAGAAGCCACCGTCGCGCGGGCTGTGCGGGTCGCCTTCATGATCGGACAGCTGGTGATGCTGCCGGTGGGTGGCAACCCAGAAAATCGGTCCCCCTTCGAGCGTCAACGTGCCGCAGATCGCGAGGAAGTACTCGAAGCCCTTCGAGGTCTTGAACCCGCGATGCGTGTGCAGGCGGTGGTAACCGAGGCTGATGCCAAAGCCGACGGCAATCCAGTGCAGCGCAATCGCGACCGCGAGGTTCGTCCACGAGAACGACCAGAACGCCGCGATGGCGAGCACATGGAACGCCACCATGAAGGCCGCGGTGATCCAGTTTAACGTTGTCAGAGAATAAGCTGTCCGAATGGCTGCGCGAAATGTCGTCAACGTGGCTCCTCAACGGGGAACATGACGACCAACGTAGCAGGTTCGGACGGGCTTGATTGTAAGACTTCTGTACTCCGCTAAACTCCTGTAGGGTAAGGGGTTTTCTAGCCGTTCTTGCGCTCGAATTCTTTCATGAAATCCACCAGCGCCTCGACCCCCGCCTCGGGGAACGCGTTGTAGATCGACGCGCGGATGCCGCCGACCGATCGGTGCCCCTTGAGGCCGTCGAGGCCAGCCGCGGTCGCTTCCTTGGCGAACTTCTTCTCGAGATCCTCGCTCGGCAGGCGGAACGTGACGTTCATGCGCGAGCGGCTGTCCTTCTGCGCGTGGCCGCGGTAGTAGCCGCTGCGATCGATCTCGGCGTACAGCTTCTCGGCCTTGCGGCGGTTCACCCTGTCGATCGCGGGCAGCCCGCCCTGCTTCAGCAGCCACGTCATCACGAGGCGCATGATGTAGATCGCAAACACCGGCGGCGTGTTGTAAAGCGACTGGTTCTCCGCCTGCACCGCATAGTTCAACATCGTCGGCAGCGACGCGGACGATCGCGGGAGCAGGTCTTCACGGATGATGACGATCGTGACGCCAGCTGGCGCCAGGTTCTTCTGCGCGCCGGCGTAAATCAGCGCGTGCTTTGAAATGTCGATGGGCCCGCTGAAGATGTCCGACGAGTTGTCTGACACCAGCGGCACGTTGCCTACATCCGGCAGGTGCTGCCACTCGGTCCCGAAGATCGTGTTGTTCGACGTCATGTGAACGAACGCCGCGTTCGGGTCGAGCTTCAATTCTTGCTGCCTGGGCACCCGCGCGAAGTTCTCCGCTTCGGTCGTCGCGGCGACTTTGACGGTGCCTACGCGCTTGGCTTCCTTGGCCGCCTTCTGCGACCACGCGCCGGTGATGATGTAGTCCGCGGAACCTCCGGCAGGGAGCAGGTTCATCGGCACCATCGAGAACTGCAGGCTGGCGCCACCCTGCAGAAAGAGGATCTTGTAGTTCGACGGGATGTTCGCGAGCGTCCGCATGTCCGCTTCGCACCCCTGGATGATGTCGTCGAACGTCTTCGAACGGTGACTGATCTCGAGGATCGACATGCCGACGCCGGGATACGAGAGCAGGTTCTGCTGCGCTTCCTCGAGCACGTCGACGGGCAGCACGGCGGGACCGGCGGAAAAGTTGAAGATGCGGGCAGTTGTTGTCGTCGCCATAATGTCCTTCTAGAGTTTCACGAGCTGCAGATCAAGCACATCTGCGTTGCCGCTTTTGATGGTGTCACAGAGCGCCGGGACCGGCGCGCCATCCAGATTGATACGCGCCACGGCTGCTTCGGCTCCTTCGAAAACGATGTTCTCCGTCTCCTGCACGTTCAGGTTGGCCTGCCGCAGGTGGCTGAAGACATGTGCCAGGACGCCGGGGCGATCGCGGTGACGGACAACGAGCATATGTGTCGCCGGCGTGCGCTGCGCAAGGTTCACGACGTTCGGCACGTGACCGGTGTCCCTGTAGCTGCGGATGATGCGCACCGTTTCCGCCGCGATGGCTTCCTGCGCCTGGTCCGTTGACGCGCCGATGTGGTGCGTGCCGTAGACGCCTGGAAGCGCCGCCAGGTCGTCCTTGAATGGCGCCGTCGCGCTGGAGGGCTCGTTTGCGTAGACGTCGAGTCCCACGCGCAGGTTGCGTTCCTTTACCGCGGCGGCCAGGGCCTGGTAATCAACGACCTCTCCTCGCGCAGTATTGATGAAGATGGATCCGGGCTTGAGCTTCACAAGGAGCGCGGCGTTGACGAAACCTTTCGTTTCCGGCCCGAGCGCGACATGAACGCTGAGCACGTCGGCGCGCACCGCGACGTCGGCCGGCGTCGGCGCCAGCTCGATGCTGATCGCGCGCAACACGCTCTCGATGCCAAGCTCGCGCGCTTCGACGTCGGTGATGGGACGACGCTCGCCGTCGAACCGGCGGCTCCAGATCACGACGTTCATCCCGAACCCGGCAGCGCGGCGGATCATTTCGCGCCCGATGCTGCCGACGCCAAGAAGACCGAGCGTGCGGCCGTAAAGCCCCTGCGCCTTCGAGTATTCCTTCTTGTTCCAGTTCCCGCTCCGCAGCTCCGCGACGTTGTCGGGAATGCGCCGATCGAGCGAGAGGATCAGCCCAAACGCAAGCTCGGCGACCGCGATCGCGTTCTTGCCCGGGCAATTCGACACGTAGATCCCGCGGCTCGATGCGCCGGCGACATCGATCGTGTTGTAGCCGGCGCCGGCGCGAACGATGAGCGAGAGGCGCCCGGCGTCCAGCATCGGGGTGGTCACCTTCGTGCCGCGCACAACCAGCACGTCGGCGCCCGTCGATGCAATGCCCTGCGTGAGCGAATCCTCTTTCAGATCGGGCTCGTACACCACCTCGCATCCGGCCGCCTTCAGGCCATCGATGCCGCTCTTCTCGAACTTGTCCGCAACCAGTACCTTCATAGCTGACGTTGGCAGTGAGCTCCTTCGACAACTTATTAGGAAAGCGCCTTTTAAATCAGGTGCACCAGCAA